>JALELV010000012.1 GCA_022768545.1 Oscillospiraceae bacterium
GCGTTTCCGCCGCCGCCGCCCACGCCGGCTACCTTTATGGCAACACCCTTGTCAAAATGGTTGTCGATTTCAAAATTCATCAGCATTCCGTTTCCCCCTAAAGCTTTTGTGGATATCCTTACCCTGTATGATTCCTTCGGCTTTTGCCAAACAGCGTGCCCTGCTGTACATCCATCGGGCAGCGCCCAGTTAATCAAGTTTATAAAGGCATGCCTTTTACGGCGAACCTGCATTTATTTAAATGTACCATTTTTCAGGCTTTAATTCAACCCTGACTCCGGCTCTTCCCGCAATTTTTGTGCCATTTTGCAAAGAATCATCCGGTTTTCTTTAGTCTTCCCGGCTTTCGCCGCTCTCCTCCGTTTCCCCGCTTTCCTCCGGGGGAGCCTCTGCCGGTTCCTCCTGAGGAGCCTCATCTTCCGGCTCTTCACCGGCGGCCTCCTGTCTTTCTTCCTCTTCCACAGGTTCAGCCGGTTTTTCTTCCGGCAATTCACTCTCCGGGAGGACGGGAGACGGGTTTCGGCTGGGCCTTGTCCACACCTCGCCTTCAAAGGAAGCATCTATGGTGCCCTCAAAACTCTCTATGAGGTTTTCCTGCTCCAGCACTTTTCGGATAGACGCCAGCTTATAGGCAAGTTCCGATTCCGTCCCCAGAAGATAGGTGATCTGATCACCGTAATACATGGTCAGGTTGTAAGGGTCGGAAAGGTCCACCGCCGTATAATAGGAAAAGCCGCTTTCCTTTACCGCGGTGATAAACGCCTCCAAAAGTGTCAGCTGCCGCGCGTTTTCCTCAGGGATATAATCCCCCTCGTTCAGCGAGAGCGCCTCGATACCCCGCACCACCGGAACTCCTTCCGGCGGATTGGGAACGCCCTTTTCCAGTACCCGGCGGTTTTCTCCAATCAGGATATATCCCGCCCCCTGGTCCACCGCTCCCAGGGGAGCCGCTTCACTGATCTCCAGCACCACCGTCTCCGGAAGCTCCCGGCGGATCCGGACGGACTCGATATAACTGTAGCCGTCCACCATTCTCTTTTCAATGGCCCTGTCATCCAGGCGGAACATGTTTTCCTCCAGCAGGATGCCGGAAGTGGCGATCAGCTTATCCTTCCGATAGCGCTCGCCGCCCTCTACCTCCACGGCTTTTATCTTAAAAAACACGGTGAAGATCAGAACAGCCGCTGTCGAGAGCATGAAGAAGAGGATCAAAAGGTACATCAGAATGTTGTTGCCGTGGCGACGGCGTTTTTTTGTTCCTGTGCGCCTCTGTGCTCTGCCGCTTTTGCCGTGCGGAAGCCTGCCCCCGCCCTTCCGGGCCGGGGCACTGCCTTCTATTCGCTTATTCCTGGCTTTTTTCATCACACGGCACCCTTTTGATCCTTGCTCCCAACTGTGTCAGGAAGCCCTCCAAATTTTCATATCCCCGGTCGATAAACTGCACTCCGGAAATGCTGCTCTCCCCTTCGGCGGCAAGCGCCGCCAGTACCAGCGCGGCCCCGCCGCGCAGCTCGGTGGCGGCGACCCCAGCTCCGCAGAGCCGGGGCACCCCCTCCACCACAGCCACCCGGCCCTGTACTTCCACCCGGCCGCCCATGCGGAGCAGCTCCGACACGTGTTTGTACCGGCTTTCAAAGATGTTTTCCACAAACACGCTGGTGCCGGAGGCCGTCAGAGCCATGGCAAGGAAGGGGGCCTGCGCGTCGGTGGGAAAGCCCGGATAGGGCATGGTGCGCACCGTGCCCAGGGCGGAGAGCCTTCTGGGGGCCTCCATGCGAAGCTCCTCCCCCCGCACCTGAAAGCTGCACCCCGACTTTTCCATCACCGGGAGCATGGCGGCCAGGGAGCCCGGCCGCACCCCGGAGAGCTTCAGACGCCCCCCCGTCACTGCGGATGCGACCAGATAGGTGGCGGCGGCAATGCGGTCCCCCATCACCTCATGAGAGGCGCCGTGAAGCTCCGGCACCCCCTCCACCGTGATCTCACCCTCGCCGGCGCCGCTAACCCTGGCGCCGCAGCGGGTGAGAAACTGCGCCAAATCCACGATCTCCGGCTCCCGGGCGGCATTGGTGACACGGGTAACGCCCTGGGCCGCAGCCGCCGCCAGTAGGATATTCTCCGTGGCTCCCACGCTGGGAAAAGAGAGCACGATATCCGCCCCGCTAAGACCTCCCGGAGCCCGACACTGGAGATATCCCCCCGTCTCCTCAATCTGCGCGCCCATCTGCCGCAGGGCCGAAAGGTGCAGGTCGATGGGCCGGGGGCCCAGCTCGCAGCCGCCGGGGTAGGAAAGCCTGGCCTGACCGCACCGGGCAAGCAGCGGCCCTAAAAAAATGATGGAGGAGCGCATGGAACGCATCAGCTCCTCGGGCACCTCGCAGCGCACAGGCTGAGAGGCGTCCACCGTCACAGTGCCCTCCTCTTCCGAGACATGACACCCCAGATGTTTCAGGATCTCCATCGTCCTTTTTGTGTCGCTGAGCCGGGGACAGCGGCGGATCTCACTGACACCGCGCACCAGCAGCGCGGCCGCCAGAATCGGCAGCGCGCTGTTTTTTGCCCCCTGAAGCTGCAGCTCCCCCTGCAGCCTCTCTCCCCCTCTGATCCAGTACCGTTCCATCCTGGTTCCGCCTTTCCCTCGGGCCGGGTCAGACTCTTCCGGCCTGCCAAACTGTTACCATCTTATGCCCCGAGGGAAAAAAGGTGAAACGGTCACATCCGGGCCTTCGCCCGGGGCTGCAAACCCGCCTGTCCGCCGGTTTGCAGCCCCGGGCGAAGGCCTTTTATGCCCCGCACAGGTCCATGATTTCGCGGTAAATGCGCTCGTTTGCATCCGCTATGGCAAGGGAGGCGGCGTTTTTACCCAGGCGGCGCAGTTCTTCCGGGTCCGCACACAGCCGGTCGAACACCTCGCAGAGGCTCTTTCCTGTCAGGTTCTTCTCCTCCAGCACCACGGCCGCCTGTGCGTTCTGCAGCACCATGGCGTTGTGATACTGGTGGTTCTCCGCCACGTTGGGGGAGGGGATGAGCACCGACGCCTTTCCCGCGGCCTCCAGCTCACTTAAGGTGATGGCCCCCGCCCGGCAGATCACAAGGTCAGCCGCAGCAAGGCAGCGCGGCATATCGTTTATGTACTCCCGGATGTCCAGATGGGGGATCTGTTTCCAGTCCAAAATACCCTTTTCCCGCAGCAGCTCGGGCAGCAGCTCCACACCATAGGATCCTGTGGCGTGGATATGGTGGAACTTTCCCGTTTTTGCGTGATGGGCGATGAGATCCGCCACCGCCTCGTTTACCCGGCGGGCGCCCAGGCTCCCGCCGAAGCTCAGAATGCAGATCTTATCCCCCACGCCCAGTTCCTCCCGGGCCTTGTTCCGGTCCGCAAACAAAATCTCCTCCCGGATGGGGTTCCCTGTAACGATATACTCCCCCTGGGGGTCCAGGTAATCCTTCGCCTTCGGCACTGCCAGCAGCACCTTATCTACCCGCCGGGCCAGCAGCTTGGTAGTGACGCCGGGAAAGGCGTTCTGCTCGTGGGTGAGGGTCTTGTAGCCGCGGCGGGCCGCCTCCCGCACCACAGGGCCGCTGACATATCCCCCTGTGCCCATAACCACGTCGGGCCGAAACTCCTCCAGGATCTTTCTGGCCCGCGACGGCGCGGTGGTGAGATAGGCCACTGCCATCACGTTGTTCTTGATATTGTACCAGCTCAGCTTCCGTTGAAAGCCCTTTACCCGGATGGGGGTAAAATCAAATCCGGCCTGGGGCACCAGCCGTGCCTCCATCCCGCCGGGGTTTCCCGCAAATAGGATCTCTGCACCGGGGTGCTTCTGCCGGATGGTGCCGGCCACCGCCAGAGCCGGGTTGATATGGCCTGCCGTTCCGCCGCAGGCAAACAGGATCTTCATACAGTATGTCCTCCCGCTGGGCCCCTTGTGCGCCGGGGCCTTGTTTATTGTTTTTCCAGCGCCGCCTGCCGGGACACCGACAGGACTACCCCCATCTGGGCCAGCAGCATGATCAGCGCGCTTCCCCCGTAGGAAAAAAACGGGAGGCTAATGCCGGTATTGGGGATGGTGTTGGTGACTACCGCGATGTTGAGCAGGGCCTGCAGCCCCACCTGGGTGGTGAGCCCTACCGCCAACATGGAGCCGAATTTGTCCTTGGCACGGATGGCGATGACAAACCCCCGCCATACCAGCAGCGCAAACAAAATGACGATGATCGCGGCGCCTACAAACCCAAGCTCCTCACAGACAATGGAAAAGACGAAGTCGTTCTGCGGCTCCGGGATATAGAGGTATTTCTGCCGGGAGTTGCCCAGCCCCAACCCCATAAACCCTCCGGACCCGATGGCCAGCAGGGACTGAATGGTCTGAAAGCCCTTTCCCTGGGCGTCGGAAAAAGGATCCAGCCAGTACTGGAACCTGGACTGCGCATATTCGATGACCCCGGGGATGAGTACCACGATGCCGACGGCCGCCACCAGTACGCACAGCAAAAGGAGAAACCATTTCAGGTCCGTTCCACCCACAAACATCATCATCGCGCCGATGGACAGGATCAGAATGGTACCGGAAAGATGCGGCTCCAGTACCATCAGCGCCGCCACCGCTCCCAGAACCGCCGCAAAGGGGAGGATCCCGTAACGGAAGCTGCGCATTTTTTCCCCGTACAGGGCCACCATGGAGGCGAACATGAGGATCACGGCAAACTTTGCGATCTCCGAGGGCTGAAAGGTGAGCGGCCCGAGCTCGATCCACCTTTTGGCGCCGTTGCGCTCCGGCATGAACAGCACCACCACCAGCATCAGTATACTGGCCGCAAAAACGGGGAGCGCCAGCTTCCTCCACCAGCGGTAGTCGAAATAAGCTAAAAAGATCATAACGCCCAGCCCGCCCACGGCAAACAGCAGCTGCCGTTTGATATAATAGAAGCTGTCGTCCATGCGGTAATAGGCGTAAGCATAGCTTGCCGAAAACATCATAACAAGGCCGAAGGTGAGCAGAAGCAGCACCAGCACCAGAAAGGTCACGTCGATATTTCCGCGGCCGGGCCGCTGTGTCTCTTCCGATACGGCTTTTTTCCTTGCCGCCATGATCGATCCCTCCCCTTTGCCGCGGCGGGCCGCTGCTCTCCCTTTACAGGAGGCCTCTTACCCCGACGACGGCGATGATACAGCCGACGGCTGTGACAACAGAAAATACGGTGACGATCTTCACCTCGCTCCACCCGCACATCTCAAAATGATGGTGGATGGGGCTCATTTTAAAGATACGCTTGCCCGTGAGCTTAAAGGAGGCCACCTGCAGGATCACCGAGAGAGCCTCCGCGAAATAGACAAACCCCACCAGCACAAGCAGCACCGGCAGCCCTATCCCAAAAGCCAGAGCCACCACCATACCGCCCAAAAACAGGGAGCCGGTATCCCCCATGAACACCTTGGCCGGATGGAAATTCCACACCAAAAACCCGATCATCGCGCCGGCCAGCGCCGCGGAGAGGATCTGCATCTCCCCCTGCCGGAGCATGGCGGAGAGGATCATAAACGCCACGGCCGCCACGAAGGTGACCGAGCTTGCCAGGCCGTCTATGCCGTCGGTGAGGTTGACGGCGTTGACCGCCCCCACAATGATAAACAGGGCGAGGGGATAGTAAAGCATCCCCAGGTCCAGCTGCCCCAGAAAAGGAACGATCAGCACTGTGGAGGTGTCCCCGCCCAGCCGGAGCATCACCAGATACGCCGCGCCGATCAGGATTTGAAACACAAGTTTCTGCCTGGCCGTCAGCCCCTGGTTTTGCTTTTTGACCACCTTGATATAGTCATCCAAAAAGCCCAGGAACCCAAAAGCCAGGGACATCAGAAGCCCGGCAAAAAACCGCACGGTCTGGATGGTCTGCACCTCCATCACCGTGTCGCGGCTGTAAAAGCAGTAGGTGATATAGCCCACCGTGACCGCTACAAAAATGCCGATCACGAACATCACGCCCCCCATGGTAGGGGTGCCCTGCTTGTTCTTATGCCAGGATGGGCCGATATCCAAAATGGTTTGCCCATATTTCACCTTCCGAAGAAAGGGGACAAAAAAGCTCCCCAGCGCCGCCGTTAAGGCAAAAGCCGCCGCCGCGGTCAGTATGATCGTAAACGTCCTCATGTTCTGTCCTCCCTGTGTCGCCGGGCTTTATTCCCGGGCATAAAGCGTCTGCAGCATGGTCTCCAGGGCCATCCCATGGCTCCCCTTTACCCAGAGGATATCCCCCGGAGCCAAAAGCCCGGCGAGGAAAGCCGCCATATCTTCCTTGGTATCAAAATGGCGCGCGTTTTCCGCCCCGGCTTCCCGGGCCGCGTCCGAGATGACGCGCCCCATCTCCCCGGTGGTGAACACGCCGTCCAGCCCAAGCTCCGCCGCGCGCCGCCCCACCTTCCGGTGGGCGGAAAGGGAAAGCTCTCCCAGCTCCAGCATGTCGGCCAGCGCCGCGTATTTTTTCCCCATGGCCGGCCGGCCCGCCAGAGTGGTCAGAGCCGCTTCCATGGATTCGGGCCCCGCGTTGTAGCAGTCCTCCACTACGGTGCTTCCCCGCCAGGGCACCATCCGCTGGCGCATGCCGGAGGGAAGGCAGGCGGCCAGGGCTTCCGCCCTGTGTTCCGGAGAGATGCCAAGACACTCCCCCACCGCCCAAGCCGCCAAAGCGTTGAGCACATTGTGCCGCCCGACAGCCGGAATACGGACCGGCGTACGCCTGCCCTCGCAGCAGACCACAAAAGATGTGCCCGCCCCTTCTTCCTCTATCTCCTCCGCCGTCAAATTGCAGTTTTGGCCGGAGAGCCCATACCGGATCACCCGGTAATGGGGGTTCTCGTAGCCGCAGAGGTAGTCGCTGTCCCCGTTGAGGATAAGCGGTGAGCCCTCCCGCAGGCCGGAGAGGATCTCCATCTTCGCTTTAAAGATATTGTCCCGGCTGCCGAGCTTTTCCATATGGCTCACCCCGATGTTGGTGACCACCCCCACATCCGGCAGCACCGTGAGGGCAAGCTCCTCGATCTCCCCGATGGCTGTCATGGCCATCTCCACCACCGCCGCCTGGTGTCCATCCAGGCCAAGAAGGGTTTGGGGAACGCCGAACTGGTTGTTGAGGTTCGCCTCGGTTTTTAATGTATAGAGCTCAGAGGCAAGTACCGCGGCGATCATATCCTTGGTGGAGGTTTTGCCCACACTGCCGGTGATACCCACCATGCGGGGGGCCTCCTTGATACGGTGCAGCCTGGCGATGGCCCGGTAGGCGCGCCCGGTATCCCCCACAAAGAGCACCTTCTCCTCGGGGAAGTTCCCGCGCTTGTGGGCCACAGCGGCCACCGCGCCCTTCTGCAGCGCCTCTGCCAGATAGGCGTGGCCGTCAAAGCGTTCCCCCTCCAGGGCCACGAACAGGCTGCCGGGGGTGATCTTTCTGGAGTCGGTCACCACCGACTGCGCGGCGCCGAAGATCTTTTTATCCGCGCTGATCCATTCCGAGATCTCGCTGAGCGAAAACTGTCTTTTCATTCTGAAAGCCCTCTGTCCTTTTTCTTTTCCTCCAGCAGCTGCAGTACCACTTCCCTTTCATCAAAGTGGATGGTACCGTAGCCCAGCACCTGGTAGTCCTCATGCCCTTTGCCCGCCAAAATGAGGATATCTCCCGCCCGGGCGATATCCAGCGCCCGGCTGATGGCGGAGTACCGGTCGCTGATGCGCTCGCAGGGCCCTGTAAAGCCCGCAAGACCCGGCATGGCGTCGTCAATGATCTTCTCCGGGTCCTCGTCCCGGGGGTTGTCGGAGGTGATCACAATGTAGTCGGCGTATTTTGCCACTGCGGCGGCCATCTGGGGGCGTTTGCCCGGGTCACGGTTGCCGGGGCAGCCAAACAGCACCACCAGCCTCCCGGCGCAGAACCCCCGGACAGCGGAGAGGATCTTTTCCAGCCCGTCGGGGGTGTGGGCATAATCCCTTATCACCGTGTAGTCGGTCCCCGTGGGCAGCACCTCGGTGCGGCCCATCACTCCGGGGCAGTCCCGCAGGCCCCGGGCCGTTTCTTCCAGCCCCAGCCCCAGCCCCAGAGCCGCCGTGGCGGCCGCCATGGCGTTGGAGACGGCAAACTCTCCGGGCATGGGGAATTGCACCCGGCTGATGGCACAGTGCCCCACCAGGGCAAACCGGCTGCCCTGAGCGGAGCAGGAGATGTTCTTGGCCGTAAAATCCGCGGCGTCGTCCCGGGTGGAAAAGGTGAGCACCCGGCAGGACACTTCTTTCGCCAGACGGCGGCCGTAGGCGTCGTCCAGGTTTAAAACCGCGGTATCGCACAGGTCAAACAGCTTCTTTTTTGCCAGGTAATAGTTTTCCATGGTACCGTGGTAATCCAGATGATCCCGGGTGAGGTTGGTAAATACCCCCACCGCAAAATGGCACCCCTCCAGGCGCCCCTGTTCCAGAGCGTGGGAGGAGGTCTCCATCACCACGTACTCACACCCTGCCTGCAGCATCCGCATAAAAAGCACATGCAGCTCCGCCGGGTCCGGCGTGGTGTTCTTGGCGGGCAGCTCCAGCCCGCCTATCTCGTTGCGGATGGTGCCGATGAGCCCCACCTTTGTCCCCGCGCTTTCCAAAATATGCTTGAGCAGGTAGGTGATGGTAGTTTTTCCGTTGGTGCCGGTGATGCCGATAAGCTTCAGCTTCTCCGACGGACGGCCGTAAAAATTGGAACAGACCCGGCCGTAGGCCTTTCGGGTATCCTCTACCAGCACCTGGCAGGGAAGCCCCAGGTCCCGCTCACATACCACCGCCGCCGCGCCGTCCTTTACCGCCTGGGCCGCCGCGCTGTGTCCGTCAAAGCGCATCCCCTTGAGGCACAGGAAAAGGCACCCCGGGGTCACCTGGCGGGAATCCGCCGTCACCCGGGTGATCTCCAGGTCCGGCAGGGTCTCCGCACAGCGGATGTCCTGCATGATCTGCTGCAGTTTCATGGACGTCACTCCCCTCTTTTTCTGCGGCGGGGCCACCCCGCCAAAGGCCAGCAAAAAATATTCTACGCCAAAAAAGGTGTCTTTTTTCGGTCTTTCTGTCGAAACGCTAAAATTTCTCTGTTCTTCTCATTCCGCCGGGTCCGCTGCGACGATCTGAATGGCCACCACCGTGCCGGGCTTCACCTTGCTTCCAGGCGCCGGATCCTGGCTGATCACCTGAGTCAGCTGCCCGGTCTCCACCGCGCCCTCGATGCGGATATTGAGCCCCTCCCCCAGAATGGAGGCGTTGGCCTGAAGGCTGGTGAGGCCCACCACATTTGGCACTTCCACGTCCTCCAGGGTGGTGATGTCGTCGGTGTAGAGGATCACCGTGCTGCCCCTGGGAACTTCCTCGCCCATCTGCGGCAGCTGGTTCACCACAGTCTCGCCCTCCCCCACAAAGCGCGCATTGAGGTTCACAGAGTTGAGCTCCGCCTCGGCATCGCCTCTTTTGAGGGTGTTGAGGTTCGGCACCTTCACATTGGCGTATTTCTGCTCGGTATCCGAAAACACCTGCTCGATCCCCAAATAGGGCAGCACATCCGCCATGATGTTTTTCACCACCGGCGCCGCAATGACCGAACCGTAGGGGTTTGTCATATAGGGTTCATCCAGCATGATGAGCACCGCTACCTTTGGGTCGTCCGCCGGAGCAAAGCCCATAAAGGAGGAGATGCGCTTATCCACCTCGCCGTTGTTCTGCTTGTCGAGCTTTTCGGAGGTACCGGTCTTGCCGCCGATGCGGTAGCCCGGGATGTAGGCGTTTTTACCGGAGCCCAACTCCACAACAGATTCGCACAGCGCCGCGATGGTGGCGCTGGTCTCGGCGGAGATGACCTGCCGCTTGATAACGGGCTGGGTCTCCTCCACGGTATTCCCCTCGGAGTCGATCACCTGCTTTACCACATAGGGCTGCATCAGCTCTCCGCCATTGAAAGCCGCGGAGACCGCCGTGATCAGCTGCAGCGGCGTCACTTTGAAGGTCTGCCCAAAAGAGGAGCTGGCCAGGGAGACGACGCTGAAATCCCCGTCGGCGTGGTAAAGGCTTCCCGCCTCGCCGGGAAGGTCGACGCCGGTGGTCTCCATCAGGCCGAAGGCCTCAAAATACTTTCGGAAGGTCTCCTGCCCCAGGCTCTGGCCTATCATGATAAACGCCGGGTTGCAGGAGTTCTGCAGGGCCTGGGCAAAGGTCTGGTGCCCGTGGCCGCCGGCTTTCCAGCAGTTGTAGCGCACCCCGGGCAAAAGCTCGTAGGTGCCGCTGCAGTTGAAGGTGCTGTTCAGGTTCATGGTCTTTTCTTCCAGCGCCGCGGAAGCGGTGATGATCTTAAAGACAGAGCCCGGCTCGTAGGGGTCGGAGATCACCTTATTGCGCCACTGGTCAAACTGGGCGCTGGCCAGGGCGGAGGTATATTCCTGCTGGGCGGTTTCCCGCTCCGTTTCATCGGCAATAAGTTCCAGGGCGGCCTTCATTTCCGCAAGCTGTGCCTTTACCGCCGGGTCGTATATCTCATTGGGGCTGTTGGGGTCAAAGTCCGGCTTGGTGCTCATGGCCAGGATCTCCCCGGTCTGAACATCCATCACCACGCCCGCCGCCTTGTTTTTGACATTGTGCTCGATGACCGCCTGCTCCAGGTGCTTTTCCAAAAACTGCTGGATATTGACGTCGATGGTGAGGACGATATCGTTGCCGTCCTTGGCTTCGTACATTTTCTCGTACTTAAAGGGCATATCGGTGCCCCAGGCGTTCTTGGCGGATACCACCCGGCCGGGGGTACCGCTGAGCACCTTGTCGTAGTAGGCTTCTATCCCGTAGGCGCCCTGATTCTCCATACCGGTAAAGCCGAGCACGGTGGAAGCAAGGTTTCCATAGGGGTAATAGCGCTTGTAGTCTTCCTCCAAGCCCACCGCCGTGATGTCGTTGTCCTGTGTAAACTGGGTGATCTCGTCGGCCAGGGGCCGTTCGATCTTCCGCTTGATGATCTCGTAATATGTATTGCGCTGAGATTTTTCGATCACGAATTCCGGGCTCACATCCAGGATCTCCGCAAGACCGTTGGCGATGAGCTGCCGTTCCTCCTCACTGTCAATATCCACCGGGGAGATATACACCGTCCACACCGTGCCGCTCTTGGCCAGGATATTTCCGTTGCGGTCCCGGATTGTCCCCCGCTGGGAGCTGATGCTGGTCACCCGCATCTGCTGCTGGGCGGCCCGGCGCTGCAGTTCCTCCGCATCCACCATCTGCAGCCGGAACAGGCGCAGCAAAATCACCGCCGTGCCCAGGATAGACAGGGCGATGATACATACGATCATCCTTTTTTTCATTCTCACGCTGGGTCCCAATACCGCCATCGGCTGAGCCTCCATTCTTTTCTTTCCGGTCTGTGTCGAAACCGGTCGCTTCAGCCTGAAATAAACAAAGAGTCAAGATGTCACTCTTAACTCTTTCGTTTTCCCCACAGGGCATTACCATCTTATTTGTTCAAGCGACAAGGTATGACTGTATTTTCGCGATCACATTTCCGATCTGGTTCCAGACGTTTTCCTCCTTGTCCTGCTTTAAGGTCACCACATCCTCGGAGGACATGTCAATATAGTCCACCTGATATTTTTCAAGCTTTGCAAGCCCCAGGTTCCGGGAGGCGATCTCCTCCACGTTTTTGTTGGAGAGCTTAAACTCCAGCTCGGTGTTGAGCCTCTCCTCCTCCGCCTGCATGGCCTTAAGGGTGGAGTTTGCCTCGTTTACCCGGTCGCCGATCTCGGTGAGCACCGCGTTATTGTAAAGCAGTACCGCAATGGAAGCCACCACCAGGCACAGGCACATCAGCGCCGTGATGGGCCGCACCCCCATGACGGATTTCACCGGAGCCGGACGGCTGACCACCTGCATTTTTGGCTTTTCTGTTCTCTGTTCGTAACGTGACAGATCATATGCTTGATTTGCAGCGGCCATGCAATTCCCTCTCCTTTATGATGAACTCTATTTTCTCTCAGACGTCCGGCGCCCGGTACTCCTGCAATTTTTCAATAACGCGGAGCTTGGCGCTCCGGCTGCGGCGGTTCTGTGCAAGCTCTTCCTCGCCCGGCTCCACCGGCTTTTTCGTGATCAGCTTTCCTCTGGGCTTCTTCCCGCAGACACACACCGGAAAATCCGGCGGGCAGGTGCACCCTTTGGCAAAGCCCGCGAATTTCTGTTTGACCATCCGGTCCTCCAGGGAATGGAAGGTGATGATGCAGAACCTTCCTCCCGGTGCCAGCCGGTCGAAGGCGCTGTCCAGCACCCGGGAAAGGCTGTCCAGTTCGCCGTTGACGGCGATGCGGATGGCTTGAAAGGTCTTGTTGGCGGGGTTTCCGTCCCGCCGGGCCGAAAACGGCATGGAGGAGCGGATGATATCCGCCAGCTGCCCGGTGGTCTCCACCGGCGCCTCCGCCCTTGCCTTTGCAATATTTTTGGCAATGGACCAGGCGTATTTCTCTTCGCCGAACTCCCGTATGATCCGGGCCATGTCCTCCGGGCTCCAGGTATTCACCAGGTCACGGGCGGAAAGCCCCTCCCGGCTCATGCGCATGTCAAGCGGCGCATCCTGGTGGTAGGAAAACCCCCGTTCGGCGTTGTCCAGCTGGTAGGAGGAAACCCCCAGGTCCAGCAGGATCCCATCCACCTGCCCGACGCCAAGACGGTCGAGCACGGCGGATATCTCGGCAAAGTCCGTCTGTACCACCTGCGCCCCGGGGTAGCAGGAGAGCCTCTCGGAGGCTGTCCGCACCGCGTCCGGGTCTTTATCCAGGGCGATGAGCCGCCCGGTGGTAAGCCTGCGGGCAATTTCTTTCGAGTGCCCCGCGCCGCCGGCGGTGCCGTCTACGTAGATGCCCTCCGGGCGAATGGAGAGCCCCTCGATACATTCCTGAAGAAGCACGGAAAAATGTTCAAACTCCATCCTTCCGCCTCCCTCCTGTGTGTTAAAATCCAATGTCCTCCATGGCGGCGGCTATCATCTCCGGCGTCAGCGCCTCACAGCTTGCCTGCCATGCGTCTTTGTTCCAGATCTCCGCTCGGGAGGACGCGCCTATGATCATGATGTCCCGGTCAAGCCCCGCATATTCCCGAAGGTTCTGCGGAATAATGATGCGCCCCTGCTTGTCCACCGTCACGTCGATGGCCCCCGAAAAGAAGAACCTCTGCAGGGCCCCCGCCTTGGACATGGGCAGTTCTCTGATCTTTTTCTCTAAGTTTCCCCATTCCTCCAGCGAATAGACAAAGAGACAGCGGTCCAGCCCTTTTGCCAGGATGAAGTGCTCTCCAAGGTCTTCCCTGAGGCGGGAGGGAAAGTTGACTCGGCCCTTGGCGTCCAGGCTGTGGGAATACTCGCCGATCAACACCTTGTCCACCGTCCTCTCTTTCCAGGGTTTTTTAACCTTTTTTCACCACTTCGCACCACTGTAAGACCATTATAACGGGTCGATGTGGAAAATGCAAGTTCTCACACCTCCATTTACGAAATTTTTATCGCCTAAAAGGCCTTGTTTTTCCCCATTTCAGGCCCGTTTCCATGATCTTCCTGCAAAAAGCCTCCCCGCTCTTTAAAATGAATTTTTTTCCGGCCTTTTCATCTCCAAATTTTACCTATTTTTCTAAATTTTTATGGGGCCGGAGGAGGATTTTTGTCGTTTCGGAAAAGGGATGGGACACGCCGGAATTTCAAAAAGAAACCGCCCCGCTCTCATTGCGCCTTAAACTGCCGGGCAGGAGCTTACCTTTGTACAAGCCGGCGCAAAAAGGCCGCCGCGGGGAAAAAGGCATGTTTCAGCGTCCTTTTGCCCCATTAAGCTGAAAAACTTCAACAATTCTATTTTTTATAAATAGTGGAAAATCGAACAAATATCTTCTATCATAAATTTAAAAAAGACATGCGATCAAAAATACAATAATAGATGGGGGTGTTACAGATGAAAAAGATGAACTGAAAATTCCTTTGCGCCGCTACAGTCCTTTTGTTCTGCATGGCCCTGCGCCAGCTTGGTACACGGCCCGTTAAAAAGGCCGATCGGCCTGAGACAACCCTAAAAAATATAACGGCAGTGCTTTTAGACATATCAGTCGTTCGGCCAACTATATGACTTTTGCAGGCCGCTTAAGCGGCCTGTTTTTATTGCGCCAAAATGCAAAAAGTGCGCGGCTATCTGCCGCACACTTTTTGCCTGTTTTAAAAATTCTCTTTTACAGCTCCAGCGTCTCCCCCGGCTCCACGATGATGCGGCCCGGGTGCTGCACTCGCTGGGCCATGGCGCGGTCATAGCCGCCCACCAGGGTGTGGATGGGCACCACATGCCGGCATCCGATGAGTTCCGCGCAGCGGGATGCCTCCTCCGGGGACATGTTATACACGCCGTCGGTGGGCAGAAAGGCGTAGTCCACCCGGTACCGCGCCGCTTCATCCATGTCCCCCACAATGGAGGTATCCCCCGCGCAGTACACCCGGATGCCGTCAAAGCCCACCACATACCCAACACACTGGGCGATATCGTGGTTTTTGTTGCAGGCGGGCACAGCGGCCACCGTGATGCCGTCCTTCTGGAAGGTGTGGTAGCTCCCTCCCGCCAGCGCCTCCGCCCAGGTGACGGTAAGACAATCCGGCTTTTTGGTCACCAGTTCCACCGCGCTGTGGTCATAATGCCCGTGGGTCACCAAAAGCAGGTCGGCCTCGGGGCCGTAATCCTCCCCGGCGTAAGGATCCACGTAGATCAGTTGCCCCCGTGTTGTCTCAAAGCGCAGGCTGCCATGGCCCAGATAAAAAAACTTCGGTTTCATGGCGTTTCTCTCCTCTCCGGCGGCCGCAGCCGTCTGTGGTCTCTTCCCTTTGATTGTAGCGTTTTTGTCCGGCGCTGTCCACAAAAAAGAGAGGCGCTTTGTCAAAAGCGTCCTCTCCTTCTGTAAAATCAGCCCAGATGCCGGAGCAGCAGCTCCTTAATCAGCGCGGGGTTGCCCTGCCCCCTGGACTGGCGCATACACTGGCCCACCAAAAAGCCGATGGCATTGGTCTTGCCGTTTTTATAGTCGGCCACCGATTTTTCGTTGGCCGCCAGCACCGCCTTGACGATCTCCTCCAGGGCTCCGGCGTCGGAGATCTGGGCCAGGCCCTTCTCCTTTACCACCTGGGCGGCGTTTTTGCCGGAGAACATGATCTCCTCCACCACCGTCTTGCCGGCGCTGCCGGAGATCTCCCCCTTTTCGATCATGGCGATCATCCCGCAGAGCTTCTCCGGAGTGAGCTCCGTGTCCGCCAGGGCGAGGTTTTTTTCATTGCACAGGCGGGAAACATCCCCCAGCAGCCAGTTGGCGATGTTCTTGGGTTTGCAGGAGCCCAGCGCCACGCAGGCGTCAAAGAAGGCTCCCTTTTCCATGGAATCCACCAGCAGCCCCGCGTCAAACCGGGGGAGCCCCAGTTCCTTCATAAAGCGGAGGGTCTTGTGCTGGGGCAGTTCCGGCAGGGTGTCCCGCAGGTCCTTTACCTTCTGCTCCGGCACTACGATGGTCAGCAGGTCCGGCTCCGGGAAATAGCGGTAGTCCTGGGCGTCCTCCTTGCTGCGCAGCAGCACGGACTTCCCCGCCGGGTCGTCCCAGCGGCGGGTCTCCTGATGGATGACGCCGCCGTTTTCCAGTACCTCGATCTGCCGGGCGGCCTCGTACTCAATGGCCCGGACGGCGCCGGAGAAACTGTTGACGTTCTTCATCTCGCAGCGGGTGCCGAAGGGCTCGCCGGGCTTATGCACCGAGACGTTGATGTCGCAGCGGATGGAGCCCTCCTGCATTTTACAGTCGGAGATGTCGATGTACTGAAGGATGGACTTGATGGTCTCCAGGTAGGCCTTGGCTTCGGCGGAGGAGCGCATATCCGGCTCGGATACGATCTCGATCAGCGGGACGCCGCAGCGGTTAAAATCCACCAGAGAGCCCGCAAAGCTGTCGTCATGGATGAGCTTTCCGGCGTCCTCCTCGATGTGGATGCGGGTGACGCCGATGCGCTTGGTGGTACCCTCGTCGTCCAGGATCACGTCCAGGTAGCCGTTCCCGCACAGAGGGATATCAAACTGGGAGATCTGGTAGGCCTTGGGAAGGTCGGGGTAAAAGTAATTTTTCCGGTCCTGCTTGCAGACGGGGTTGATCTCGCAGTTGAGGGCGTGCCCCATCTTGACGGCGTACTCCACCACCTTCTCGTTGAGGGTGGGCAGGGTGCCGGGCATGCCGGTGCACACCGGGCAGCAGTTGGAATTGACCGCCGAACCGAAAGAGTTTTTGCAGCTGCAGTAAATTTTGGTGGCGGTGTTGAGCTCCGCGTGGACCTCCAGGCCCACGACCATTTCATAGTTTTTCATGTCGTCCGCCTCCCTCAGTGAATTTCCGGGATGGCCCGGAAGCCGCCCGTTTCGATCTCATACGCTCTTGCGGTGTTGAGCAGGGTCTGCTCCGCAAATTTGGGGCCGATCAGCTGCAGGCCCAGCGGCAGGCCGTTTGCACCCGTGCCGCAGGGGATGGAAAGGCCCGGCAGCCCCGCAATATTCACCGTGACGGTGCAGATATCGGCGGCGTACATTTTCAGCGGGTCTCCCAGGTTCTCCCCCATCCTGAAGGCGGTGGTGGGGGAGGTGGGCGTGGCGATAACGTCACAGCCCTCGAACGCGGCGGAAAACTCCGCGGCGATCTGCTGCTGCAGCTGTTTTCCGCGTTTGTAGTAGGCGTCGTAGAAGCCGGAGCTCAGCACAAAGGTGCCCAGCATGATGCGGCGTTTGACCTCGTCCCCGAAGCCCTCGCTGCGGGTCCTTTCGTACAGCTCGGTGAGGCCCTCGCAGCCCTCGGCCCGGAAACCGTACTTGACGCCGTCAAAGCGCGCCAGGTTGGAGGATGCCTCCGCGGAGGAGATCATGTAATAAGCGGAGAGGGCGTAATCGGTGCTGGGGAGGGAGATCTCTTTGACGCAGGCGCCCTTCTTCTCCAAAACCTTCACCGCATCCATGACCGCGCGCCGGGTCTCTTCCTCCACACCCTTGCCGAAGTACTCCCGGGGCAGGCCGATGCGAAGGCCCTGCACATCCCCGCAGAGGGCGGCGGCAAAATCCGGGTAGGCGCGGTCCGCCGAGGTGGCGTCCATGGGGTCTTTGCCGCAGATGGCGGAATAGAGCATGGCCACGTCCTCCACCGAACGCCCGAAGGGGCCGATCTGATCCAGCGAGGAGGCAAAGGCCACCAGCCCGTAGCGGGAGACCGAGCCGTAGGTGGGCTTAAGGCCCACCACGCCGCAGAAGGACGCGGGCAGGCGGATGGAGCCGCCGGTGTCGGAGCCCAGGGCCAGGGGAGCCTCGCCCGCCGCCACAGCGGCGGCGGAGCCGCCGGAGCTTCCCCCGGGGACATAGTCCAGCCCATGGGGGTTGGCGGTCTTGTGGAAGTAAGAGGTCTCGCAGGAGGAGCCCATGGCGAACTCGTCCATGTTGGCCTTGCCCACCACCACCAGGTCGGAGAGCTTGTCCATAACGGTGGCGTTGTAGGGCGGTACAAAGTTGTAAAGCATTTTGGAGGAGCAGGTCGTCAGCACATTCCTGGTGCAGATATTATCCTTGACCGCGATGGGAACGCCAGCCAAAGGGGAGAGCTTTTCGCCTTTGGCGCGCTTCCCGTCCACCTCGCGGGCCTTTTCAAGCGCTGTCTCGCCGGTCACCGTCACATAGGCCCCCACCTTGTCCTCCACCTGGTCGATACGGCCCAGCACGGAGCGGGCAGCCTCCTCGGCGGAGCATTTCCCCGCCTGCATCATGCGGCTCAGTTCCGCCGCTGTCATCTCGTAAAGTTCCACTGACGTCTCCTCCTTATTCCACCGTTCTGGGCACCACCACACAGCCCGCCTGGGACTGGGGCGCGTTTCTTAAAATATCCTCCCGGGAGAAGGAAGGGGCAATCTCGTCCCGGCGCAGCGCCATGGGATGGGCCGGGTCCACCGGGTCAAAATCGGCCGTGATCTCCGGCATGTTCTCACACATGGCGACGATCTCCTCCATCTGGCGCTCGAACATGGGCGCTTTTTCCTCCGGGATGGAGAGCCGCGCCAGCTTTGCAATGTGCTGGATATCGATCTTCATTCTGTCAGCCTCCGTCTGGCCGGTTTTGCCCGGCCGGTTAATTTGTTTTAAAAGCACCGGGGAGCATCCTCCCCTGCTATGGAAAGCCCTGCCGCGCCGCGGCGGGCCTTTACGCGTTTTGGATCATCCGCATCAGCTCTTCCTCCCCGATGATGGGGACTTCCAGCTCCCGGGCGCGGACGAGCTTGCTGCCCCCGTCCTCCCCCGCCAGCAGATAGGATGTCTTTTTGGAAACTGAGGAGGACACCCTGCCCCCGTGAGCGGCGATGAGCTTTTCCGCCTCGCTTCGCTTCATGGTGGGAAGCGTACCGGTAATCACAAAGGCAAGCCCCGCCAGCTCCCCGCCGGTGGCGGCCCGTTCCTGGGCCATGGCAAGGCCCGCCGCTTTCAGGCGGTCCACAAGCTCCCGGGTCTGCGGCAGGGAGAAATACTCCTCCACCGCCTGTGCCATGATCTCTCCAAAGCCCTCAATGGCGCAGATCTCTTCTTTTCCGGCGGAGAAGAGCTTTTCCATCTCTCCGAAATGCTCCGCCAGCAAAAGGGCGGCTTTCTGGCCGATGCCCCGGATCCCCAAGGCAAACACCAGCCGGCCCAGCCCCTGGCCCTTGGAGCTTTCCAGGGCCGCCAGCAGGTTTTCCGCGCTCTTTTTGCCCATGCGCTCCAGCCGGGAAAGCTCCGGGAGGGTAAGGCCGTACAGGTCCGCCGGGGAACGCACCAGCCCGTTTTCCACCAGGGCCTCCACGATGGCAGGGCCCAGCCCTTCGATATCCATGGCGTCCCGGCTGGCAAAGTGGATGAGATTGCGCAGCAGCTGGGCGGGGCATTCCGGGTTTTCGCAGCGTTTGGCCGCCTGCTCCCCGTCAAAGAACACCGGGGCGCCGCAGGCGGGGCAGAAGTCCGGCAGCCGGTACACCGGCCTTGCCGGGTCGTGCCGGGTCACCGACACCACCTCCGGGATGATGTCCCCCGCTTTGCGCACCCGGATGATATCCCCCACCGAGATCCCCTTTTCGTCGATAAAGCCCTGGTTGTGCAGCACCGCCCGGCTCACCGTGGTGCCGGCCAAAAGGATGGGGGAAAATACCGCCGTGGGGGTGAGGGCGCCGGTGCGCCCCACCTTTACCTCGATGCTCAAAAGCTCAGTGTCCTTTTCTTCCGGCGGGTATTTAAAGGCCACTGCCCACTTGGGGTATTTGGCCGTAGAGCCCAGGGCCTCCCGGGCGGTGAAGCTGTCCACCTTCACCACCGCGCCGTCGATGCCGAAGGAAAACTCCTCCCGGCGCCGCCCAATGGCCTCGATCTCCCGGCAGACCTCCTCCGCTGTATGGCAGGTGCGATAGGACGGGATCACCGAAAAACCCAGGGACGCAAGATAGTCCAGCGACTCCCGGTGGGAGGCAAGCTCCCGGCCCTCGATGCGCTGGATGTTAAAAACAAAGATGTCCAGCTTTCGCCCGGCGGTCACAGCCGGGTCCTTCTGGCGCAGGGAGCCCGCCGCCGCGTTGCGGGGGTTTTTAAAGGGCTCCTGTTCCCGCAGCTCCTGCTCCTTCGCCACGTCCTGAAAGCTCTGCCAGGACATATATACCTCGCCCCGCACCTCCAAAAACGGCACCGGTTCCCGCAGGCGCAGGGGAACAGTGCGGATGGTGCGCAGGTTGGCGGAGACATCCTCCCCGGTGAAGCCGTCCCCCCGGGTGGAGCCCCTCTGCAGGAGCCCGTCCCGGTATTCCAGCGACACAGACAGCCCGTCGATCTTGGGCTCCACCACAAAGGCGGCCTCCGGTTCCGCTTCCAGCACCCGGCCGACAAAATCCCGCACTTCGTCCAGCGAGAACACATCCTGCAGGCTGCCCATTGGCACCGTGTGTTCCACCGGGGCAAAGCTGTTGCGGCGGCCCCAGCCGATGCGGTGGGTAGGGGAATCCTCCCGCACATACTGCGGATACTCCCGCTCCAGCTCCATCAGGCGGTGGAACAGCCGGTCATATTCAAAGTCCTCTATCTCCGGGGCGTCGTCCTCGTAATAGCGGCGCGCGTGGTATGCCACCCGCTCGGTGAGCTCCCCGATCTGTTTTTTGATCTCTTCCTCTTCCATTCCGGCGCTCCTTTTTCCGGGCAAAGACCTCGCTGCCGAATCGGCGCCGGGTTTGCCCTGCTACAATCTTAGAGTATACCATAAAAAGCCGCCGCCGCAAAGGGGAAACCACAGGTTTTTCCCTTTGCGGCCCTTTCTGCCCTCAGGATGCCCGGAAAAAGCCGGGGCCATTCAGATAGGCCTCCGGCACACCGCCCACGATCACCGTCTCCGCCAACACCACCCCGGTGGTGACCTGGGTGGTGACCGAGTAAGCCGGGATCACCGCGGTGATGTTTGACTCTACCTCCAGCATGATCTGATGCCGGGTCTGGTTGACCCCCGCGCTGTCAAACGCATTGTAGAGGTCCGCCCTGGCGTACCCCGCCGGGGCCAGATGGAAGGAGACGGCAGGCCCTCTCCCGGCCAGGAACTGAAACCCGCTGAGGGTGCCGATGTTGACCCGGATCTCCTGCCGCTCCATTCCCTCCAGCCTGTCGGAGATTTCCGCCGTGAGAAGGCTTTTGAGCCGGTTGATGGCCACCGTGTCCGCCTGAAGGGCAATAACCTCCCCGCTCTCCCCCCGGTCGATGTGCACCAGCTTATCGTAGGAGACCCCTTCCCGGGAGAGCACCTCCAGCACCGCCTCGTCGATAGCGCGGGTGGCATAGACCCTTGCCTGATACCCGGCATAGGCTTTTACCACCGGGCGCACCCGCCCGTCCAGCAGCACCGTCAGGATGAGCAGGCAGAGCAGCGCCGCCCAAAAATGAAACCACCCGCGGCCGCGCCGCCGCCCCCGTCTTTCCATGGTTTTCCCCCTTTGCAAAGCCCGTATCCGCAGCCCGGCCCCAGCAGTGCGCGCTGAAACCGGGCAGGCATACGGCCGCCGCCCTGCCCTCTCCCGGGCGCTTATCCGCGGCGTTTAAGGGCCCTTCAAAAAATATAGCTTTCCGCCGTCTTTCATTATATGCCCCGGTGCCCTGCCCTGTGCAGCTCCTTCCCTGTTTTTTGTGTTTTTTTGCGCAGACGGTGAATACCCTTAAAAAGAACAGGCAAAGCCCCATACTGTCCTGCTTTTCACGGGAAAGGATGATGGATCTTATGATGAACTGGATCTTTTGCGCCATGGTAGGGCTCTCCCTGATATTCGGGCTGCTTGGCGGTCGCATGGCCGAGGTGTCCTCGGCGGCGGTAGGGGGCGCTTCCCGGGCCGTTTCCCTCTCCATCAAGCTGCTGGGGGCCATGTGCCTCTGGAGCGGGCTGATGGAGGTGGCCCAGCGTTCCCACCTTACAGAAAAGCTCAGCCGTCTCATGTCCCCGCTGTTTCGTCTGCTGTTCCGGGGGCTCTCCCCCACCTCCCCCGCCGCCCGCGCCATCACCATGAATATCACGGCCAATCTGCTGGGGTTGGGGAACGCGGCCACCCCCCTGGGGATCGCTGCCATGGAGGAGCTGGAAAAGCAAAACCCCAACCCCGGCACGGCAAGCGGCCACATGGTTCTGTTTGTCGTGCTCAACACCGCCTCACTGCAGCTGATCCCCACCACCACGGCGGCACTGCGGTTGGCGGCCGGCTCCGCCGCCCCGCTTGAGATCCTTCCCGCCGTGTGGTTCTCCTCCCTGTGTTCCGTCTCCGCGGCGCTGCTTGCCGCTAAACTGTTTGAGCTGTGGGGGAGGCGGCGCCGTGGAATGGGCAAATAGCATCTCGGAGCTGGCGCTCCCCACGGTGGTGGCGTTCATCGCCCTGTGGGGGCTGTGCCACAGGGTTCCGGTATTCGACGCCTTTTTGGAGGGGGCCGCGGGCGGCGTCAAAACCACTTTGCGGGTACTGCCCGCCCTGGTGGGCCTGATGACTGCGGTGGAAATGTTCAGCGCTTCCGGAGCCCTGGACGTTCTCACCTGGGCTTTAAAGCCCCTGGCCGACCTTATGAACTTTCCCGCCGAGGTAATCCCCCTGACGCTGCTGCGTCCGGTCTCCGGCAGCGGGGCCCTGGTGATCTTTGAAAACATTCTGAACGCCTGCGGCCCGGACAGCTTCGCTGGGCGGGTGGCCAGTGTGCTGCAGGGCTCCACCGAAACCACCTTTTACACCATCGCCATCTATTATGGCGCGGTCAAGGTCTCCCGCACCCGGCACACCCTCCCCGCCGCTGCGGTGGGGGACCTGACCGGTTTCCTTCTAAGCGCCCTTGCCGTCCGGCTGTTTTTCGGGTAACTGCACCCGGCGACAACAAAAATGGCTCTTAGCCAAGCTGAGAGCCATTTTGATCTGTGACGCCGGTCATTCGATGGAAACGATATAATTTTCACTTTCCAGCAGTTTGGCCGTCTCCTCGACGGTCATTCCGTAGAACCTGCAGTTTTCGATACCGTAGCCGGAGTCTCCTCCCCAGCCGCCTTTGCCCTCGTCACTGTCGAGCCAGCCTGCCACAAGTTCCCCGTCTGCAAACTCAAGCTCATAAAAATAGTATCCGTCGCTTGCCTTGAGCCAGGTGGTCCCGCTTTTGCAGGCAGTCTCTTTCTCCGGCTCCGCAGCGGACTGCGCGTCCGCAGAAGCAGAAGTTTCCTGGGAAGCCCCGCTCTGCGGCGCCTCCGGCTCTAAACCTTCTTCCCGCAGCTCGTTTTCCTCGGGCTGCAGGGCGCCCACATCTGTGTTGGGCTTTGTCCCGCCTTCCACGCCGGAAATTTCACCGCCTGCGGAAGCCGAAACCCCGGAGCCGCCGGAACAGCCCGCCGCTGCCAGCATAAGCGCCGCCGCCAGCACAAACGCAAGCGCTATGTATCTGCCCCTCATCCCTGCACACCTTCCTTTTGCCGCCCCTTCGGGGCGTTTTGCGGGCCGTTATTTTTCCAGGATTTTTTTATACAGGGCAATGTACTCGGCGGCGGAGCGTTTCCAGCTGAAATCGCAGCGCATTCCATGGGCAACGATGTGCCGCCAGGCATCCTTGTCGGCATACTTCTCCAGGGCCCGCTCCACCGCGCCCTGCATATCGTGGGCGTTGTAGCTCTGGAAGGTAAACCCGTTGCCCTCTCCGCTCTCGTCCCCCAAGTCCAGAATGGAATCCTTCAGGCCGCCGGTGGAGCGCACCACCGGGATGGTGCCGTAGCGCAGAGCCACCATCTGGGCAAGGCCGCAGGGCTCCGACTTGGAGGGCATCAAAAAGGCGTCGCCGCCGGCGTAGAACCGCCGGGCCAGATCCGGGATAAAGCCTTTTACAAAGGCCATGCGGTCGGGGTGTCGCTTTCTCATCTCCTCAAAGAATTCCTCATAAAGGTAATCTCCGGAGCCCAGTACCGCCAGCTGGATATCTTTCTGCAGCAGATCTTCGCAGATGTATTTGACCAGATCCAGCCCCTTGTGGGAGACCAGGCGGGTCACCATAACAAGCAGCATGCGGTCTTCGTCCTGAGGCAGGCCCAACTCCTGCTGAAGAGACTTTTTGTTTTCCTTTTTGGCCTCCACATTTTCTGCGCTGTAGGGGTAGCGCACGGCGGGGTCGTTATCCGGGTCGTAGACCTCCGTGTCGATGCCGTTGAGGATACCGCAGAGCTTAAACTGCCGCACCTTCAAAATACGGTCCAGCCCGTGGGCATACCATGGGTCCAGTATTTCCCGCGCATAGGAGGGGCTCACCGTGGTGATCATATTGCACTGGTCGATGCCGCCCTTCATGTAGTTGACGCAGCCGTCATACTCTACGATAGGCGTGGCCCCCGCCGGAAGCCCCAACACATCCCCCACCATCTCCAGGCCGTATTTCCCCTGGTATTGGATGTTGTGGATGGTAAGGACCGTCTTGATATCCCGAAATTTCCTCTCGCCCCGGTAGAACAGGTTGAGGTACACCGGCACCAGAGCCGTCTGCCAGTCATTGCAGTTGATGATCTCCGGCTCAAAATCAATATGCCGCAGCATTTCCAAAATGGCCCGGGAGAAGAATGCGAAGCGCTCGCCGTCGTCGTAAAAGCCGTAAAGCCCGGGGCGCTTGAAGTAGTACTCGTTGTCCAGGAAATAATGCACCACACCGTTGTGGGTCATCTCAAAGACGCCACAATATTGAGTACGCCAGGCTACGCTGACGGAAAAGTTGGTCACATACTTCATTTGGGCCCTCAGCTCCGGCTTGATGTCTCCATAAAGCGGCATTACCACCCGGCAGGCATGCATCCTTTTGCGGATGGCTTTGGGGAGGGAACCCGCCACGTCGCCAAGACCGCCGGACACCGCAAATGGGTACACCTCACTGGCCGCATATAAGATCCTCATAAATCTGCCTCCTTCGCTTCAGGTTTGATAGCTTTATGCACCAGGCTGCGGCTTTTATACCACGCTTCCCTTGGTGATAAACAGCGGATAGCTCACATAGCCCATCAACCGCCTGGTATCCCGGATCGTCACATCCCGGTCCGCAATGACATAGTCGAGGCCTGCGCTGTCCCCAACGATCGACCCCTGCATAACGATGGAGTTTTTCACCTTCGCCCCCCGGCCCACCTTTACGCCGCGGAACAAAATGGAGTTTTCCACCTCGCCCTCGATGATGCAGCCGTCCGCCAGCAGGGAATTGGAGACCGACGCCGCCAGCCCGTATTTGACCGGCACCTCGTCCCGCACCTTTGTCTTCACCGGACGGTCCGGCGGGAACAGCTCGGAACGCACTTCCGGGTTTAAAAGCTGCATGCTGGCCTCATAATAAGAAGCGATGCTGTTGATGCGCACGATATACTTGTCAAATTCGTAGGCCTTGATAATAATCTTGTCCTTCTGCGCCACCAGGACATCCTTGCGGAAGCTGAGCTGGTTGCGGCTGCGGCCGTCCAAAATAATCTTTTCCAGCAGGTCTTTCTCAATGACCGCGATATCCATATAGACATTCCGCACTCCGGTGGCAAATGGGTTGATCAGCACCTCCCGGACCCGGCTGTCGGTGTCCATCTCCAGAAGGGTGATATCCCTGCGCATATCCTCCGTCACATTCTGCTGGCTGTACAGCAAAGTGATCTGCGCGCCGGAACGTTCGTGGCTGCGGATGATTTTTTTCAGATCGATATTTGCCACAACGTCGCAGTCCGAAATGACCACATACTTTGCCCGTGTCCGCTGGATATAGCCGATCACGTTGGCCAAGGCATCCAGCCGCCCCCGGTAGACACCAGAGGAGTCTGCGCTGGCATAGGGCGGAAGAAGCACAAGGCCGCCTCTTTTCCGGGCCAGATCCCACTCTCTTCCGCTGCCCAGATGGTCCATCAAAGACTGATAGTTGCTTTTGGTGATCACGCCCACATTGCTGATACCGGAGTTCACCATATTGGAAAGGGCAAAATCCACCAGCCGGTAACGGCCGCCAAAGGGAATGGACGCCATGGTCCGGTGGCTTGTCAGCTCTCCGAGATAATCGTCATGCATATTGGAAAAAATGATTCCAAGCGCGCTGCTGTCCGTCATATCGAAAATACCTCCTTCTCCGGGATATCGCACTCCACCATGGATTTGGGCGGCACTACCGCTCCGGCGCCTACTGTCACACCGTTTCCGACCACCGCGATGCCCCATTTGGATTTATCGCTGGTCTCTTCCGGCCGGGAACCCACCACAGCCCCTTCGCCGATCACGGCGTCCTCCGCCACAATGGAATATTCCACTACAGCCCCCTTGCGGATAACGGAGCCCGGCATCACAATGCTGTCCCTTACCTCGGCGCCCTCCTCAATGGTGACGCCGGCAAACAGCACTGAAAAATCCACACACCCGTGGATGATACAGCCCTCGGTGATCATGGAGTTCTGCACCGAGGCATCCTTTCCCACATAGTGGGGCGGCATCACCGGGTTGCGGGAATAGATCTTCCAGGATGGATCGTACAGCGACAGGGGAACATAGGGGTTGAGAAGATCCATGTTGGCCTCCCAGAGGCTGTCGATAGTCCCCACATCCTTCCAATAGCCGTCAAAGGAATAGGCGTACATCTTCTCCCCGGCGGAAAGCATATTGGGGATGATATTCTTTCCAAAATCGTTGGCGGAGTTTGGGTCCTTCGCGTCCTCCTCCATGTACTCCCGCAGCTTCTTCCAGCTGAAAATGTAAATTCCCATGGAGGCCAGGTTGCTCTTGGGCTGCTTGGGCTTCTCCTCAAACTCATACACCTTGCCGTCCGGCTCACAGTTCATGATGCCGAACCGGGAGGCCTCCTCCATGGGTACCTCCAGCACTGCGATGGTGCAGTCCGCCCCCCGCTCCTTGTGATAGCTGAGCATCCGGGAATAATCCATTTTATATACATGGTCTCCGGAAAGGATCAGCACATATTCCGGGTCATACCGCTCGATGAAAGGCGTATTCTGATAAATGGCGTTGGCCGTGCCCTTGTACCAGTCCGAGCCGGAGCTCTTCTGATAGGGCGGCAGCACAAAGACGCCTCCCTCCTGGCGGTCCAGGTCCCAGGGCTGACCGGTGCCAATGTATTCGTTGAGCACCAGCGGCTGATACTGGGTCAGTACACCGACAGTATCGATGCCGGAGTTGACACAGTTGGAGAGCGGGAAATCGATGATCCGATATTTTCCGCCGTAGGGGACCGCCGGCTTGGCCAGGTTCCTGGTCAGGGTATACAGACGGCTTCCCTGCCCTCCGGCTAAAAGCATTGCGATCCACTCTTTTTTCCTCATGATAAATACCTCCCCATGTGGGTAATATACCAAGTTATGGCTCCAAAGCTGGCTTTGGACGGACAACAGTTTTTTTCCTGCCGGGCTTTTTGAGCTCCCGGTAAGAAAAATACAATACGGAAAGCGGGGGAAGCGTCAGCTCCACCGACTGTTCAAACCCGTGGGCCGGAAGGTCATTTGTGCGCACCTCGCCGTTGGATATCCCCATTCCGCCGAACCGGGCGTCGTCGGTGCTGAGCACCTCCTTGTATTTTCCCCAGCCCGGCACACCGATCACATAATGCTCCCGCATCACCGGGCAGAAATTGCACACCACCGTGATGGGAACCCCATTTTCATCCATCCTCTGGAAGGAGATGACGCTCTGGGAACTGTCGTCGTGGGCAAGCCACCGGAACCCATCCCAGCTGTCCTCTACCTGCCAAAAGGAGGGAGTTTTTAAATAAAAACGGTTGAGCTGGCGGAAAAACTCCTGCAGCTGGCTGTGTTTTTCATAGTCCAGCAAAAGCCAGTCCAGCTCCTGCTCGTAATTCCACTCGATAAACTGCCCGAACTCCGTCCCCATAAAGGTGAGCTTTTTCCCCGGATGGGCCATCATATAGCCCATAAAGGAGCGCACTCCCGCAAATTTGTGCCAGTATTCCCCCGGCATCTTGCTGATCAGGGAGCACTTTCCATGCACTACCTCGTCGTGGGAAATGGGAAGGATAAAGTTTTCTGAAAAGGCGTACATCATGCTGAAAGTGAGCTTGTCGTGGTTGTACGCCCGGTAGATCGGGTCCATGGAGGTGTAGGCCAGCATATCGTTCATCCAGCCCATGTTCCACTTGAAGTTAAACCCGAGCCCCCCCACCTGCGGAGGCCTTGTCACCAGCGGCCAGGCGGTGGATTCCTCTGCGATCATCATGACGCCGGGGTGTTCTGTCAAGACAGCGGAATTGAGCTTTTTCAGGAACTCCACCGCCTCCAGGTTTTCTTTCCCGCCCCGGACGTTGGGGCTCCACTGCCAGGGCTCCCGCCCGTAATCCAGGTAGAGCATGGAGGCCACCGCGTCCACACGGATGCCATCGATGTGATACTGCTCCACCCAGAACATGGCGGAGGAGATCAAAAAGCTCTGCACCTCTCCACGTCCAAAGTCGAACACACGGGTGCCCCACTGCTCGTGCTCCCGCTTCTGAACGTCGCCGTATTCGTAGCAGATCCCGCCGTCAAATTCATAGAGACCGTGGGCATCCTTGGGGAAGTGGGCGGGCACCCAGTCCATGATGACGCCGATCCCCTCCTTGTGGAAGCGGTCGACAAATTCCATAAAACCGCGGGGCTCCCCGTAGCGGGAGGTGGGGGCAAAGTACCCCGTTACCTGATAGCCCCAGGAGCCGTCGTAGGGGTATTCCGTGACGGGCATGAGCTCCACATGGGTGTAGCCCATCTGCTTTACATAGGGGGCAAGCTCCGCGGCAAGGCCGGCGTAGTCAAAACAGTTTCCGTCAGCGTAGCGCCTCCAGGAACCCAGGTGCACCTCATAAGTATTCATGGGAAGACGCGCTATATTCTGCGTCTTTCTCTTTTCCATCCAGGCGCCGTCCCGCCAGCTGTAGCCGCCCAGATCATAAAACTTGGAGGCCGTGCCGGGCCGGGTCTCGGCATGAAAGGCATAAGGGTCCGCCTTCATGATCACCTGCCCCGCCGCCGTTTCGATCGCATATTTATATGCATCAAACTGCCGGATCCCGGAAACATAGCATTCCCAGATCCCGCCGCCGTCCAGCCGTTTCATGGGGTTTTCCCCCGGTGTCCAGGCGTTGAAATCTCCCACCACGGAGACTGCCCTCGCGTTGGGCGCCCACACTCTGAAAACCACTCCGGATCCACGTCCCCGCTTGGCCCCGTGCGCTCCAAAAAACTCGTAGGCGCGAAAGGCCTCTCCTTTATAAAAGCGTCTGGTCAGTTCATCCTGTTTTGCCTTTTGAGTTCCCATAGCGCTTCACCTCCTGTGTTCTGTTTTTATCATAGCAAGATTGGCTGCGTTTTGCAATAGTTTATTGTGTAAAACTTTCATTTTTCGTGAATTGCTCTTCTTCTATTTTGTATATTTTACACAATAACCAGCTTGGTTTTTGAACTCTTTTCAAAAAAGCCGCCGTTTAAGGCAGCCCGGCCTAACGAACATCCTATCATATTCTTCCTGTCGAAAAGGAGGGAAAAAG
>JALELV010000015.1 GCA_022768545.1 Oscillospiraceae bacterium
GGAGAATCGGTGCATATCGACCTGCTGGCCGTGCGTCCTTCCGCCCAGGGAAGGGGGATTGCAGGGCGGCTGATGAAGACCGTGCTGGACGCGGTGGACCGGAGAAATATCTCCGCGGCACTGGAGACCCACAACGGGAAAAACGTGCCCTTATACCGCCGTTTTGGCTTTGAGCTGTTTGAGATGACGGCGGCAAAGGGAAATTTAAAACAATACTGCATGATCCGGTGACGGATACGGGAATGCGGCGTGGAAAGCCAGTTTGGCTTTCCACGCCGCATTTGTGTTTGGAAAAGCAGGTCCCGCCGGGCTCACTGCTGGCTGCCCGGGGAGAAAAGCGGATAGCAGTGGTGCAGCAAAATATCCTTCGGCCGCACAGGAAAAGAACTGTAAAAATTTTTACAGATGCGCAGGGCTATTTTGTCCGCGTCCTGTGGGTCGGCATCCGGCACCATGATAAGATACTGACAACTGCTGTACCGGGTAAAGACGTCGCCCAGCCGCAGGGAGCACTGGATGACATCCTGAAGGGAGCTCATCTGCTCCGCCCTTTCGCTTAACGGGGGAAAATTGCCCTCCCCGTCGGTAAGGGTGACAAGGATGATGCAGGCGCTGGATTTTGTGCGCCGCAGGCGACGCTCCATAAAGCGGTAAATGCTTTTGAAGGAATCGTAATCCTGACAGTAGGCGCCGGGGATGAGCTTTTGCTCCGCCAGCTCTTTCCGGATAAGCTTCATATCAATGGAAAGCCCTTTTTTAAGCAGCAGTTCCTCCGCGGAACGGGCTTCTCCGGTATCCTGAGGCTGATCGGATGAGAGCAGCTGCCGGGCCGCGCGCTCAAAGAGTTCCCGGTACCGGTCGCCGGGCAGAGAGGGGCAAAGCGCCGCCGTAAAGCCAAGCCGCGCTGTGCCAAAGCCGGGCAGCCGCATCTCCCGCAGCCGGTTTTGGATCTGGCGGCTCTTTTCCTCCAGCCGCTCCGGCGGCAGCGGGGATGCGAAGAAAATAACGAAACAGTCGCCGTCCACACGGCCTAAAATATCGTTTTTGTGATCATATGGCTCAAAATATGGGCGGCCTGATGCGGCAGAGCGTCTCCGGCAAGGTGCCCCCAGCGGTCGTTGACCTGGCTGGAGTGGATGGCGTCCAACAGGAGCAGGGAACCTGGATGGCCCTGTTCCAGCCACAGGTTTGCCCTGACCTCCACCGCGCTGTGGTTCCAAAGGCCGGTCAGGCTGTCGTGTTCGTTCGGGTCTTCTGCCGCAATGATCCTTTTTTCGGCCCTGAAAGCTTGGAGTTCATAAGCACATGCCCACTTTCCTATTTAGATAGAGAGGATCCGGCTGGCTGAGAAAAGCACCTAAGGGTGCATCTTTTATTATAGGCCGAAACAGAACAAAGGACAAGAAATGCAAAAAAATTTCCTGAATTTTACGGCTGCCCGCCGCGCTTATGGATACTGCCCGGGCAGCGCATATTTTCTGTACCGGTGCGCCGTCTGTCCGGTTTACGCCTGGCCTTTCGGGGTCAGCCCGGGAATGATCTCCCGGCAATAATTAAGAAATTTGCGGGAGGCGGGGGAGAGGGTGGTGCGGTTGGGGGTAAACATTCCAAACTGCCGGTGCAGCGGCGGATCCGGCTCCACGGGTACGACCCGGTTTTGGCGGCTCCGAAGCACAGCGGCGGGCACAAAGCTGATGCCGAAACCGCTTTCCACCATTTCGATGGCGGCGTAGGTATCCTTGGAGAAAAAGGTGCATTCCATGGAAATGCCGGCGGAGTGCAGGATACTCAGGGAGTCGTATTCCCCGCCGAGAACGGTGGTCTATTCCTTTCTCAGCGCGCTTCAGGTGTACGATATCCCGTGGATCCTGACCGGATATGACGATATGAACGCCGTGGGCGGCCCCAACCAGGTGATCCTGTTCCCTGTGATGGAGATGGTGAGGAACGTTTACCTGGGAGGCGATTCGGGGCTTGGAAGGGCATGCGCGGAGGGTGTTGTGCTGATGTCGGTCATCATGGTCATCACGCTGATCCAGTTTAAAGTACGCAAGAAAAAAGTATAAGGGGGTGCCGCAGTGAAAAGCCATGCAAAACTGCCCGAAAAAATCGTGCTGGTGTTTATGGCAAGTGTCTGGGGCGTTGTCTGCCTGTTCCCGGTGCGGCATGTGTTCAGCGCAACCTTCTCTACCGACAGCAGCAACATGACCAGGACCATTTTTCCCAATTCCATCGGAAACGGCCTGCTGAAGCTGAAGACCGCACTGAGTACGGTAAATATGGCAAAAGCCACCTTTGAAACCCTGGGGTATACGCTGCTTGCCATTGTGGGGATGCTGCTCATCTGTTCCCTTGCCTCCTATGAGTTTACCTTTTTTAATTTCCCTTTTAAAAAGGTGCTGTTTGGCCTTGTCATGGGGTCTATGATGCTGCCCTTTGTGCTCTATGTAATACCGCTGTACCGCTTTGTATACAGCATCAACCTTGCCGATACGCTGTGGGGGGGTGGCGCTTCCGCTGATGGTGTCCCTGCTGTCGGTCTTTATTATGATGCAGTTTTGTGAAGACCTTCCGCCGTCCTTTATCGAGGCGGCCAGCATAGACGGGGCGGGACACTTTGCCATTTTCCGTCTGGTGGTGTTTCCGCTTATGCGCAACGGTTTTATCACCGCCACGGTGCTGATGTTCCTCCACTCCTGGGGGGCTTTCCTGTGGCCGGCGCTGGTGGCGGGCTCCAACGTGATGCCGGTCAGCAAGGCGATTTCCAACCTGCTCAGCCCCAACTTTTATGTGGATGCCCGGGTAAAGATGGGCGCCATGCTCATTGCCATGGTGCCGCCCCTTGTGATCTATCTGCTGTTCCAGCGCTATGTTATACAGGGAATGGCTATGTCCGGTGTAAAGGGCTGACCACGGCCGCAAAAAAATATGCCCCGGCGGGCTTTGACCGCCGGGGCATATTTGGTTCTGTAGCTTAAGTGAAAACAAACCACCAGCTATGCTGGTGAGAATTAAAATCTTTAGATACAAGAAATCCTCCTTTTGCTAAAATGGATGAAGGTTTGCCAACCGCATCAAAAGCAAAAGGGGGATTTGTCATGAAAGACATAAGTAGTTTATCACATTCCAAGTGGAGATGCCAGTATAATATAGTGTTTGCCCCCAAATTTCGAAGAAAAGAAATTTATGGAAAGATAAGGGCAGACATAGGACAGATACGAAGAAAATTGTGTGAACAGAAAAGAGTAGAAATAATAGAGGCAGAAGCATGCCCGGACCATATCCATATGCTGGTGAGTATTCCGCCCGATTTGAGTGTATCGCAGTTCATGGGATATCTGAAAGGAAAAAAGTAGCTTAATGATATTCGATAGGCATGCAAATTTAAAGTATAAATATGGGAGCAGACATTTCTGGTGTAGGGGGTATTATGTAGACACGGTGGGACGCAACAAAAAGGCGATAGAGGAATACATCAAAAATCAGCTGCAAGAAGATATTGCAGTTGACCAGATGAGTCTCAAGGAATATATGGACCCGTTCACAGGCAGCAAGAATACAAAGGCATAAAAAAGGGCCGCTTTAGCGGTGGCCTGTAAAAGTAATGCGATTGGCAAACCTGTTCAATGCCTCTTAAGAGGCACGCCGCCAGTAATATGCCCTTTTAGGGCTGGTGCAAACCACGCGTTCAACGCGTGGTTTTGACTTAAGGGGGAACCCCGCTTATGCGGAGAGTATTTATTTTTGCAGGGCGGCCGAAGAACAAAGCCTTAGAAGAAAGAACTGCTTTGTGAAGGGAGCCCTGCTTGCCTTGGACGCAAAAAACAATTCCATTGTTTAAAACGAAGAATTCTAAGTTTTTTCCTATATGTGTAAAGATTTTTCTATCGTTTTTCTGCCTTGGCTACGCTACAATATGGGTGTACTCAGGCGGCAGGGATCGTCCAGGCCGCCCATTGGAACCGATTTTAAGGAGGAAAACGATGAAAAAGATGTTAGCATTTGTTCTGTCCGCCGTCATGCTGCTCACCGTTCTGGTTGGCTGCGGTGCGGAATCTGCTCCCGCCCCAGCGAGAGCACTCCCTCTGCTTCTCAGGAAGGGGAACCCGCTCCCGCCCCCAGCGAGCTGAACGCCGCTGTATTTTACTACGACTTTTCCGACGTATATATTTCCAACGTGCGCACCAGCATGGACGCTAAGCTGGGTGAGCTGGGCGTGAAGTTCAAAAACTACGACGCCGCCGGCAGCCGGTCCACCCAGAACGACCAGGTGGACCGCTTTTTGGACCAGGGGTATGATATCCTCTGTGTCAATATTGTGGATCGGACCGCGGCGGCCGTTATCATCGACAAAGCCCAGACCGCCGGAGTCCCCGTGATCTTCTTTAACCGGGAGCCGGTGATGGAGGACCTGAACCGCTGGGAGCGGGCCTACTATGTGGGCTTCAGGGCGATATCGTTCTGAACGCCTGGCGGGCCGACCCAGCGTTATTGGACCGCAGTGGGGACGGCGTGCCGCAGTATGTGATGCTGGAGGGCGAGACGGTCCACTAGGATGCTCTGATGCGCACGGAATACAGCGTTGAAGCACTTCAGCAGGCGGGCGTACCCGTGGAAAAGCTGGCCCGGTGCAACGCCGATTGGCAGCGGGGCCAGGCAAAGCTCCGCATGGCCCAGTGGCTGAGGGAGTTTGGAGGCAGCATCGAGCTGGTGCTCGCCAACAACGACGATATGGCGCTGGGGGCTATCGACGCCTGCCTGGAAGCGGGGAGCTCTCCGTAGGAGCTTCCCTTCGTGGTGGGGGTGGATGCCACCCCCCGGCACTGGAGGCCGTGGAGGAGGGGACGCTGAAGGGCACGGTGCAAAGCGACGCCGGGGGGCAGGCCCGGGGCATCGTATCGCTGGCCTGCACCCTTTTGGCCGGGGAGGACCCGGCTGAATCCGTGGGGCTGGAGGACGGAAAATATGTCTGGCTGTCCTATTCCACGGTGACCCGGTAATATTTAGAGGACTACAGAGCGGAATAAGCAGGCCCGGCAGGGGCCGCTGACGGACAAAGGAGAGATTTTATGGAATACAAAACACTGACGGAGCGTTTAAACGGCGGCGCCGCCGACAGGGCCCTTGCCAGGCTGTACGGCGGAAATGTGCAGGTGGCGCGGGCGCGCTGCGCCGGCGTCATCGCCGGTTTTCAAAAAGCTTTTCAGTATCAGCCCGAGGCACTGTTCAGCGCACCCGGCCGCACGGAGATCGGCGGGAACCACACCGACCATCAGCACGGACAGGTGCTGGCTGCGGCGGTGGATCTGGACATTCTGGCGGCGGCTGCTCCAACGGAGAACGGCTTGATCCGCGTTTGGTCCGAGGGATACCCCCTTATCACGGTGGATCTTCGGGTACTGGCCCCACAGGCCGGGGAGGAGAACACCTCCGCCGCCCTGATCCGGGGCGTGGCGGCGCGGATGGCGGAGCTTGGCTGCCCGTTGCGGGATGCCGGGCTGGATGCCTATCTGGTCTCCAGCGTTCCGGGGGGCAGCGGCCTCAGTTCCTCCGCCGCCTTCGAGGTGCTGATCGGCACCATGCTCAACGACCTGTTCTTCGGCGGAAAATGTTCCCCGGTAAAACTTGCCCAGATAGGCCAGTACGCGGAGAATGTGTTCTTCGGCAAGCCCTGCGGGCTGATGGATCAGACAGCTTCCTCGGTGGGCGGCGTTGTGGGGATTGACTTTGCCGACCCTTCCGACCCCAAGGTGGAGCAGGTGTCCCTGGACCTTCAGGCCTATGGCTACGCCCTGTGTATTTTGAATTCCGGCGCGGGCCACGCAGACCTCACCGGGGAATACGCGGCCATTACCGATGAGCTCAAGGCCGTGTGCCGCTGCTTTGGCAAGGAGTTTCTGAGGGAGGTCCCCGAGGAGGAGTTCTTGGATGCCCTGCCCCGGGTGCGGAAGGCCTCCGGAGACCGGGCCGCGCTTCGGGCGTTCCATGTGTATGCGGAGAACCGCCGCGCCGCCGGTGAGATCAAGGCGCTGGAATCCGGTGATTTTGAATTGTTTCTGAAGCTGGTTCGGGAGTCCGGCCGGTCCTCCGCCCTGTACCTCCAGAACGTGGTGCCCACCGGCCAGACCAAAAACCAGGAGTTGATGCTGACCATCGCCCTCTGCGAGGAGCTGCTGGCCGGCCGGGGCGCTGTCCGGGTGCACGGCGGAGGCTTTGGCGGCACCGCGCAGGCTTTTGTGCCTCTGGACCTGCTGGACCGTTTTCGGGCCGGGGCTGAAGCGGTCCTGGGACAGGGGAGCTGCCACGTAGTATCCATCCGCCCGGTGGGCGGCGTCCGCTTGGTTTGACGACAGGAGGAAACGATCATGATTTTTCAGGCTATCGCCGATCTGGCAGCTTATGCCGCCCGCACCGGCCTTATAGAAGAGGGCGACCGGGTCTGGGCTGTCAATGGCCTGCTGGAGGAGCTGGGCCTTCCAAACTGGGAGGAGCGCTCCGCCCGTGAGCGGCCTTTGGATGAGATATTGGAGGAGATTTTGGATTGGGCCGTGGAACACGGCAGAACAGAGGACGGCGTCACCGCCCGGGATCTGTTCGACACGGCGCTGATGGGGAGGCTGACCCCCCGCCCGTCCCAGGTGCTCGGCTCTTTCCGGGAAAAATACGCCCGTTCCCCGGAGGCCGCCACCGACTGGTACTATCGCTTTAACCAGGATACGAACTATATCCGCCGCGGCCGCATTGCCAGGGATGTAAAGTGGGTAACTCCCACGGAATACGGGGATCTGGACATCACCATCAATCTCTCCAAGCCCGAGAAGGACCCCCGGGCTATCGCCGCGGCCAAAGCCGCTCCCCAAAGCGGATATCCCAAGTGTCTGCTGTACCGGGAGAACGAGGGCTATGCGGGCAGGATGGATCACCCCGCCCGTCAGAACCACAGAGTCATCCCCGTCACCATCGACGGCAGGGACTGGTTTTTCCAGTACAGCCCCTAGAATAATACTTTTTGGAGCCTCCGTTTGCCGCTGCGGGGGCAATTCTGCATTGAATAAGCCCCGCTTCCTGCAGACGATGCAGGATGGGATAGACCGTTCCCTCCTTTGCATACCCCAAAACAGCGGAGCCATTATCGTTCAGCTCTGTGATGATCTCGTAGCCATAGGTTTCTTTTTTTGCGATCAAGCGGAGCGGGATCATCTCGAGAGAACCTTTTTTAAACTGCTGTATATATTTGCTGTCCATGGAAACCCCCTTTTAATAATTAGTATTACTAAATAGCTGAACTAAATATAACCTGAGACGGACAGTATGCCAAGAATCCATGTGAAAAAACGTACCTGTGCGGAAGAACAGCTCCGAAGTCAGAAGGGTTCCGTGAGCTGGAGAGAAGGCCCGGGGCAGTATTCGCTCTGGGACACAGGCGAAAACAGGTGGAGATCGGCAGGCCCACAGGGCGGCCGGGCACGGGGGAAGCTGCCCTTCCTGGGCGACAGCCCACAGAAAAGAGCTCTCAGGCAGGCGGTTGAATTTTGAAGAGGGCGGGAGTAGAATAAAAGCGGCAGGGAAAAGGGCCGCGCCCTGCACAAAGGCCGGGCCGCGGAGGAGGGCAAAGCCCTGCGGCGGCCCGCACAGCGATATAAAACAGATAAAAGGAGAACTGCTGTTTGAAAAATTACTTTGTACTGGAGAGTGCGGACTGACCGGGAGGTCGGCAAATCGCACCCGCCGCGCCTCCCGGAGACCGGTTTGTCTCTTCAGGAGGAATTTGAAATGAACCGCGAAAACAAACGAAGACAATACGAAAACGGATATTACAAAACCCACGCCTGCAGCGACAGTTTTACCTGTACGGTATGCGGGCGTCTGGTCGTCCCCGATGGGGCCGGAAGCGGCCACCGCAACCACTGTCCCAACTGTCTGTCCTCGCTCCACGTGGACACGGAGCCCGGCGACCGGGCGTCCGGCTGCGGCGGTGTTATGGAGCCCATTGCAGTGTGGGTCCGAAAGGGCGGAGAGTGGGCTGTTATCCACCGCTGCAGACGCTGCGGTGCTCTCAGCTCCAACCGGGTGGCGGCGGACGATAACCCCATGAAGCTCATGAGCATCGCCATGAAGCCCCTGTGTGAACCTCCTTTTCCGCTGGAGCGCATAGAGGAAATGACAGCGCTGATGGGAGGGGAGGGCAGCCTGAAATAAGAGCAAAAAAGGTCGAGAAGAAGGCTTCCCAAAGGTGATAAAATGCTGAATGCAGGGGGGAAAGCATATGGAAGAGCAGATCCTGGCGGTCCAGCGGATGCAGGAATACATTGAAGCTCACTTGGAGCAGGATATTCTTCCGGCCGATCTGGCAAGAGTATCCCTGTTTTCTCCGTGGTATTCCTATCGCCTGTTTCGCTCCGCTACGGGGTTGACTCCCGCCGAATACATCCGCAAGCTGCGGCTGTCCCAGTCGGCCCGGAGGCTGAAACAGGGGGGAAGCCGCGTCATCGACGCAGCACTGGACCTGGGCTTTGGCAGTGTGGATGGCTATCAGCGGGCATTTTACCGGGAGTTCGGCTGCAACCCCGGACAATATGCCAGGCATCCTGTTCCGATTACGCTTTTCATCCCCTACGGCGTCAAATTCAGAGAAATGAGAAAGGATGCATACGAAATGGAAAATCTGCAAAGCGTATTTGTCCAGGTCCTGCAAAAGCCGGCGCGCAAAGCGATCATCAAGCGGGGAACCAGCGCGGAGGATTATTTTTCCTACTGCGGTGAGGTGGGCTGCGACGTGTGGGGGCTGCTGTCCAGCATGGATTCCCTCTGCGGCGAGCCAGTGTGCCTCTGGCTGCCGGATGCCCTTCGGAAGCCCGGTACGTCTGTCTATGTACAGGGGGTGGAAGTACCTCTGGATTATAACGGTGCCGTCCCCGACGGTTTCGATGTGATCGACCTGCCCGCGGCGGAGTATCTTGCGTTTCAGGGAGAGCCTTTCCAGGAGGAGGATTACGCCCAGGCCATTCTGGCGCTTCAGCATGCCATGGAACGCTATGACCCGGCGGTGATCGGCTACCGGTGGGATGACGAATGTCCGCGCATCCAGCTGGAGCCCCGGGGAGAACGAGGTTATTTGGAGATGCGGGCGGTAAAGAAGCTTCCGGAAGCAGGATAAGGGCCCGGGCGGGAGCCCCGAAGGCAAGAGCGCGGAAAAACCACTGTAAAACGGCGGGCCGGCGCTGCGGACGGGTGTTCAGGGCCAAAGCTTAAAAAGCAAGGGGCGCGGCGGATGCCGCGTCCCTTGCTTTTTGCCGGTCATTTTAAGGGATTGGCAAGGCGCCTTCATACCGCGGGGTGCGTTTTTTTGCACCGCAAATTTAGAGAAGAAAAAATCCTACAGGGCATCCGCGCCCCGGAGAATAATGCCAAAAACGGCACAATTCAAACCCGATGACGTTTTGGCAAAGGGCTATCAAAGGGTGCTTTAGGCAGCCTGGGCGGCAGAAATGAACTTCCACAGGCCGAAAAGAGACTTGACAGAAAGCCGGGCACAGCGGGT
>JALELV010000058.1 GCA_022768545.1 Oscillospiraceae bacterium
GAGCTGATGGATTACTATGCGATCGGCCAGTGTACTCCCGGCGTAATAGCGGTCAATACCGCTACTTTTATTGGGCAGCGCCTGCGGGGCGTCGTTGGAGGAGTGGTAGCCACGCTGGGGGTCGTTTTTCCCTCCCTTATCATCATTACGGTGATCGCCGCCTTTATTCAAAATTTTTCCGACATGGCGGTGGTAAAAAACGCCTTTGCCGGTGTGCGGGTCTGCGTATGCGTTTTGGTGTTTAACGCCGTTGTCAAGCTCTGGAAAAAATCGGTCACCGACAGGAGAACCCTAATGATTTTTCTACTGGTGTTTCTTCTTTCGGTGTTCACGTCGGTTTCACCGCTTATTTTTGTACTGCTTTCCGGGGCGGCGGGAGCTTTGCTGAAGGTTTGGGAAGGAAGGCGAAAAGAATGATCTACTGGCAGCTTTTTTACGAGTTCTTTAAAACAGGGCTTTTTGCTGTGGGGGGCGGTCTGGCCACCCTACCCTTTCTGTACGGAATATCGGACAAGACCGGTTGGTTTACCTATGGCCAGTTGGCAGATATGGTGGCGATTTCAGAGTCCACCCCCGGGCCTATCGGAGTGAATATGGCCACCTATGTAGGTTTTACCACGGGAGGGTTTCCCGGCGCGGTGATCGCCACCCTGGGACTGATCACACCTTCTGTTCTTGTGATCCTGATCATCGCCGGATTTTTGAAGGCCTTTCGGGATAACCGCTATGTCCAGTATGTTTTTTACGGCCTGCGCCCAGCGTCCACGGGGCTGATTGCGGCGGCGGGCTTTTCCATCGCTGCTATTTCCCTGTTTCAGGTGGATCTGTTTCGGCAGACCGGATCGTGGCTGAACCTTTTTAGTTGGAAGGGAATTTTGCTGGCGGCTGTGATCTATTTTCTGATCAAAAAATTTCCAAAGGTACATCCGGCGGCATTTATTGGTCTTTCTGCGGTGGCAGGTGTTGCATTTCGCTTTGCGGGTGTTTAAAGGAGGAACAGCATGAATATCCGTCAGCTGGAGTATTTTGTAGCTATTGCGGAAAGCGGGACGATCTCGGCGGCGGCAAGAAAGCTGAAGATCTCACAGCCTCCGCTGAGCGCCCAGCTGCGCCTGCTGGAGGAGGAGACAGGGACGCTGCTGGTGGAGCGCGGGCCCCGCAGACTGCAGTTGACCGAGGCGGGAAAGCTGCTGTACCAGCGGGCGGGCACGATGATCTCCCTGGCGGAGGCTACCATGCGCGAGCTGCGTGACTTTGAGGATGGAGCCGGGGGGACGCTGCAGCTGGGGACGATCTCGTCCTGCGGCGCGGTGCTGCTGGAACGCTGTCTGCCCGGTTTCCAAAAGAAATTCCCCAAGGCATCCTTTGAGCTTCGGGAGGGCAACACCTACGAGATGCTTGAGATGCTGCGCAGCGGCGTGATCGAGGCGGCGGTGGTGCGTACCCCCTTTCCGGAGGACGGGCTGGAGTGTGTGTATCTGGAAGAGGAGCCCATGATAGCTGCAGGAAAAAAAGGCTCTTTTTCAAAAGACGTTTCGGAGAAGATCCTGCTAAGGGAGCTGGAGCAATTTCCGCTCATCTATTACCGGAGGATGGAAAAACTCCTTGAGGAGGCATTCCGCCGGGAAGGGCTCAGGCCAAAAGTATTCTGCAAAAATGACGATGCCAGAACCTCTCTGATGTGGGCACGGGCGGGGATGGGGACAGCCCTGGTACCTGCTTCCATCTTTCGTGCAATGGACCGCGGAGAGATGGAATACCGTGAGGTGGAAGCGCCGGAGCTGGTGACGCGGATCGCGGTGGTGCGCAGAAAAGACAGTTATTCTTCGGTGCTGACAGAGGGGCTTTTCCGGGCATTTCAGGAGGAGCACAGATGAATTACACATATATTTTGCTCTGCGCGGACGGAACGCTTTACACAGGCTGGACCAATGACCTGGGAAAGCGTTTGGAAACCCATAATGCCGGAAAAGGGGCAAAATATACCCGTTCCAGGCGGCCTGTCCGTCTTTTTTACCAGGAGGCGTTTGAGACCAGGGAGGACGCCATGCGCCGGGAACGGGAGATCAAGCGCCTGAGCCGCGCCCAAAAGCTTGCGCTGGCGGGCGTATCAGAAGAAGCGGGCCTCGGCTGAGGCCCGCTTCTTCTGATACGGAAAATTCTTTCTGCTAAAGGAGGCGCTAACGTCTCAATACCACGGCTTTGACCAGGGCAAGCCATTCCCGCACGGCAAAGACCATCGTCATCCCAAACGGGGAACGGGAGGAGACGGCCCGGGAGGAGAGCCCGGCCTGGCGGGCGAAAAACCAGGCCCGGAGCTGATGATAGCCGTCGGTGATGATGACAACTTCCTCTCCCAGCCCCCGTTCCCGGAGGATATGGGCGGAGAAGCGGATATTTTCCCCCGTATTGGAGGAAGCGCTTTCCTCTATGATGCGCTGGGGATCCAGCCCTTTTTGAATGAGATAGCGCTTCATGACAGAGCTCTCACTGTACTGTTCGTTGCTGCCCTGCCCGCCGGAGACGATCACCGGCGCGCCGGGGTGCTCCAGGGCGTAGCGGAAAGCGGCGTCCAGGCGGCGAGCCAGCATCTTGCTGGGACGGTCTCCCCGCACCTGGCAACCCAGGACGATGGCGGGGGCAAAGCTTTCCGCGACAGGCGTGCGCCCCAAGGCGGCGTAGAGCATGGCACCGGAAAGAGCGGCCATCAAAACGATGGCTGCGGCGGCAAAGGGCATGATGAGTTTCCTCCATTTTTTATCCAATACGGCAAAGGCCCGGCCCCAGAAAAAAAGCAGGACGGCAAGCAGCAGGGCGGTAAGGGACCCTTCGTTAAAGACCCCATAGAGCAGCAGAGGGGCCAGCACAAAGAGGGCGATCAGAAGGGCGCACCCCCGGCGCAGGAGTTCCCGCGGCGGGGAGGAGGCCAAAGTTCTTTTTTTCACGTCATTTCCCCCAGTATTCTGCCCGGCCGGCTTTTCTCTCTTGCTCCGGAGGGCGCTTGACCTGCCGTACGGGCCGCAGGGCCCGAGGCGATAAAAACATTATACCGGGGTTTGGGCATTTTGTCATCCGGTTTGGGGGGGGCTTTCGGGAAAAAGCGCCTTTCGGTTGCCGTTTCCGGCATGACATGGTATGATGTCAGACAGAACAGGAGGGAAAATGATGTATTTTGTCAAATGCTTTTCCAAAGAGGCGTCTTTTCAAAAGGCGGAGACCGCGGAGATACGGGTTTATCCCTGGGGCGGAGACAGCGGTGTCCGCGCCCGGGCACAGCTCGTTTTTGCGGCGGACAAGGGGTTTACCCTCCGCATGAGCCGGAAGGCGCCGGAGGAAGGCACGGGGCAGGCCCTGGAATGGGCGGCCAATTTCTTCCCGGAGGAGAGCGCCGAATATTATTATTTTTCCATGACGCCGGACGGGGAGCTCTGCTGGGATATCGGCAGCGGCGCACAGGGGCGCGGCAGATGCGGCAGGGCCCCGGAACCGGAGTATGTGTCCGGTGTTAAAAACGGCCTGTGGCGGGCGGAGCTCTTCCTCCCCCTGGGGTTGGTCGAAAGGGCATACCGCCGTGGGGACCTGGACCGCGGGAGTATTTTGGAGGGGAACTTTTACAGCCGGGAAGGGGATGCCCTGGGCTGCTGGAGCCGGGTAAACGCCCCCGCACCGGACCCTCACCGCCCGCGGGATTTTGGCCAGGTCATTCTTGCCTGAGCTTTTTGCCCCGGCGTTTGTTTCTTTTGGCGGCCGGACGCCGGGCGCCGAAATATTCCTCAGTGGCTGCGGCGACCATATCGCTTAAAGCGAGCACCGCTAAAAGGTTTGGCACCGCCATCAGGGCATTGAACAGGTCGGAGAGGTTCCAGACGGCCTCCAGCCTCATGACGCTGCCGAGGAAAGCCGCCCCCAGGTAGAGCAGGCGGTACAGCCGTTTGGAAAAAACACCGCCGGGAAACAGGTATTCCAGGCACCGTTCCCCGTATACCGCCCACCCCAGGAGGGAGGCCAGGGCGAAAAAGCCCAGAGCCAGGGCGATAAAGCGGCCGCCCCAGGGCCCCAGTACCAGGGAGAACGCCTGCGCACTCATGCCGGCCCCGGTATATCCTTCGTCCGCGGCGCCGGAAGTGAGGATGACCAGAGTGGTGAGGGTGCAGACCAGCATGGTGTCCACAAACACCTCAAAGATGCCCCACATCCCCTGGCCTGCGGCGTCGGAGCTGTCGGAGGCCGCGTAGGCGATGGGGGAGGAGCCAAGCCCGGCCTCATTGGAAAAGATGCCCCGGGAGACGCCGTAGCGCACCGCCTGGGAGAGGGTATATCCCGCCGCCCCGCCCAGCACCGGGGCGGCCCCGAAGGCCCCCGAAAAAATGCTGCGAAAAGCCTCCGGGATGCGTTCGAAGCGCAGCAGGAGGATCAGGACGGCGGCAAGGATGTAAAGGACCGAGAGCGCGGGAATCAAAAGCTCCGTTACCCGGCCTACGCGGGTGACGCCGCCGAGGATGACAAGTGCCGCTGCCAGGGTCATGGCCGCCCCCGTGGCCCAGGGCGGAAGCCCGAAGGAGGCCTCTGCGGCGCCGGCTACAGCGTTTGTCTGGGCCATGTTGCCGATACCGAAGGATGCGGCGGCACACAGCAGGCAAAAGAGCACCGCCAGGGGACGGCAGTGCAGCCCCTCCTCAATGTAGTACATCGGCCCGCCCAGGTGCCCGCCCCGGGAGGTCTTTCTGCGGAAACGGACGGCGAGCAGGACTTCGGCGTATTTGGTGGCCATACCGAAAAAAGCGCTCACCCACATCCAGAACACCGCGCCGGGGCCGCCTAAAGTGATGGCTGCGGCGATACCGGTGATGTTTCCCACCCCCATGGTGCCGGCCAGGGCGGTGGAGACGGCCTGAAACGGCGTGATGTTGGGCCCGGCGGCGTTTTTCTGCCGTCTGCCGCCGAACAGGCTGCCCACTGTGGCGCGCAGCACCTCCCGAACACGGGTGACCTGGATGAAACCGGTGCGAAAGGTAAACCAGACGCCGCTGCCCAGCAAAAGTGCCAGCATGACGGGGCTCCAGGCGATATCGCCTGCGCGGCGGGCAAATAGGTCGAACATGGCGGACATGGCGTTCCCCTCCCTCTGCTTTGTGTATATGAGGGCCCGGCGGAAAAATATTCCCCGGGAAAATGCCTGTAAAAGGAGAAAGGGCTCAGATCAAAGATCTGAGCCCCTGTTTTTGGAGAAAATACACATTTTATTTAGCTTTCCGAAAAATACCAGCTGGTACCTGTCGGCCCACAGGATAAAGAAGCTTTTTCCGGCAAGCGGCAGAGCCGCTGGAGAGAGGACCGGAAAACCCCTTTGGCAGCCTTATGTCCGGTGGCCGCCGTTCCTGTTTGCTATGGTCTTATTTTACCCCCGGCAGCACCAAAAAGCAACTTCGCTTCCATTACGGAAACATTACAGTTTAGTGAAGCCGGGCCCCAAAAAATATCAAAAGAAAGACGGCGGAAAAGCCGCTCCGGCGGTGAAGCCGCCGGGCTGTTCCCGCCGTTTAACTGGTGTAGTCCTCCAAAAGGGAGATGAGCTCCTCGTAGCTTTGGGCGGCCACCCCCTGTTTCAGCTGCCCGCGGTCATATTCCGGAAGGGTATGGACAAATACATCAAAGACGAGCTCCGGCTCATCCGATCCCCCGTGAAAGACTGCAAGCCTGCCGTCGTATTCCCGGATCAGATATTCCCAGCCACCGGAGACGGCGGAGGGCTCCACCGGGATGCCGGATTCCGGGTGCCCGGCGGGCTGCGGGTTTTGGCCCCAGTAAACGATGCCGAGGGCACAGAGCGCCGCCCCGGCCAGGGAGAGCAGAGTGACGGGAAGGGTATATTTCAAAGGAAAGCACCTCCTGCTTTGACGGGATCCTGCTTGTAGTCTTGACCATTTGCCGGGAAGCTATGCGGGGCTTTGTACGCGGGCGGGGGCGCAAAGACGGGATTTTCTTAAATTATTCACATTTTCGCTGGAAATTATGGTATAATAACCGCAGTGCCGCAAGCGGCCAGGGCTTTTTTCGGGGACCCCCGGGACCTGCCCTTTTAAACATCAGCCGGATGGCTGAAACCGAAAACGAAGAAAAACAGCTTGGTTCGTGATACAACATAAGGAGGCTGGAACAGCAGATGAGCGAAGCGGAAAGAAAGGCTCCGGCGCAGAAAAAGCGCGGGACGCCCCCGGTCCTGAAAGGGGTCAGACGCTCTCTTGCTATTTTGGGCAAGACCATGGCGACCGTATTTCTGATCATGGTGATCACCGGGTCGATCATGGCGTCTATTTTGACTGTATATATCGTGGGCTTTCTGGATGACGAATCGGAGTTTGACCTGACCAACTTGGAACTGCGCTATACCACTATATTGTATGCCACAGACCCGGAGACCGGTGAGGATTACGAGCTCCAGCGCCTGCACGGGGCGGAAAACCGCATCTGGTGCGATATCGACGACATGCCCCAGTCCCTGCTGGATGCCACGGTGTGCGGCGAGGATAAGCGTTTTTACGAGCACCAGGGTGTGGACTGGCGCAGGACGGTCTTTGCCTTTGTCAACATGCTGCGGGGAGGAGATGTTCAGGGCGGCTCCACTCTGACGCAGCAGCTGATCAAAAACATCAGCGGAGACAAAGACGTGCTGGTGGAGCGCAAGATCAAAGAGATCTTCCGGGCGCTGAGCCTGGAAAAGAAATATTCCAAGGAGGAGATCCTGGAGGCATACCTCAACTCCATCCATCTGGGCAACAACACCGACGGGGTGCAGGCGGCGGCCAACCTCTATTTTGGCAAGGATGTCTCCGAGCTCTCTATTGCCGAATCCGCCGCGCTGGTGGCGGTGACGCAGAACCCTTCCAAGAGGGAGCTGTTTAACCATATGGAGGGGAACACCGAGCGCCGGGAATGGATCCTGGGGCAGATGTATGAGCAGGAAAAGATCACGGAGCAGGAATACAACGCCGCCCTGAAGGAAGAACTCAATATCGTAAGCAGGACGGCGCAGAAGGAAAAGACCTACAGTCTCAACTATTTTGAGGACTATGTCCTGGACGAAGTGGTGGAGGACCTGGTAAACGAGAAGGGCTACACCGAGACCAAGGCGGAGGAAGAACTGCTCACCGGCGGTTTCCGGGTGTACACTACCATGGATGCGAATATCCAGAACTATCTGGACGAGAAGTTTGCCGATCTTGACCCCGAAAGCACCATTTTCCCCTCGGTGCGCGGGTACGACCTGAAAAACGGCGTCTATGTGGAGAGCCAGCCGGATTGCGCCATGGTCATCATGAAGCCGGACGGCACCATTGTGGGCCTTGCCGGCGGCCGTGGGGAAAAACAGGGCGACCGGGTGCTCAACCTGGCCACCGACGGTGTCCGCCAGCCCGGTTCCGCCATCAAACCGGTGGCAAGCTACGGCCCGGCCATGGATTTTGACATGATCTACTGGTCCAAGATCTTTCAGGATGGCCCTGTCTCCCAGGAGAAAAACGAGCAGGGCGTTTTGAAGGACTGGCCCATCAACCATTACCGCACCTATCTGGGCCCCATCACGGTGGACGAGGCGCTGCGCCGCTCCACCAATACGGTGGCTGTGCGTGTGGTGGAGCTGCTTTCCCCCCAGACCTGCTTTAATTTCCTGCGGGATAAATTTCACTTCACCACCCTGGTGGAGGATGGTTCCCACAACGATATCGGCCGGGCCCAGATGGCCCTGGGCGCCATGACCAACGGCGTGACGGTGCTGGAACTGACGGCCGCTTACCAGATCTACGCCAACGGCGGGCTGTACTACGAGCCCCACAGCTATACCAAGGTACTGGACAGCGAAGGGAACATCATTCTGGACAAGAGCAGCCCTGTGCCGGAGCGCGTGGTCTCCGAGGACACAGCGGAGGTAATGAACAAGCTTCTGCAGCGCGTGACGGGGGCCCAGTACGGCACCGGTACCGCGGCGCGGTTTGGTTCCATGCCGGTGGCCGGAAAGACCGGAACCTCCAGCAACGATATCGACCAATGGTTTGTGGGAATGACGCCTTATTATGTGGGCGGAGTGTGGTTTGGCTACGCGGACAACTCCAACATCCAGGTACAATATACAAACTACGCGCCTCCCATCATCTGGAGAAATGTGATGAGCGCGATCCACGAGGGGATGGACGTGACGACCTTCCCGGAGAGCGGGAAAGTTGTGGCTATGGAATATTGCACCGTTTCCGGGGAGATCGCCACCGCATCCTGCCCGGCGACGGCCCAGGGATGGTATAAGGAGAGCAATATTCCCGGCACCTGTACGGAGCATCTCGGTTCCTTCGAGTCGGAAGAGATCGACGACTGGTGGGGCGATGATGACGAGGATGAGGACGACGAGTAAAATATTCTACGCCAACTGTATTTCAAAAGCCCGGTCCCCTGTTTTCAGGGGCCCGGGCTTTTTTGAGCGGAAAAGCATTTACGGTTCGCTGCCGGAGGGCGGGGCGCCGCGCCACAGATGGAGCCACTGCTTTTGATGGAGGTACTGCAGCAGCAAAAAGATAACCGGCATGAGGATGAGACCTCCGAACCCCATGGTTCGCATCCCCAGGTACATGGCGGTCAGGGTGGCAAGGGGGTGCAGCCCAATCTGCTCCCCGACGATCTTGGGCTCGATGATATTGCGCACGACGGTAATGACCGCGTACAGAATGAGGATCCCGCTGCCCAGGGTGGGGCTGTCACTTAAAAGCTCCATGGCGCCCCAGGGGATGAGCACAGCCCCGGTACCGATCAGAGGCAGAAGATCCGCCGCGGCGATGACGGCGGCCAGGAAAACAGGCCGTGGGATCCGCAGCAGAAAAAAGCCCGCCGCCAACTCCAGAAAGGTGATCACCATAATGAGCAGATATGCGCGGCAGACCCGAAACAGAGTCCCCATCAGAAAATGCCGGACGTCAAACAGGATGCGCCGGGCCTTTTGAGGCAGCTGTCGCATGAGGAAGGATACGACACGGGTATAGTCCCGGGAGATAAAAAAAGAGGAGAGGATGGTAAAGAGAAAGGAGGTCACATACAGCGGCAGCCGGGCGGCGAAGCTTCCCGCCCATTCAATGAGCCCGCCGGAAAAGGCGGAGGCAGACTCCCGCAGCTTTGCCGCGGCGGCGGCAAGCAGCTCCTTGTACCGGCCCCGGGAGGCGGGGGAGTAGCGGGAGAGCAGGTCCAGAAGTTTTTCCCCCATGGCGTCGGCGGAAGAGGCGAGCACATGCATGCAATAATCGGAAAAAGCGGGCAGAAAACGCTGCAGCCCCAAGATCAGCTGCGCCCCCAGCCACCAAAGAAAGGCGCCCAGCATCAGGTACAGCAGAAACAGGAGCATGACCGACCAGTACTTCCGCTGGGCGCAGGAATGGCTGGACACCCAGATGACCACGGGGTGCAGGGCAATGGAGATACAGAGCCCCAAAAAGAAGGGCAGGGTCCAGGAGAGCAGATAACGCGCCGCCAGCCAGATCAGGAAGATGACCCAGGCGGCAAACAGGCTGTCGATCATAAAATTCACTTTTTTTTGCGGAGTCAAAATGCTTATCCCTCCTCCGGTCATATGGCTCTGACTTTAACGTATCCGCTCTGAGGCGCTGTTATGCAGAAGGGTCTTAAAAATTCCCTTTTGAGAAAAACAGAATTCTTGTATAAAACCTCTAATAAATTATTTCTATTTTCACAAAAAACAGCAATAATTTATATTATAAGGCGTAATTGAAAGAGAACAGAAGAATAAAAGAGATATTTTTAAAAATCGAACTTAAAACACAAATTTTAGCCGAAAAAAGCCGGAAAATACGGTTGTTTTACCGTAGGGCTTTTGATATAGTGTACTCATTCACAAGACAAACGTTTTCCGGAGGTGGACTCTATGACGGAACTGCCAAAATATCTGATCGTGGATACCCGGGTGCTCCCGGATGTGTTCCTCCGGGTGGTGCAGGCCAAAAAGCTGCTTGCCCAGGGGCAGGCCAAAAGCGCTTCGGAGGCGGCGCGGCTGGCGGGGATCTCCCGCAGCGCCTTTTACAAATACAAAGACTGCGTCCATCAGTATCACAGCAGGATGAGCGACAACATCATCACGGTGAGCGCCGCTTTAGCCGATGAGCCAGGGGTGCTCTCCAGTCTGATGTCGCTGTTTTACAGCCAGGGCGGCAACATCCTCACCATCAGTCAGAATATCCCGGTGGATTCTGTGGCGCCGGTCTCCATCTCCCTGAGGACCGACGGGCTGACCTGCGGCGAAGACGAGCTGATGGAGCGGGCGGCGGCCCTGGAGGGCGTGGTGGATGTCAAGATCATCTCCGGCCAGTAAAACGGCCGCAGCCTTGAGAGAAGAGAAACCGGAGGAGCGAATATGAAGATAGCAGTCATGGGCCACGGCGTGGTGGGTTCCGGCGTTGTGGAAGTATTTTACCAGCATTATGAGAACTTGAAGCGAAAATCCGGCCGGGAGATGGACATCAAGTACATCCTGGATCTGCGGGATTTTCCGGAGAGCCCCTACCGCGAAAAGTTTATTAAAGATTTTTCGCTCATCGAAAACGACCCGGAGGTAACGATCGTGGCGGAGGTGATGGGCGGCCTGCACCCGGCCTACGATTATGTCCGCGCCTGCCTGGAAAAGGGTAAGAGCGTGGTCACCTCCAACAAGGAGCTGGTGGCCGCCAAAGGGGCGGAATTGCTGCGCATTGCCCGGGAGCACAACGTCAACTTCTTCTTTGAGGCGAGTGTCGGCGGCGGTATCCCGATCATCCGCCCGCTCCATCTGTGCCTTGCCGCCAACGAGATCAATGAGATCGCCGGCATCCTCAACGGCACTACCAATTTTATCCTCACCAAGATGATCCGGGAGAGCATGTCCTTTGAGGACGCGCTGAAAATGGCGCAGGAGCTGGGCTATGCCGAGCGGGACCCTTCTGCCGACGTGGAGGGGCAGGACGCCTGCCGCAAGATCTGCATCCTGGCCTCCCTGGCCTTCGGCAGGCACGTCTACCCGCAGGAGGTGCATACCGAGGGTATTACAAAGATCACCCTGGAGGATGTGGCCTATGCCGGGAACTGGGGCGGCGTGATCAAGCTGATCGGCCGGGCCCGGCGGCTGGAGGACGGCGGGGTGAGCGCCATGGTAAGCCCCGGGTTTATTCATTTTGGAAGCCAGCTCGCCTCGGTGGACGACGTGTTCAACGGTATTTTAGTGCGGGGCGACGCCACCGGAGACGTGGTGTTCTATGGAAAAGGCGCCGGCAAGCTGCCCACCGCCTCCGCCGTGGTGGCGGACATTGTGGACGCCGCCAAGGCCACCGGCAGCAGCCGCTCTCTTTGCTGGGAGGAGGGGGACGGGCACACCGTCTGCGACTGGAAAGAAACCTCCTCCGCTTTCTATTTCAGGCTGCGGGGCGGGTGCTCTGAGGAAGCTCTCCGCCGGCTCTTCGGGCCGGTAAAGATGCTGCACCGGGACGGCCAGCCGCAGGATGAGACGGCCTTTGTCACCGGCATGCTCAAGGAAAAAGACGCCGCGGCCGCTGCAGAGCAGCTGAGAGCCTCCGGGTGCGCGGTGCTGGGAAGCATCCGCGTCCTGGATTATTAAAAAAGGAAAAGAGCGGGACTCCCCGCTTTCAAAGGAACCTTCCGGGAGGATTTTGCTTATGATAAAGGTGAAAATACCCGCCACCAGCGCCAACATCGGCGCGGGGTTCGATTCCCTGGGACTGGCGCTCAACCTCTATAACGAGGTGGAGATGGAGGAATCCGACTCCATCGACATCCGTTCGCTGGATGCTGTAAAGGTGCCCTGCGACAGCTCCAACCTGATCTATCAGAGCGCGAAATATATCTTTGACCTGTGCGACAAGCCGCTGTCAGGGCTTAAGATCCGCCAGAGCAACAACATTCCCATGGCGCGGGGGCTGGGGAGCTCCTCCGCCTGCATCGTGGGCGGGCTCACGGGGGCCAACCACCTGCTGGGGGATCCTTTGGGCATCGACGAGCTGGTGAACATCGCGGCCACCATGGAGGGGCACCCGGACAATTCCACCCCGGCGCTGCTGGGGGGGCTGGTGACGGCGGTGCTGGAAAACGGCAAGGTCTACTATGTTAAACAGGAGATCTCCGATCACCTGCAGTTTGTTACCTTTATTCCGAATTTTGAGCTCAAGACCTCCTTTGCCCGGGCGGCGCTGCCCAAGGAGATCCCCCATAAGGATGGGGTGTTCAACCTCTCACGGGCGGCGCTGATGTCGGTGTCGCTGTATTCGGAAAAATATGAGAACCTTCGGGTGGCGGCGGACGACCGCCTGCACCAGCCCTACCGGCTCTCCCTGATCAGCGGGGCTCATGAGGTTTTCGACATGGCCTATAAACTGGGCGCCTACGCCGCCTACATCAGCGGCGCAGGTTCCACCCTTATGGCCATTGTGGATAAAAAGAACACCGGCTTTTTAAAACAGGCCCGGAAGGGCCTTGAGGAGCTCGGGCTCTCCGCCTGGGGGCTCCACAGCCTGTCCATCGACAACCGCGGCGCTTTTGTGGAGGAACAGTGACCCCCCAAAAAAGACAGAGAGCGGCGGGAGCGGTATCGCTATACAGAAATTGGAGGTATTACAATGGGGCTCATCGTTCAGAAGTTCGGCGGTTCCTCCGTGGCCAACACCGAACGCATCCAGAATGTGGCGAGGATCGTCACGGACACCTATGCAAAGGGAAACAATGTCATCGTGGTCGTCTCGGCACAGGGCGATACCACCGATGATTTTATTGAAAAGGCGGCGGAGGTCAACGAGAATCCGTCCAAACGCGAGATGGACGTGCTGCTCTCCGCGGGGGAGCAGATATCCATGTCGCTACTGGCCATGGCCATTGAAAAGCTGGGCTTTCCGGTCAAATCCCTGACTGGGTGGCAGGCGGGCTTTTTGACCGATTCCAACTACGGCATGGCCCGGATCCGGCGCATCAACAACGAGCGCATCGAAAACGAGCTGGGCAAAAAGAACATCGTGATCGTGGCGGGCTTTCAGGGCCTCAACCGGTACGACGATATTACCACCCTGGGGCGGGGCGGCTCCGATACCAGCGCCGTGGCGCTGGCCGCGGCTTTTCACGCCGATCTGTGCCAGATCTATACCGATGTGGACGGCGTGGACACCGCCGACCCGCGTCTGGTGAAAAACGCGCGGAAATTGGATGAGATCTCCTACGACGAGATGCTGGAGCTGGCCACTTTAGGGGCTCAGGTGCTGCACAACCGGTCGGTGGAGATGGCCAAAAAATATGGGATCAACCTGGAAGTGGTATCGAGCCTGGAAAGAAAACCCGGAACATGGGTCAAGGAGGTAACCGACGTGGAAAAAATGCTGATTAAGGGCGTGGCCCGCGATAACGACGTAGCGAGAATTTCGATCATTGGCCTGGAGGATAAACCCGGCATCGCCTTCCGGATCTTCTCCATTTTAGCGGCTAAGAAGATCAACGTGGATATCATCCTGCAGTCCATCGGCCGTGACGGTACGAAGGACATCAGCTTTACGGTGTCCCGATCCCACAAGGATGCGGCGGTGGCGGTACTGGAGGAGATCAAGAAATCCCTCGGGGCCCATGATATCGTCTGTGAGGACAATATCTCCAAGATCTCGGTGGTGGGCGCCGGTATGCAGAGCAACCCCGGCGTGGCCTCCAAGATGTTTGAGGCCCTCACCGATGCGAACATCAACATCCAGATGATCTCCACCAGCGAGATCAAGATCAGCGTGCTGATCGATATTGCCGATTCCGAGCGCGCGGTGGTTGCCATTCACGACGCGTTTATGGTAGACTATATCAAGTAAGGCGTTTTCCCAGGGGCCGGGCCCCGGCTCAGGCCGGCGCCCGGCCCCTGTTGGCAGGCTGCATGATTTTAAAAGCGAGGTGCGGAATATGGATTTTAAAGCGTATGAAGGCTATCTGATGGACGCGGCGAAGGAGATCCTCGCGGCACACAGCCCCAGCGGCTATACCCGGGCGGCGGTGGAAGCGGTGCGGAAAAGGGCTGAGGCATGCGGCTACGGCTTTTCGATGACCCGCCGCGGCTGCGGGGTGGTCACCATCCCCGGCCGGAACAATGAGGAGGCCCGGGCACTGCTGGCCCATGTGGATACCCTGGGGGCCATGGTGCGTTCGGTAAATGAAGAGGGGCAGATCCTTTTCACCCTGGTGGGAGGCCCGGTGGTGCCCTCCCTGGACGGGGAGTACTGCGTGATCCATACCAGGGGCGGCAGGGAGTATACCGGCACTGTCCTCTCCATGAGCCCGGCGGCCCACGTGTTCCCCGACGCCGCTACCCGTCCCCGCAGCACCGACAGCATGTACGTCCGGGTGGATGAGCCGGTGAAGGAACGGGAAGACGTGCTGGCGCTGGGGATAGCCCCGGGGGATTATATCTTTATTGACCCCAAGACGCAAGTGACCGAGAGCGGTTATCTGAAGTCCCGTTTTATCGATGACAATGGCAGCGCCGCCTGCCTGCTGACGCTGATGCAGATGATGAGCGACGCCGGGGCGGTCCCGGAGCACAAGACCTACCTGATCTTTACCGTCTATGAGGAGGTGGGCAGCGGCGCGGCCTGGCTTCCCGGCGATATTACCGAGATGCTGGCGGCGGACATGGGCTGTGTGGGGCTGGACCTCGCCTGCACAGAGCAGCAGGTCTCCATCTGCGCCAAGGATTCCGGAGGCCCCTACGACTACGAGATCACCACCCGGCTGGTGGAGCTGGCCCGGAAAAACGGCATTGACTTTGCGGTGGATATCTACCCCTTCTACAGTTCTGACGTCACCGTGGCGTGGCGTTCCGGCCACGATATCCCCGCGGGCCTCATCGGGCCGGGGGTGCACGCCTCCCACGGTATGGAGCGCACCCACCGGGACGGCATGATGAACACCGTCCGGCTGCTGGCGGCCTATCTGGGGCTGTAAGGGAGAAAACAAGATGCAGCATTTTGACAGCGACTACATGGAGGGGGCGCATCCCCTGATCTTGCAGCGCCTGGCGGAGATCAACCTGGACAAGAACCCGGGGTATGGCGGCGACGTCTACTGCGCCGCCGCCCGACGAAAGATCCGGGAGGCCTGCGGGTGCCCGGAGGCGGAAGTTCACTTCCTTGCCGGGGGTACCCAGGCCAATGCGGTGGTCATAGGGGCGCTGCTCCGTCCCTATGAGGGAGTGATCGCCGCCTCCACCGGGCATATCAGCGTGCACGAGGCGGGGGCCATAGAGGCGGGGGGACACAAGGTGCTCACCCTGCCGCAGAAGCACGGAAAGCTCTGCGCGGCGGAGGTAAGGCGGTTGATCGAAACCTTTGAGCGGGATGGGAACCGGGCCCATATGGTAAAACCCGGCATGGTATACCTCTCCCACCCCACGGAATACGGCGCCCTTTATTCGGCACAGGAGCTGAGGGAGATCAGCGCGGTGTGCCGGGAGTATAAGATCCCCCTGTATCTGGACGGCGCCCGGCTGGGGTACGGCCTCGCCGCCCGGGAAACGGACGTTACGCTGCGGCTTATTGCCGGGCTCTGTGATGTGTTCTACATCGGCGGCACCAAGGTGGGGGCGCTGTTTGGAGAGGCGGTGGTGTTTTCCCGGCCGGAGCTTGCCGACCACTTTTTCACCATTGTCAAGCAGAAGGGGGCCCTGCTGGCCAAGGGCTGGCTGCTGGGGGTTCAGTTTGATGTGCTCTTTTCAGACGGGCTCTACCTCTCCATCGCGGGGCATGCCATCGACATGGCGGAAAAACTCAAAGCCGGCCTGCGGGAAAAGGGCTGTCGCTTTTACTATGAGTCCCCCACCAACCAGCAGTTTATCGTTTTGGAAAACAGCCGGATGGAAGAGCTCGCACGAGAGATATCCTTCAGCTTTTGGGAGGCTTTGGACGAAAACCACACGGTGGTGCGTTTGGCCACCAGCTGGGCGACGCGGGAAGAGGACGTGGACCGGCTTCTCTGCTTGCTGTAAAAGTTTTACCACAAACTCAAAAAACGGAGGGGAATCCCCTCCGCTTTTTAAGGCCGGTGATAGAATTATCCGGCGGAACGGTCATAGATCTTTCCGTCAAGGTTCAGCAGCACCGGATAGGGCACATCATTTTCGGCCGGCAGATAGTCGTCCATCCAGTCGAGGGTGATGGGCTTTATAAAGCTCCAGCAGCATTCTGGCATTACAAACAGTGTATTGCCGGGAAGATAATGGACCAGGACCTGCCCATTTTCTCTTTTTAAACAGGCCAGTCCGCTGTAAGGGCTTGTCAGTTCCATGTTTCCGGGTTCTTTTTTCATGTTTTCCCACTCCTTTTTGTTTGTGCTTTTATCTTTCCTAAAGTATGTTTGTATTTTAACACAGTGAAACAACGGAATGTGTCGAAGGCTGTCGAGGAGTAGGATTTTTTTGAATATTTTTTGTTTTCTGCCATGAAAAACAAGAAAACAGCAGAAAAACAAAAAAGGTCTCATTCGGAAAGACCGGGAATCTTGATTCCGGGAAAAAAAGAAACGATCGCGGGAGAAAAACCATGTTTTCCCGGCTTTTTGCGGAAATCCGCTTGTGGGAATTCCTGTGGATATGGTATGATAATGGCAGATGTGCGCGGCATTTTCCGGCGCTTTTTGGGCTGAGACGCCGCGGCGCAAAGGGGTTATGCAAAAAATGATGGACGCAAAGGTGAGAACTCTGATCACGTTGGCCGAGCTGGGCAGCTACACCAAAACGGCAGCGGCGCTTTCTCTGACACAGCCGGCGGTGAGCCATCAGGTCAGGCAGCTGGAGAGAGAGTTTGGCGTAAAGATCTTTAAAAGTGAGCATAAAAAACTGCACCTTACCCCGGAGGGGGAGGTGCTGGTAAAATACGCAAGGCGGCTGGAAAACGTCTACCACGGCGCGGTGCAGGCGGTGGAGGATATGCAGAAGAATATCCGCCATCTCACCGTGGGGCTTACCCCTACGGTGGGGGAGAACACGCTCCCCCAGGTGCTGGCGCTCTACTGCAACGAGCACCCGGATACCCATATTAATATCCAGATCGACACCATCCACCACATCTATAAGCGTTTTCAGGGGTATGAATTGGATCTTGCCATCATAGACGGCAATCTACCCGGTGAAAATGCCATCAGCTCCCTGCTGGATACCGATTATCTCTGTCTGATCACGGCGCCCGGGCACCGCTTTGCCCTGCAGGGGGGCATTGGCCTGTCGGAGCTCAAGTCGGAACGGCTGATCCTGCGCTCCAGCAAGGCGGGCACCCGCATGCTGTTTGAAAACTATCTTCTGGCCCACGATGAGGTGATCCGGAATTTTAATGTGATTTTAGAGATCGACAACATCACCACCATTAAAGAGCTGGTGGGGATGGACCTCGGCGTATCGGTCATTGCCTACAGCGCCTGCCGGGAGGAGGTGCAGCGGGGCAAACTGGCGGTGGTCCCCATCGAAAACTTCAGCATGGCCCGGGAGATCAACATGGTACACCACCGGGATTTTGCCCACAGGGAGATCCTGGAGGAACTTCGGAATATCTATTCCCGCATCCGGTAGAAAGGCATTTGCCGTAAAGGTAGAAAGGGCCGCCCCGTGTTTTGACATGGGGCGGCCTTTTTGAGGGAAAAGAAAGCTTTAAATGGCCCGGGTGTAGCGGCGCAGCCACTCGGTTTCCTCCCCGGTAAGGAAGGGGCTGAGCTTTTCGAACACCGCGGCGTGGTAGCGGTTGAGATATTCCTTTTCCGGGGCAGACATCTGCATGGGGTCGATGCCGTCCAAGTCGATGGGGGCGCAGGTGATGTTTTCAAACTCCATAAACTGCCCGTACTCGTTTTTGACGCCTTTGCGGCAGATCAGCTCGTTTTCGATGCGGATGCCGTGGCTGCCCTCGATATAGATGCCGGGCTCGTCGGTGGTAAACATCCCTTCCTCCAGCACACAGCTGTCGTTGCGCTCGGGCACGATCTTCCAGCGGAAGCCGTTGGGGGCCTCATGCACCCCGAGGAGGAAACCCACCCCGTGGCCGGTGCCGCATTTATAATCCAGGTCCAGCTCCCAGACGGGTCCTCGGGCCAGGTAGTCCAGGTTGATGCCCCGGCATCCATAGAGGAACTTGGCGCGGGCCAGATTCAGGTTTCCGCGCACCACGGCGGTAAAATGGCGGCGGACCTCATCGGAGATGGGGCCCAGCACCATGGTGCGGGTGATGTCGGTGGTGCCTTCGTAGTATTGGCCGCCGGAATCCACCAGCAGCATCCCTTTCGGATGGATCTCGGCGTTCGATTCTTTTGTGGCGCTGTAGTGCATCATGGCGGCGTTGGGGCCATAGGCGGCTATCATATCAAAGCTGGGCTCGATGTACCCCTCCTGGGCCCGGCGGCAGTTTTCCAGATACTCGGCGGCGTCCAGTTCGGTCATGGGCTGTTTGCCCACACGGGTTTTGAGCCAGAACATGAATTTGGTAAAAGCCACGCCGTCCTTCAGGTGGGAACGGCGGAGGTTTTCAATTTCCACCGGGTTTTTGATCGCCTTGAAAAAGGTGGAGGGGTTTTCCTGTTCGATTTTTTTGACATTGGTGCCCAGCAGGCGGAAGATCTCGTAATTTACCTTTGCGGGGTCCAGCATCACGGAACTTCCCGCGGGGACACCGGCGGCATCACGGTAGATCTGCTCATAGGGGCGAAGCTCCACTCCATCCGCGGCAAGCCGCCCGGCAAGCCCGGCCCCAATGGCCTTCCCGGCACAGTAGAGCACCGCCTTTGCGGCGGAAACGGTGAGGTAGGAAAGCAGCATGGGGTTGCAGGCCACGTCGTTTCCCCGGATATTGAGCAGCCAGGCGATGTCATCCAGAGCGGTGACGATATGAAAATCGGCCCCAGCCGCCGCCATTTTATCCCGCAGGCGTGTCAGCTTGCTAAAAGCTGTTTCTCCGCAGTAGCGAATGTCCAGGTCAAAGGCGGGCTCGCAGGAGAGGGCGGGCCGGTCTTCCCAAATTTCTCCCACCAGGTCCTCCGAAGTGGCGAAGGAGACTTTTCTGGCGGCCAGACGCTTTTGCAGCGAAAGGGCGGTTTTGGCGCAGATCACCCGCCCGTCAAAGCCGAGGACGCCGCCCTCCGGCAGGGTGCGCTCCAGATATTCCTCCAAGGTGGGGTACCCTTCCTCCCCCATTTTCTGCAGGATGACGCCGCCGGGGGCAAGCTGGGCGGCCGCCTGGATAAAATAGCGCCCGTCAGTCCAGAGGCAGGCCTCCGCGGGGGTGACCACCATGGTCCCGGCGGAGCCGGTAAAGCCGGACATATACTCCCGAGCCTTAAAGTATTCCCCCACATATTCCGATTCATGAAAATCCGAGGTGGGGATCAGATATGCGTCGATCCCGCGCTGCGCCATACAGCGGCGCAGACGATTGATGCGTTCCCTTATCATGCAAAAATCCTCCTGTTTGTTCTGTTGAGACACCGTCAAGGCCGTTCCCTTTCTATTATAGTGCCGGGAGGGGGACAAGACAATTGTCCCGAAAAAAACGGGCAAAACGGCAAAGCGGCTTTTTGCCGCAGGATTGTTGGTTCTCATTTTAACAAAAAATTTTCTTTATAATCCGGCTTTTACAAATTTTATTTTGTGTTTTGAGGTATGGATTGAAAAAAATAAAATAAAATCACAAGTTACAGAGAAAATCCATATGCTTTTTTAACAATTGGAATGTTAAAAATTGTGTAGTTTTAGGATAATCCTACATTTTATTTCGATAATTTCTTCAAAGTATTGACAGGGGAAAAGAAAAAGTTTACTATTTCTTCATAATTTAAAAAAGAAAAGGGGAGAGAACTTATGAAAAAGTTCCTCGCAGCAGCGCTTTCCGTTCTGCTTGTCGCTCTTCTTCTGAGCGGCTGCGGTGCCAAAACCAACGAAAATGAGATCAGGATCGGCATCAACTACGAGCTTTCCGGTGCGGTGGCCACTTACGGCCAGAGCTCCGTGGATGGCATCATGATGGCAATTGACGAGATTAACGCCGCCGGTGGCATCAACGGAAAGACCATTGTTCCTGTAAAGTACGATAATAAATCCGAGCCCGCCGAAGCCACTACCCTGGCCAACAAGCTGATGACTCAGGACAAGGTCCTGGCTATCCTGGGGCCGGCTACCTCCGGTTCCTTCAAGGCGGAGATCCCGGTAGCGGAGAAAAACAAGGTGCCGGTCGTCACCGGTTCCGCCACTGCCGACGACGTTACCGTAGACCTGGAGGACGGACAGGTGGTCTACAATGACGACGGCAGCGTAAAGGGCCTGAAGGAGTACGCCTTCCGTATCTGCTTCAGCGACTCCTACCAGGGCAGCGCCATGGCCGCCTTTGCCAGTGAGAACCTCTCTGCCGCCAAGGCTGTCATCATCAAGGACACCTCCAGCGATTACGGCAAGGGCCTTGCCGCCAACTTCCTTGCCACCTTTACCGAAAAAGGCGGAGAGGTAGTGGCCGAGGAGGCTTATGTTTCCGGCAATACCGATTTTAACGGGATCCTTACCAAAATCAAAGGTATGGATTTTGATGTGATCTACATCCCTGGCTACTACCAGGAGGCCGGCCTGATCATCAAGCAGGCCCGCGCTCAGGGCATCACCGCTCCTATCCTGGGGGCCGATGGCTTTGACTCCCCCACTCTGGCGGAGCTGGCCGGCGCCGACGCCCTGAATGATGTCTACTACACCAACCACTACTCCTCTCTGGATAAGGACCCGCTGGTCACCCAGTTTATCGCGGATTACAACGCGAAGTACGGCAAAGAGCCTGACGCCTTCAACGCCCTGGGCTATGACCTGGCAAAGTTTGTCTGCGACGGTATTTCCCGCTGCGAGACTCTGGACTCCGAGTCTCTGAAAGAGGCCCTGGCCTCCACCGAGAACTTTGTCGGCGTCACCGGTTCCTTCAGCGTGGACGAGAAGCACAACCCCGTGAAGTCCATCGTGGTCATCGGGCTGAAAGACGGCGTTCAGGACAGCAGCGTCAAAGTTTCCGCCTGAACCTCCGGCACTTGTGATACATAGCGGCGTCAGGTCAGTGGGGGCGGTTTTCGCCCTCACTGACTTATGTTTTATCCTGTTCTCCTGAAAACACCTTTGGCGGCCTGCGGGGTATCCCGCAGCGGTTGTCCGCCGAAGTGCTTATCTGCAGAAAGAAGGGGTCGTCAAATTGGAACAGTTTTTTCAGCAGCTGATCAACGGGCTTTCTCTGGGCAGTATCTACGCCCTTATCGCCCTGGGATACACCATGGTCTACGGCATCATCAAACTGATCAACTTTGCCCACTGCGATGTTTATATGATAGGCGCCTATGTGGGCTACGCCTGCATGACTTATTTTCATCTGGGGCTTCTGCCTTCTCTGCTCATCGCCATGGCGGCGTGCACCCTGCTGGGCATAGCCATTGAAAAGATCGCCTACAAGCCCCTGCGCAACGCCACCCGCATCGCGGTGCTCATCACGGCGCTGGGGGTCTCCATGTTCCTTGAATACGGCACAATGTTCTTTGTCAAGGCGGAGGTGCGTGCTTACCCCGCCATGACAGGCTGGATGACCCAGAGCATCCAGCTGGGCAGTGGTATCAGCGTCAGCATGCTTCAGGTTGTCATTATGGCTGTCACTGTGGCGCTGATGATTTTGCTGCAGTTCATCGTCAAGCGCACCCGTGTGGGCAAGGCCATGCGGGCGGTCTCGCTGGATAAGGACGCGGCGGAGCTGATGGGCATCAATGTAAACTCCACCATCTCCTTTACCTTTGCCCTGGGCTCCGCCCTGGCGGGTGCCGCGGGCGTGCTGGTGGGGGTGTACTACAACTCTATCAACCCGCTGATGGGTGTCCTGCCCGGCCTCAAAGCCTTTGTGGCCGCGGTGTTCGGCGGCATCGGGCTTATCCCCGGGGCCATGGTGGGGGGCTATGCCATCGGCATGATCGAGACCATGGTGGACGGCTACGGCAACTCCCTGTATAAAGACGCGGTGGTGTTTGCCATCCTCATCCTCATCCTGATCGTCAAGCCCGCCGGGCTTTTGGGCAAAAATACGAGAGAGAAGGTGTGACCAGAAGATGAAAAACGCTTTGAAAAAGGGCTGGCTCAAAAAACTTCTGGCGTTGGCCGCTACCTACGGCGTGGTGCAGCTGCTTATCTCCGTGGGCATTGTCAACGACTACCTGCAGGCCACTCTGGCTACCATCTGCATCAATATGGTGCTGGCGGTCAGCCTCAACCTGATCACCGGTTTTACCGGCCAGTTCTCCCTGGGGCACGCGGGCTTCATGTCCATCGGCGCCTATGTCTGCGGCATCATCACGCTGGGAAACCCCACCCTGCCGGGCTTCCTGCTTGGTGTACTTGCGGGGGCAGTGGTCGCCGCGGTGGTCGGCTGCCTGGTGGGTCTGCCCACCCTGCGTCTGCGGGGAGACTACCTGGCCATTGCCACTCTGGGCATGTCCGAGATCATCCGCATCGTCTTTTTGAACCTGGAGGTCACCAACGGTGCGGCGGGGCTCAACGGTATCCCGCAGTTTATCAACTGGACCTGGCTGTTTATCTTCACCGCCGGGACGATCCTGCTGATCGTCAATTTCCTTCATTCCTCTCACGGCCGCGCCTGTATCTCCATCCGGGAGGATGAGATCGCCGCGGAGGCCATGGGCATCAATACCACCAAATACAAAGTGATCTCCTTTACCATCGGGGCCTTTTTTGCCGGCGTGGCGGGGGCGATGTATGCCTCTTACTTCTATTTCCTCAAGCCGGATCTTTTCGGGTTCCTCAAGTCGGTGGATATTCTGGTGATCGTGGTGCTGGGCGGCATGGGAAGCATCTCCGGCTCCATTATCGCTGCGGTGCTGCTGGCGCTTATCTCCACGGTGCTCCAGTCCTTCCCGGAGCTGCGTATGGTCATCTATTCCCTGGTCCTGGTGGTCATCATGATCTTCCGCCCTCAGGGCCTGATGGGCTCCCGGGAGATCTCCCTTTCGCTGTTTAAAAAATGGAGCGAGGGCCTTCGCGGCCGCAAGCAGAAGGAGGTGGCCTGACATGTCGATCCTTTCGGTACAAAAGCTGACCAAATCCTTCGGCGGCCTTACGGCGGTATCCAACGTGAACCTGGAGCTGCAGGAGGGAGAACTGGTGGGGCTCATCGGCCCCAACGGAGCGGGCAAGACCACGGTATTTAACCTTCTCACCGGCGTATACGAGCCCACCTCCGGCACCATCACCCTTTCCCGGGACGGAAACCCCCGGGAGATCCAGGGCATGAAACCCTACAATATCTGCAAGGCGGGGGTGTCCCGTACCTTCCAGAACATCCGCCTGTTTAAAGACCTCACCGTGCTGGACAACGTCCGCATCGCCATGCACCAGAACGTCCAATACGGCCTTGTCTCCAGCTTTCTGCACCTTCCCTCCTATGCCAGGGAAGAGGCCGCCCTGCGGGAAAGATGCATGGAGCTTTTGAAGATCGTCCATCTGGAGGATAAAAAGGATGAGATGGCCAGCAACCTCCCCTACGGAGAGCAGCGGCATCTGGAGATAGCCCGCGCACTGGCCACAAACCCTTCGGTACTGCTGCTGGATGAGCCGGCGGCCGGCATGAACCCTGCGGAAACCGCCCAGCTCACCGGGCTGATCGGCTGGATCCGGGAAAACTTTAAACTCACCATCCTGCTCATCGAGCACGACATGTCCCTGGTAATGAAGATCTGCGAGCGCATCTATGTGCTGGATTACGGCATGATCATCGCCTCCGGTACACCGGCGGAGATCAAATCCAACAAAAAGGTCATTGAGGCCTATCTGGGGGAGGATGTCAGCGATGCTTGAGATCAAAAATATCAATGTGCATTTCGGCATGATCCATGCCCTCAAGGACGTGTCCCTCACGGTAAACGACGGGGAGATCGTCACCCTGATCGGGGCAAACGGCGCCGGAAAGACCACCACCCTGCGGACGGCCTCGGGGCTTAAAAAGCCCACCAGCGGTTCCATCCTTCTGGACGGAAAAGACATTACCGCCGCCACTCCGCAGGACAGGGTGAAAATGGGTATCTCTCAGGTGCCGGAGGGGCGCCGGGTGTTTTCCACCATGACGGTGCTGGAAAACCTGGAGCTGGGAGCTTTCCTCCGCCGGGATAAGGACGGCATTGCCCGAGACCTTAACACCGTGTATGAGCGCTTTCCCATTTTGGCGGACCGCCGCCGGCAGGCCGCGGGCACCCTCTCCGGCGGCGAGCAGCAGATGCTGGCCATGGGGCGGGCGCTGATGAGCCGGCCGAAAATTCTGTTTCTGGATGAGCCCTCCATGGGACTGGCCCCCTTGTTGGTGCAGGAAATTTTTGATATAATTAAGGCGATCAATGAGACGGGCACCACGATCCTGCTGGTGGAACAAAACGCTTCCATGGCGCTGCAGGTCGCCCATCAGGCCTATGTGATGGAGACCGGCTCCATCGTGCTTTCCGGCACCGGCACCGAGCTTTCTCAGAGCGAGGAGATCAAAAAAGCTTATTTAGGGGGTTGAGTTTTATGTTTGTACGCAGCAAAATGACGGCAAATCCCTTTACGGTTTCTCAGGATCAGACCATCCCGGACGCCCAGGAGATCATGATGGAGCACGGGGTCAAACGGCTTCCGGTCATGAAGAAAGATAAGCTGGTGGGGGTGGTCTCCCGGGAAGATATCGCCCACGCTTCCCCCTCCAAGGCTACCTCGCTGAGTATGGGGGAGATCACCTATCTGCTGGGGAAGACCCAGATCAAAAAGGTGATGAGCAAAAACCCTGTTACCATCTCTTCCGGCGCCCTGTTGGAAGAAGCGGCCACCGTTATGCGGGACCACGGCGTAAGCTTCCTCCCCGTGGTGGACGACGGAAAGCTGGTGGGCATCATCACCGAAAGCGATATCTTTGACTCCTTTATCGAGCTGCTGGGTTTCCGTGAGCAGGGTACCCGCCTGACCATCGAAGCCACCGACGCGCCGGGCATCCTGGCACAGCTCACTTCCATTTTCGGCGAGCATGGCGCAAACATCACCCATGTGGCGGTGTACCGCGGCGGCGCCGGGAAAAGCGATGTGGTGGTGGGCACGAACTCTCAGGATACCGCCGCCATTGAGGCCGCGCTGGAAGCGCAGGGGCTCCGGGTGGTTTACAAGCTGGTCAACCGCTGACTTTTTATCATTGGAAAGAGCACAAAGCCCATCCCGTCACCGGGATGGGCTTTGTGCTTGGCCGAAAAATTTTTATACGGGGGGCGTATCCGGGACGGTATCCCAGAGAAAGCGGTACCCCACGCCGCGCAGGGTGACAAGGGAACGGCCGTGGGGGCCAAGCTTGCGGCGCAGGTTTCGGATATAGGTGTCGATCAGGCGGTCATCGGCTTCGCCGTCCCAGAGGTGGTCGAGGATCTGCCCACGGGTGAGCACCTGAGAATGATTTTGGGCGAAATAGTAGAGGAGGTCAAATTCCTTGGGGGTAAGGGCCATCGGCCGGCCGTCCAAAAGAGCGCTGTGGCGGCGGCTGTCAATGGAAAACCCGGGAAATGAGATCTCATCCAGGCTGCTGCGGTGCCGGCGGAGCGCCACCTGCACCCGCGCCTGAAGCACCTCGGGCTCGCAGCCGGAAAGGTAATCCTCCGCTCCGGCAAGCAGGCAGGCGGCTTCCGGGCTTCTCTGTCCGTCGGGGGCAAGGATGATCACCGGCGTCTCGGTCAGCTCACGAAGCTTCAAAAAGACAGACAGGGCGGCGGTGCTCTCGGCCTCCAGAAGGATCAGGGAGAAGGGCGCCGCTCCTGTTTTGAGAAGAGGCTCCGCCTCCCTCCAGGAGGGCACGGGAACCAGGGAATACCCCTGGCGGAGGAGAAGATGGCAGAGAGAAGTATTTTTGCCGATAAAAAGCAGGCGGGAAACCAAAGGACATCCTCCTTTTCCTGTACTGATCCTTTTCCAGCTTAGTACAGAAAGATGAAACAGCTGATAAGGGATTATGAATAAGAATTAAAAACAGGTGAACACAGAATGAAGAAAAAGCGCTTGAAATAAAAAAACCGGCGGATATCACCCAGTTTCCTCCAAAGCTTCAGACAGAAGTCACAGGGCCTCCCGAAAAGCTCCAGATTGACCTGTAAAATAATACTTGACCGGAACCCCGGACGGGATGGAGGGAGAGACCAGAGCCGTTAAAGGGAGCCGGAGCACTTTTTTAAAATTTGAAGGAGGAAACGCACCGTGAAAAACAGCAGAAAACTGGTGGCCGGGGTTTTAGCCGCCTCCATGTGTGCCGGAATGTCCTCGGTGGCTTTTGCCGAGGACAACAGCAGCAGCTACACCGATACCGAGGGCGTGCAGGATATCGAGCTCACCTTTACCATGGTAGATGACCTTGATCCCGAGGACCTGAAGGCTTCCATCAGCTGGGACGAGGGGAAAACCTATTATGACGCAGTGGACATTGATGACGATGGCGTCGGCAATATCGTGGTTACCGTCTCTTTCAGCGATTATTTTGGCACCGATGATCTGGATATCGATTTTGACCTGACCCTGAAAAAGGGCAGCACCTCCAAATATTTTTCGGAAGTTACCCTGACTGACGCGCCTGCGGCCGGCAACTGGGATGTTGCAGAGGATGACCAGAACACCTCCGGCAACTGCAAGACTGTCAATGTCACCGGAACATTCGGCTGGGGCTGGATCGACAGCGATGCTGAGGACAGCGACGACGCGGAGCTCACCGTTGGTGAGGGAAGCGTGGTTTTTGACGACGATGACATCACCTTCGGCACCTTTATCTTCGATGACATGGATGAGGTGGAATATGCCGTCAAAATGAGCAAGCAGGATGCCGTCAACATGTATGTGGACAGCAAGGTGACCGATGAGATCAAGTCCATTATGAAAAAATACGAGGATGCCGACATCTCCGTTTTGAACTTCAAGGGTGCACCTGAGTTCGACTTCACCGGCACCCTGACCTACTATGTGGAGGACGAGGATACCGAGTACTTCTTCTATCAGGTCAAGAATGGAAAGATCGCCGAGACCGCCGCGAAATACGACGATGACGACGCCTGTTTTACCCTGAAGACCCGTGCCCTCGGTACCTATATCATCTCCGACACCGAGCTGGACCCCACAGCCGACGGCGATGACGCCGAAGATACTGATACCGACACCGATACCACCGCAGATACGGAGGATAAAGAAAACCCGGAGACCGGCGATGTGAACTTCGTCAATGCCGCTGTTGCTTTGGGTGCTGTTTCGCTGGTGGCTGCCGGCGCGGTAGCCGTGAAAAAGAAATAAAACAGGAAGATCCTTACGGTCTCTCCCCAAAAGGGGCTTCGCGTAGCGCGAAGCCCCTTTTGCCGCTTGGTCCATGTGCGGAAAAGGCAGAGGGCGCGGGCGGCATATACGGCGGTCAGAGCCTTTTTAAACGGCTTTCTGCCGAAGGGCTGTTCAAAACACCATAAAACACAATAAAAAAATAAGAAAAACTGCAAAGATTGTTCCCGAAAAAGCCGAAGATTTTCCAGATAAAATCCAGATTCATCCATAAAATGAAAACCAAGCCGGAAGAGGCGGGAACAGAGGAGAGACTGGGAACGCCTCCGGATAAAATTGTTATAGGAGGAATTACACAATGAATGCAAAAAAAGCAATGGCAGCTGTTTTGGCCGCCACTATGTGTGCGGGTATGTCTTCCGTGGCTTTTGCCAAGAACAACGCCGCGGACTACACCGATACCAAGGGCGTGGATGACGTTGTCCTCACCTTTGAGATGGAGAATCCGGATCTTGAAGCCGATGACCTGAAAGCTTCCATCAGCTGGAAGGACGGAAAAGCCTATTTTGATTCCGTTGATATCGACGATACTTCCGACGGCAAGATCGAGGTGACCGTATCTTTTAAGGATTATTATGGAAATGAGGATCTGGACATCGATTTTGACCTGGTCCTGAAAAAAGGCAGCACCAATAAATATTGGAAATCTGTCGAGGTAGAGGGCCCTGCAAACGGAGGCTTTAAAAAAGCCGAGAAGGATGGAAAAACCGGTAATGAGGGAACGGTATACAAAACGGCAAACATCACCGGTACCTTTGGATGGGGCTGGATCAATAGCGATGGTGAGACGGATGACGCTGACCTGGAGGTAAACGACAACGCCGCGATCTTTGACGATGACGACGTCACCTTTGCCACTTTTACCTGGGACACCCTGGACGAGCTGGAGTATGCCGTTAAGATGAGCAAACAGGATGCCGTCAACATGTATGTGGATACCAAGGCCACCGATGAGATTAAGGCTATTATGAAGAAATACGAGGATGCCGATGTCTCTGTGGTCAACTTCAAAGGCCGCCCCGATTTTGACTTTACCGGCACTCTGACCTACTATGTGGAGGACGAGGATACCGAGTACTTCTTCTATGAGGTGAAGGACGGCAAGCCCGTTAAGACCGCCGCGAAATACGACGATGAGGATGCCTGCTTTACCCTGAAGACCCGTGCCCTTGGCACCTATATCATCTCCGATACCGAGATGGACGCCGACGACTTTGCTTCCAATGGCGACGACAAGACCGACACCGACGATAAAAAGAACCCCGAGACCGGCTCTGTTGATTTTGTCAATGCGGCCGTGGCGCTGGGGGCCGTTTCTCTGGTAGCTGCCGCCGCGGTTGCCCTGAAGAAATAACAGATATTCCCGGTAAAAATTTAATTCTCTCTCAAAAAATGCCTGCGGAATGCCGCGGGCATTTTTGACGGGAAAGGCAGTGTGAAAAAAGACAAAAATACTTAATACTTTTTAATGGAACCATCATATGGGAATCATATTTTGAGATTATACTAAAAACAGGGCAGAGGCTTGTGCGTCTGTGCTTTCTCCTAAAATTTTATTCTCTCACAAAAGAGGCCTGTGGAATGCAGGCCTCTTTTGTGAGGAAAGAAACGAAAGGGAAATTTTTTTAAAGATCTCTCATAAACTTCTCATGATTTTATGCTAAAATAAACAGAAACCATAGAAAAAGTGACGGAGAACTGGGGAAGGGTGTTTATTTCCTTGACAAAAATACTGATCGCTGACGATGACCTGGAAATAGGGGAGCTTTTGGCAGACGCCGTTCGGGACGAGGGCTGGGAGCCGGTGGTATGCAAAAACGGCGCGGAGGCGTACCAGAGGGTACTTGCAAAGGAAAGCTTTGACCTGGTGATTCTGGATATCATGATGCCGGGAATGGACGGATTGGAGCTATGCCGGAGAATACGGGACCAGGTGCTCTGCCCCATTTTGTTTTTAAGCGCAAAGGCACAGACCTTTGACACCATGTTGGGGCTGGAGATGGGGGCGGACGACTATATCGCAAAGCCCTTTGTCGTGGAAGAGCTGATGGCCCGTATCCGGGCCCATCTCAGGCGGGAGCAGCGCCGGGAGCGCCGGGACGGGAACCGGGTGCTGCGCCTGGGAGACCTGGAGCTTCACCGGGACAGCTTTGAAGCTTTCAAGGCAGGGGCCCCGGTGGAGCTTTCTCCCAGGGAGTTTCAGCTTCTGTGGTACCTGATGGAAAACGTAAACCGGGTGCTCACCAAGGAACAGATCTTTCACACGGTGTGGGGTATGGAGTACGGCGACATTGGCACAGTGGCCGTAAATATCAAAAACCTCCGGGACAAAATAGACCCGGACAACCGTTATATCAAAACCGTATGGGGCGTGGGGTACAAGCTGGTCAGGCCCGTGGAGCAGGAACTGTGAAGGTACGGGGAAAGCTGATTTTACTGGTGTGCCTGTTCCTGATCGTACATGTGACCACTGTCATGAGCTACTATGTCACGGTGCTTGCCATCCGCCCCATCGACCAGCTGGAACAGGACGGGCAGGCGCTTTCCGCCGATGTGACGGAGCTTGCGAAGAAGATCGAAGCCCAGGGGGAGTACGAGGCTCTGCTGCGGGCGGCGTCCGGCCAAAGCCGGGAATACCGGGTGGAAAACCTCCAGGGCGGCCTGGTTTTTACCGCTTCCGCCGCCCGGGAGGCGGGCCGCGCCGTTTTGCAGCTTACAGAAGCACAGGCCTTTTCTTTAAACGGTCAAAGCTACCTGCTGCGGGGGACCGAATATATCACCGCCGGGAGAATATCGCAAAACAACCCAGCGAAGAGGGCAGTGCAGGCGCAGCTTATTTTGAGCGCAGTGCTGCTGTCGCTGTTCAGTTTTCTGTTTTACCGGCTGTACCTGCGTCCGATCGAACGGATGCAGCGGGAAATCGAGGAGTTTAAAAGGGGGAAGCTTCCCGGCCATACGCAAAGGCGGGATGAGCTGGGAAAGCTTCAGAACGCTTTGTCGGTGCTTGCGGAGGACCTGAAAAAGGAGGAACAGGCACAGACGCGCATTGTGGCCTCCCTCTCCCACGATATCAAAACGCCGCTCACCTCGCTTCTGGGGTATACCGAGCAGCTGCAGCGGCCGGATCTTTCCAGAGAACGCCAGATCAAATACGCGCGGATCGTTCACGAAAAATCTTTGGCTATCGAGGAGTTGGTGAGGGAATTTGACGATTATATGGGCGTCAAGCTGGACAAACAGCCGGACCTTCAGAACATATCGGTGAAGGAATTTCTCTGCGCTGTGCGGAGGGATTTTGCCGGTGAGCTTGAGCTGGAGGGAGTCCGTTTTTCCCTTTTAGGGGAGGAGACAGAGGGCGCGGTGGCGGTGGATATGGCTAAAATGCGCCGGGTATTCGGCAACCTGATCGGCAACAGTGTAAAGCACTCCGGCGCACAGCGCCCGCTGGAGATTTGTGTTTCTGTCTGTGCAAAAGACGGCGGATTTACCTTTCGGGTGGCCGACAACGGCAGGGGTGTGCCCACGGGGGAGCGGGACCGGGTGTTTGAGCTGTTTTATACCTCCGACCCGGGGCGCCAGGTGGCGGGCCTGGGGCTTCCCATTTGCCGGAGCATTGTGGAGAGCCACGGCGGCGAGATGTGGGGGGAAGAGACCCCCGGCGGCGGATTTACCGCGGCGTTTTCCCTGCCGTGCGCCCGGTAGGAACAGTGCCGATACGGCAAAAGCGCTCCCGGCGGGAACAACATCCTGCCGGGAGCGCTTTTGCCGGTTTGAGGGGCATGGGGGAAGGGAATATCCGGTCAGATGAGCTTTTTCTGCTGCCATTTGTTCCCACAGATGCGGGCGATGAACAGAATAGCCCGGAAGATCCAGTCGATGACCATGGCGATCCAGACACCCAGGACCCCGAGGTCGAACATCGCGGTGATCAGGTAGCTGAACCCGATGCGGAAGACCCACATGGAGAGGATGGAAACGCCCATGGTGAATTTGACATCCCCCGCGGCGCGCAGGCCGTTGGGAAGGGTAAAGGCCGACGGCCAGATGACGGCACAGGAGATGCTGTAGAAGATCATCAGCTCCCGGGCGATCCCGGCCGCCTCCGGGGAAAGGCCGAAAATGCCGAGAATGGGGTTTACAAAGATGAGAACTCCGGCGTTCAGGACCGCCATCATGGCATAGGCGGCCCCGGTGAGGCGGAAGGCGTATTTCCTGGCCTGGGCGTATTGGCCCGCTCCCACGCACTGGCCTACCACCGTGATGAGGGCAAGGCCGATGGCGGAGCCGGGAATATCGCTCATGGCGGAGGTCTGGTTGGCCACGGCGTTGGCGGCGATAGCCGCGGTGCCAAAGGTGGTGATCAGGCTCTGAACAAGGATCTTCCCCACGTTGAACAGCCCGTTTTCCAGCCCGGTGGGAATACCGATGCTGAGGATGCTGCGGATCATGGAGAAGTTTGGCCGCCAGCGCAGATAGGAATCGATGTAGATCAGGTGGGTACGCCGGCGCAGCAGGGCCAGCACGATGGCCGCGCAGAGCGTGCGGGAAAACAGGGTAGCCGCGGCGGCTCCCAGCACTCCCAGCCGAAAGCCATAGATGAGTACGGCGTTGATGACGATATTGCTTGCGCACATGAGGGCGGAGGTGAACATGGGTATTTTAGAGTTCCCCATAGAGCGAAACAGTGCGGTGCCGGCGTTGTAGAGGGCGATACCGGGGTAGGAAAAGGCGGTGATCAGAAAGTAGGTATGGGCGTTTTGCAGGACAGCCTCCTCCGCCTGCCCATAAAGCCCGCGCAGAATGGGGCGCTGCCCCAGAACGCAGACAAGCATGACCAGGGCGGAGAGCGCAAAGGTGACCAAAAGCAGCTGCTTGGCGGCCCGGCGCCCGTTTTCCAGATCCTCCCGGCCGATGTACTGGGCCGATACGATGGAGCCGCCCGTGGCCAGAGCGGCAAAGACGCTGAGGATCAGCATATTGATGGTGTCCACCAGGGAAACGCCGGAAACGGCGGCTTCCCCCGCGAAGGCCACCATCAGCACATCCGCCATGCCCAAAGTGGCGGAGAGAAGCTGCTCGACGATAAGGGGAATGACCAGTTTTACCAGGTCTCTGCGGCCAAACATCACGGCGGCATCCATCCTTTACCAAAAATTCACCTCTATTCTGCGCTAAATTTACATTGCTTGCAAGAGGGTGGGGTGGAAATCTCCCTTTTGTCCGGAAAAACATCCCACCGGAGCGGGGGAATTATCGGAAATGATAGCGCCGCCTCTGCGAGAAAGGCCGGATGTCGGGAATTTTAACTTGTACCATATTGTATTACCTCGGCGCATATGATACAATAAATGCAAAACAAGCGGCGGAGCCGCTGCGGTAAGGGCGTTTTGCTTTTATGATAAAACAATGAGGAGGAATTTGAAATGGGACGGAAAGCGGAATATATTAAACAGGTGTGCGGCTATATCGACGAAAACCCCGCCGTGACCAAAAAGATCCTGGCGGAGCGGGACGATGTGGCGGCGGGCTTTTTGAAGGCCGCCGAGGGAAAAACTTTTAAACGGGTCATCATGATGGGTATCGGAAGCTCCTACAACGCGGGGCTTATGGCGAAACCCGTGGCGGAGCCAGCCCTGAAGCAGTTTGTCCATGTGTGCTCCCCCGCCATGCTGGAACAGTTGGAGCGAGTGTATGGCATGGAGGATACGCTGATCCTCTCCTGCTCCCAGTCCGGCAAAAGCGCTTCTACCGTGGAGCTCGTGAGGGAGCTTATCGCCAAAGGCGCCTTCGTGGTGGGCGTCACCAACGACCTGGAGTCCCCTTTTGCAAAAGCGGTCACCGTTCCGGTCTCCATTCGCTGCGGAGAGGAAAAATCCGGCGCCATGACCAAGGGCGTGGGGGCCACCGCCCTGGTGCTTGCGCTGCTGTGCCTGGAGTACGCCCGCGACAGAAAGCTCCTCTGCGGCTGCAAATACGATGAGCTGATGGGGCAGCTGCAGTTTATTGCCGACGCCATGGAGGAAAACCAGAAGGTCTGCAAAAAATGGTGTGCGGAAAACCTGGAGAGCTTCCAAAAGATCGTCAGCATTGACATCATCAGCGATATGGATACCTGGGGCACCGGCATCGAGGGAGCCATCAAGGTGATGGAGACCGCCACCCTGCCCACCTCCGCCTATGAGATCGAGGAATACCTCCACGGTCCCAATACCCTGCTGGCCCGTCCCGGAAACGGCCTGCTCCTGTTGGATTCCCCCGACAAAGAACATGAGCGCTTTGAAAAGATCTACCGGGCCATGTCGGAGAAAAAGGCCCTGTGCTGGGAGGTCACCTTTGGCGGCGAAGCCCGTGCCGAAGGCACCCGCTTGACCTTAAAGAGCCCCAAAAACAACCTTCTCTCCGGGTTTGAGTACCTGCCGGTGCTGCAGCTGTTCACCATGGAGCTGTACCGGTACCATGACGCCAACGGCCTGGATGGGCTGGAAGCGCCGGTGGACCTGGGCGAGGCACTCAAGACCAAACTGAAATAAACCCTTTTGCGGCAGGGCGCCGGGGAGATTTTTCCCCGGCGTTTTTTGCGCAAAAGGGGCTTTTATGGTATGATGAAAAAAACACGCCTCATCCGCCGGGTGCGGGTGGAGCGGTGAAAGGAAAACGGCGCTGGCAGCGCGCCGGCAGATAAAAACATGAAGCTTTCCTCCTTTTTTTATTTTTGCAGGTTTGGGGCAAGGTCCATTTTGTTTCACAAAAAGGAGCCCATCGTGGGGACGGTCATCGTCACGGACCGGTGCAACCTGCAGTGCAGGCACTGTTCTGTCAATAATATCACCTCGGTGGTCCACCCTTACCGCCAGGTTCGGCAGGAGATGCAGCGCCTTTATGACATGGGGGTGCGCATCCTGTTTTTCTGCGGAGGAGAGACTTTTTTGTGGCAGGACGGCGAAAAGACCCTGCGCAGCCTGGTGACAGAGGCCAAGGAGATGGGCTTTTTGCTCGTCAATGTGGTGACCAACGGCACCTACCCCATCGACCTGCCGGAGGCGGACCTGATTTTGCTGAGCCTGGATGGGGACCGGGAGCGCCACAATGAGATCAGGGGGGACACCTATGACCTGATCATGCAAAACATCGCGGAGGCCACCTCCGACAATATCTGCTTTTACATGGCCGTCAACCAGATTAACCGCGGCGCCGTCCGGGAGGTGTGCACCCTGGCCCGGGATACCAAAAATGTGCGGGCGGTGTCCTTTAACTTCCACACGCCCTACCCCGACACCAGGGAGCTGGCCCTTTCCCGGGAGGAGAAGGCGGAGTGTTGCGGGGTCATCTCTCAGATGATGCGGGAGGGCGCGCCGGTGTTTAACTTAAAAAGCGCGTTCCCGTATTTGGTGGCAAACAGCTTTCCCACCCCCTGCCATCAGTGTGTGGTCATCGAAAACGGAAAGGTGAGCACCTGCGGGCGCTGCATTGAGGTTCCCGGTCTGTGCGGCCAGTGCGGGTATTTTTTTGTGGCGGAGTATACTCTGCTGTTCCGGGGCAATCTCAGGGTCATTTTGGAAATGCTGCGGACTTATTTGAAATACATATAAGGAGGGTGGCATGTTATGAGCGTTCTGACCAGTATGACCCGAATGTGGCTGACCCGTTCCGTCCACCCTTTTGCTTTTTTCCCGGAGTACGACGAGACGCTGCCCTATGATGACTGCGACGGACTGGGGCTGTATGTGCATATCCCCTTTTGCCGCAGCATCTGCGGTTTCTGCCCCTACTGCAAAACGGTGTACTCCGGGGAGGAATGTGCCCGCTACACGGAGGCCCTGATCCGGGAAATCCACCTGGTGGGGGCGGGGCATGAGGGGAAAAAACAGGTCACCAGCCTGTATTTCGGCGGGGGAACACCGGTGCTGGCCGGGGAAAAGCTGCGGGACATCGTCGCCGCCCTCCGGGAGCACTTTGAGATTACCGGCGGGGTCGGCATAGAGCTGCACCCGGAGGATGTGACCGTGCCCACTTTGCGGATGCTGAAGGAGATGGGCTTTACCAAAATAAGCATCGGCATCCAGTCCTTTCAGAAAAAATATCAGGCGCTTTTGGGAAGAGGGGCGGTGGACGCGGCGGCGCTTTCCAAAGCCCTGTCCGCCGTCCCTTTCGAGACGGTATCCATGGATTTTATCTTTGCCCTGCCCGGCCAGACGTCGGAGGACCTACGGCGGGATATCGACACCGCATTCCAAAACGGTGCAAACCACATCGCCATCTATCCTTTTATCCGCTTTACCTTTGCCGACAGCGCGGTGCCGGAGATGAAAAAGCAGGAGAAGCGGGCCCTTTTGGATGCCGTCACCCGCTACTGCCGGGAGCGAGGGTACGAGAGGACCTCTATCTGGACCTTTTCCTCAAGCCCCGGGGCGGGCTACTCTTCCATGACCCGGGATAACTTCCTGGGCTTCGGGTGCTCCGCTACCACCCTGCTCAAAGGCCAGTTTAAGATCAATACCTTTTCGGTGCGGGAATACTGCGGCCGTGTTGGGCAGGGAAAGCTGCCCACCTCGCTCACACTGCGCTTTACCCGCCGCCAGAGGATGATCTACTATCTGTTCTGGACGGCTTACAGTACCCGGGTGCGGGAGGAGGATTTCGAGCGCTTTTTCGGCGTTCCGCTTCGGAAGATGTACGGCTTTGAACTGAAAGCGGCAAAACTTCTGGGTTTTGTGACAGAACGGGACGGCGTCTGGGAGATGACCCTCAAGGGCGCGTTTTACTACCACTATTACGAAAACTTTTACACCCTTGCTTATATCGACCGGATGTGGGGGATCCTTCGGAAAGAGGCCTTCCCTAAAAAAATAGAGCTTTGATGCCGGCGGGAAAGTTCGGGCAAAACGCCGCGGCAGCGGGACCAATTCTGGCCCCGCTTTTTTGTGCATTTTTCCGGTTCCCATTCTTGTGAAAAAAAGGCACGATAGATATAAACGTTTACCCAGAAAGGGGATTTCTGCAATGGCACTTAGCCCGGAGGAACAGTATATCCGTATGACCCAGACCCCGATCCCCAGGCTGATCGGAAGGCTGGCCGCACCCACCATGGTGAGCATGATGACCACCTCCATCTACAACATGGCGGACACTTTTTTTGTGGGGCAGCTGGGCACCAGCGCCACCGGGGCGGTGGGGGTGGTGTTCTCCCTGATGGCCATCATCCAGGCGGTGGGTTTTACCTTCGGCATGGGGGCGGGCTCCTGTATCTCCCGCCTGCTGGGGCAGCGGAAGGAGGAAGAGGCGGGCCGGATGCTGAGCACGGCGTTTTTCACCGCCGTCTTTGCGGGGCTTCTCATCACCGCCGGTGGCCTTGCCTTTTTGAAGCCGCTGATGAAGCTGCTGGGGGCGACCGATACGATCCTGCCTTTTGCCTGCGACTATGCCCGGTATATCCTGCTGGGGGCTCCCTGGATGTGCGCGGTGTTTGTGATGAACAACTGCCTGCGCAGCGAGGGACAGGCCTTTCTCTCCATGATGGGGGTGGCCTCGGGCGGGGTGCTCAACTGCGTGCTGGACCCGCTGTTTATCTTCGGGCTGGATCTGGGGATCTCCGGAGCGGCCATCGCCACCGTCCTCAGCCAGATGGTGAGCTTTGGCATCCTGCTCTCCCACTTTTTGAGGGGACGGGCCAACACCCGGCTGCATCCAAAACTTTTCACCTTTCGCTGGAGCGTCTACCGGGAGATTTTGCGCATTGGAGCGCCCACTTTTTTCCGGCAGGGGCTTTCCAGCATTTCGTCGGTGCTGCTCAACACGGCGGCGGGCGGCTTTGGTGACGCGGCTATCGCGGCCATGTCCATCGTGAGCAAGGTGAGTATGTTTATCTTTTCGGCGCTGCTGGGCTTTGGACAGGGGTTCCAGCCTGTATCCGGCTACAACTGGGGCGCCCGGCGCTTCGACCGCCTTTGGGACGCCTACTGGTTCTGTGTCAAGGTGTCCGCGGCGGGCCTTGTCGTTATGGGCGCCGCCGGTTTTCTTCTGGCGCCGCAGATCATCGGGGCGTTTTCCAGGGAGAGCGCCCGGGTGGTGGAGATCGGAGTCTATGCTTTCCGGGTGCAGTGCGCGCTGTATCCCATCCAGAGTGTGATCGTGCTCTCCAACATGCTGTTTCAGTCCATCGGAAAGGCGAAGGAGGCTGCGGTGCTGGCCCTCTCCCGCCAGGGGCTCTGCTTTTTTCCCATGATCCTTGCCCTGCCGCTGTTCTTCGACGTCCGGGGGATCCAGTGGGCGCAGCCGGCGGCGGATCTGCTTACCCTCGGCATCACCGTGGTGCTGGCCGGGTGCTTTTTAAAGAAGCTTGCCGGGATGCGTCAGGCTGCCCTGAAGGAGCAGACCGGCGGGAGGCCGGCGGAAAAAAGCTGACGATTTTTTCTTGCAAAACGCCGCTGGAGCTTTTATAATAAACCGGGAATATTCTGGACAGTTTACAGTGCAGCCGGGAGGAAGATGTAGCGATGTTAAGCGACCCTTTGGTTTTGGCCCTTTTGGGTACGGGCTTTTCTTTTTTGGGCACGGCCGCCGGGGCGGCCATGGTGTATCTTTTAAAAAAGGACGTCAATGTCAGCCTGAACCGGGCCTTTATGGGTTTTGCCTCCGGGGTGATGATCGCGGCGGCGGTGTGGTCTTTGATGCTGCCTGCGCTCTCCATGGCGCAGGAACAGGGGATGGCGCCGTGGGCCCCAGCGGCGGCGGGCTTTTTGTTCGGCGGCGTGTTCCTGTTTGCGCTGGACAAGCTGATGCCTCATCTCCACGCCGGGTCGGACAGGCCAGAGGGGCTGAGCAGCTCCTTTAAGCGCACCACCATGCTGGTGCTGGCGGTGACGCTGCACAACATCCCGGAGGGGATGGCAGTGGGCCTTTCCTTTGCCCTGGCGGCGCGGGAGGGCAGCTCCGTTACCCTGGCCGGGGCGGCCGCCCTGGCCCTTGGCATGGCGCTGCAGAACTTCCCGGAGGGAGCTGCCATCTCCCTTCCTCTGAGAAAAGAGGGCTTTTCCCGCACCAAGGCCTTTGCCTGGGGGGCGATGTCCGGTATCGTGGAGCCCGTAGCCGGGGTGCTGGGGGTGGTGCTGGCGCTTACCATCGTGCATGTTATGCCCTACATGCTCTCCTTTGCGGCGGGCGCCATGATCTATGTGGTGATCGACGAGCTGGTGCCCTCGGCGTACAATGAGCATTCCAACGCCGGCACTCTGGCCGCCATGGTGGGCTTTGTGCTGATGATGATACTGGACCTTGCCCTGGGATAAAGAGCGGGACGCAAAGGATGATGAAAAGCCCCCGGCAAAACCGTATTTCGGTTTTGCCGGGGGCTTTCTGTGTTTCCGGGCGGGAAAACGGGGGAGGGCGGCACCGTGCCGCCTTCCCGGGAAAACTTACCGGTATGGGTATTGCCGCTCGAGGTTCTCATCAAATGGCCGGCGCCGGCCCGGCGAGATCTGGCAGGGCCAAACGGCGTCCGGCGGGGACGGGCGCATCCCGTGCCCGTATTTAAAGCAGAGCGCCGTGGGGCACATCTGGCCGCCGCTGTGTCAGGCCTTTGCCCCCGCACACATCCCGGCTTTTGCGGCTGTATGCTCCGTTACCCGAATACAGGATACTGGCCGCTGAACGTGATTGGGCTAAAAGAGGGGGAAAGGAGGGATTACTTCTCCGCCTTTTCCTTACCCAGGACCCGGAGCAGCCTGGACATCAGGGGAATATAGGTGGCGGCAAAGACGATGAGGCAAAGCGTCAAAACGATCTTTTTGCATCCGTCGGGCAGGTACATTCCGACGATCACGCCCAGGGAAAGCAGGCAGAGCTTTAAAGCCGTCAGGGTCTTCCAGTCCGATTCCCTCGCGTAGCGGTTTGCGGCACAAAACAGTCTTTTCATCGCGTGGCCTCCCCAAATTTATTTTGATCTTTAAATCCGCATCGGCCTCGGGCAGTGCGCGGGCGGAGGGAACCGGGCGTTTGCGCTTACCGGTACAGCCTGCGGTTGCGGCGTTTTTGCCTGCGGCGCCGCCGGGAGAGGTTTACAAAGCGGATGATCACCATCACAAGGAAGAGCAGCAGCGCAAGGCCAAGAAGCCCCAGCAGAGCCCAGCCCAGGGCGCGGAAGAAAATGCCCCAGAAAGGGTTTGGCTCCTTGACTCGCATGGCGAGGATGGTTTCCTCGTCATAATCCTCCCGCTCATAAATCAGGCTATAGGTGCGGGAGAGGGGATACATGGCCCCGGAGTTCTTTTTTAAGGTGACTGTCAGTGTGGGGGAAATTTCTTCCCCGACCCGGTAAGCATCCGGCACGTTGTAGGAAAGCGCAAGGTCTATTTTGTCGTACAGGCGGTGAACCGTGACATCCACTTCGTTGTCGGGATAGATGCGGACCTCCCCGACCTGCCGGTCATCGCCGTCCAGCAGAGGGATTTGAAACCCCTGCAGGCTCTGCTTGGTGAGGATGATCTTCTGAAAGGAATCGAAACAGTAATCGAACAGCGCGGCGGTATCCTTGTATTTTTCACTCGCCACTGTGCTGTTCATCACCACACAGAGAAGTTCCATCCCGTCCCGTTCCGCCACGGTGACGGCAGTGTGTTTGGCGTTTGGCGTCCAACCAAGTTTTCCTCCGGTGGCGCTTCCGTAGGTGTAGTCAGAGTCGTAGAGCATCTCGTGCTGAGACCAGAAGTACCGCTCCTTCGGCTGCTTGTTGGTGGGGGACATGGTGTATTTATCCCGGCCAAAAAACTCCCGGAAATCCGGCAGGGAGAGGGCATACTGTGCGATCAGAGCCATGTCGTGGGCAGTAGTGTAGTGGTTTTCGTTATCCAGGCCGTGGGGGTTGGCAAAATGGGTACCGGTGCAACCCAGCTCCGCCGCCTTCTCATTCATCATATCCACAAAAGCGGGGATGGTGCCGCCGATCATTTCGGCGATGCCGTTGGCCGCGTCGTTGGCGGAGGTGAGCATCATGGCATACATCAGCTCCCGCAGAGTGACGACCTCCCCCTCTGTCAGCGCCACGTGGGTGCTGCCGGACTCGATGGAATGGGTGGCCTCGTAGGTCATCTCATGGGTGTCATCCAGGTCTGCGTTTTCCAGCGCCAGCAGAGCAGTCATGATCTTGGTGATGCTGGCGGGGTATTCCTTTTGATCCATGTTTTTTTCAACGAGGATCTGTCCGGTGGAGGTGTCCATCACGATATAGGCTTCGGAGACGGTCTCCGGGGGAGACGTGCCGTAGGCGGCCCCGGCGGGCAGGCAGAACAGGGCGGCGAGCAGAAATATCGTAAGCCAAAAGGCAATCAGTTTTTTCATATTTTCTCTCCAGATCCGTATTTTTCCGCCGTGCGCGGATGCGGCGGCAAACCGCCGGGCAGGGCCGAAACGTCCGGGACGCGCGCCCTTTCGAGGTCATGGCGGGCGGCTCAAAACCGCACGCAAAAACAAATGGAAAAACCGGGGCCGCGAAGCGGGGCCTTCAGGATGCTTTTCCACTTTGAGTTTCATTATAACAAAAAGAGAATGAAAATCCAACGAATTTCAAAAAAACGCGGCGGAAAACCGGGAAAATTGATGAACAGACGCTTGTGAAGCGTTTCGGTTTATACTATAATGATAAATATATCTTTGGGGCCGCCCGGCGGCCTACTGTCAAAAAACAGCCTTATCCCCCAAAAGCGCGGAAGGCGCCTTGCGTTTCGGTGGGTCATAACCGCCGGGGGCGAACGGGGACGGCGTCAATCGGAGGGTATGTCATGAAACGCACCGAAATCAAAAAGATCTACGCCGATCCGGCGTCCTTTGCGGACAGCCGGGTGACGGTGTGCGGTTGGGTCCGCACCATTCGGGACTCCAAGGTTCTGGGGTTTATCGAGCTCAACGACGGCAGCGGCTTCCAGAGCCTGCAGGTGGTGTTTGAGGACGCAAAGGTAGATAATTTTAAAGAGATCGCCAAATGCAACGTGGGCACCGCCCTGGTGGTGACCGGCACCCTGGTGCTTACCCCCGGGGCAAAGCAGCCCTGTGAGGTGCATGCGGAAAAAATCGAGGTAGAGGGTGCCTCCGCTCCCGACTATCCCCTGCAGAAAAAGCGCCACTCCCTGGAGTATCTGCGCTCCATTGCTCATCTGCGCCCCCGCACCAACACATTCAGCGCAGTTTTCCGCGTGCGGTCGGTGGCGGCCTACGCCATCCACAAGTTCTTTCAGGAGCGCGGCTTTGTCTACGCCCACAGCCCCATCATCACGGGCAGCGACTGTGAGGGAGCGGGCGAGATGTTCCGGGTGACCACCCTGGACGATAAAAACCCACCGCTTACTGAGGACGGAGCCGTGGACTACAGCCAGGACTTTTTCGGCAAGCTCACCAGCCTTTCCGTATCCGGTCAGCTGGAGGCGGAGTGCATGGCCATGGCCTTCGGCAGCGTCTATACTTTCGGCCCCACCTTCCGGGCGGAAAACTCCAACACGGCCCGGCACGCCGCAGAGTTTTGGATGATCGAGCCGGAGATCGCCTTTGCCGACCTTGAGGACGACATGGCCCTGGCCACCGACATGATCCAGTCGGTCATCTCCTTTGTGCTGGAGCAGTGCCCTCAGGAGATGAAGTTCTTTAACGACTTTTATGACAAGGGCCTGATCGAGCGCCTGGAAAGCCTTGTAAAGGCGGAGTTTGGGCATGTCACCTATACCGAGGCGATCGAGATCCTGACGAAGCACAAAGACCGTTTTGAATATCCTGTCTACTGGGGCTGCGACCTGCAGACCGAGCACGAGCGCTTCCTCACCGAGGAGGTTTACAAAAAGCCGGTGTTTGTCACCGACTACCCCAAGGAGATCAAGGCTTTTTACATGCGTCTCAATGACGACGGCAAAACCGTCGCCGCCATGGATATGCTGGTGCCCGGCATCGGTGAGATCATCGGCGGCTCCCAGCGTGAGGAGCGCATGGACGTGCTGACCGCCCGTATGGCGGAGATGGGGCTCAAGGAGTCCGACTACAGCTGGTATCTGGATCTGCGCCGTTACGGCGGCACCAAGCACGCCGGGTATGGGCTTGGGTTCGAGCGCCTGATCATGTACATCACGGGTATCTCCAACATCCGCGATGTGCTACCCTTCCCCCGCACCACCGGAACAGCGGAATATTAAAAGCAACTGTAAAAAGGCCGGCGTTCCGGCCTGGAAGTGCCCGGTCGGGAAGCCGCCCGGGCACTTTTTGCTGTATGAACAAAAGCGGGGTCTGCCGCCGCAAGGCTCTGTCCGCCGCCTTGCTTTTTCGGCATGTTGCCGCAAGAAAGTGTCCGGAAGGGCTAAAGAAATAGAAAAAGCGATAATAATTGCAGGATTTTAAAATAAAACTTGCAAATAAAAAGGGAATAAGCTACAATAACAAGTGTTATACGGGCGAATTTGCATTGTTGTCGCCGGTTTTGGTTAAACTGATGACAGGAAATAAAATGGGGAGGCAGTTGCCATGGCGTCGTATCAGTCCCTTACAAAGGAAGAACTTCTGCAGGAACGGGAAAAACTCCTGGCAGAATATGAAAGTTATAAGTCCAAAGGGCTCAAACTGGATATGTCCCGCGGAAAGCCGGGGGCGGAGCAGCTCAACCTCTCTTTGCCCATGCTGGACGCGCTGAATTCCGTCTCCGATTTTACCGCCGAGGACGGCACCGACTGCCGCAACTACGGCGTGGTGGACGGCATTCCCGAGGCCAAGCGCCTGATGGCTTCCCTGATGGGAGTGCAGCCCGACGAGGTGATCGTGGGGGGCAACTCCAGCATGAACATGATGTACGACGCCATTGCCCGCGCCATGACCCACGGCATGTGCGGGGCGGGCAAGCCCTGGATGAAGCAGAACAAGGTCAAGTTCCTCTGCCCGGTGCCGGGGTATGACCGCCATTTTGCCGTGTGTGAGCACTTCGGCATCGAGATGATCAATATCTCCATGAACGCCGACGGGCCGGATATGGATGTGGTGGAGAAAATGGTAAACGGAGACGAGGCCGTCAAAGGGATCTGGTGCGTCCCCAAATTTTCCAACCCCAGCGGAATCACCTACTCCGACGAGGTGGTGCGCCGGTTTGCAAACCTTTCCCCCAAGGCGCCGGACTTCCGCATTTTCTGGGATAACGCCTACTTTATCCACGACCTGTACGAGCCCCGGGTGGAGCTGCTCAACCTCTTTTCCGAGGCAAAAAAGGCGGGGAAGGAGGATATGGTGCTGATGTTCAGCTCCACCTCCAAGGTGAGCTACCCTGGTGCGGGCATCGCGGCTTTGGCCGCCTCCCGCAGGAACATCGAGATCATCAAAAAGCAGATGAGCGTGCAGACCATCGGCTACGACAAAATGAGCCAGCTGCGCCATGCCCGGTACTTTAAGAGTGTGGATTTTGTCCACGAGCATATGAAAAAACACGCGGAGATCCTTCGCCCCAAGTTTGAGCTGGTGCTCTCAGAGATGGAGAAGGAGCTGGCCCCCCTGGGCATCGCCGAGTGGGAAAAGCCTTTGGGTGGGTATTTTATCTCTCTCAACACCATGAACGGCTGTGCCAAGCAGGTGGTGGCCCTGTGCCGGGAGGCCGGTGTGGTGCTCACTCCGGCGGGTTCCGCCTACCCCTATAAGCAGGATCCCAACGACTCCAATATCCGCATTGCCCCGTCCTTTCCCCCCATCGGGGAGCTGGCCGTCACGGCAAAGCTCCTGTGTCTGTGCGTCAAGCTGGCGGCTGCGGAAAAGCTGATCAAGCAGAAAATGTGAGCTCTTTTAAAAAACCTGTCCGAAATGCAAATTTCGGATAGGTTTTTTTGCGGTAATTTGCTATAATGGCCTTAAAAGGCGGCAGAGCCGCCGAGGCCGGAAAATCAATTCTGTTCTGGAGGACTGTGATATGAGAGACAGCTACGAAAGCCCCTTCTGCACCCGCTACGCCAGCCGGGAGATGCAGTATATTTTTTCAAACGACTTTAAATTTAAAACCTGGCGGCGGCTCTGGATCGCTCTGGCGAAAGCGGAAAAGGAGCTGGGGCTCGACATCACCGGCGAACAGATTGCGGAACTGGAGGCCCATGCCGAGGACATCAACTACGATGTGGCCGAGCAGCGAGAGAAGGAATGCCGGCACGACGTGATGAGCCACGTCTATGCCTATGGGGTGCAGTGCCCAAAGGCCCGGGGCATTATCCACCTGGGGGCCACCTCCTGCTATGTGGGGGACAACACCGATGTGGTGACCATGGACCACGCCCTGCGCCTGGTACGCCGCAAGCTTATCAACGTAATGGCGCTTTTGGCGGATTTTGCCTTAAAATACAAGGATATGCCCGCACTGGCCTACACCCATCTTCAGCCGGCCCAGCTTACCACCGTGGGCAAACGGGCCACCCTCTGGCTCAACGAGCTGCTGATGGACCTGCAGGAGGTGGAGTACCGCATCTCCAACCTGGCTTTGCTGGGTTCCAAGGGTACCACCGGTACCCAGGCGAGCTTTGTGGAGCTCTTTGACGGCGACGGGGAGAAGATCGACCACCTGGAGGGGCTGATCGCATCCGAGATGGGCTTTGAGAAGGTGGTGCCGGTCTCAGGGCAGACCTATTCCCGCAAGATGGACAGCCAGGTGCTCTGCGCGCTGGGAGGGATCGCCCAGACTGCCAGCAAGTTTGCAAACGACCTGCGTATTCTGCAGAACTTTAAAGAGATGGAAGAGCCCTTTGAAAAAAACCAGATCGGCTCCTCCGCCATGCCCTATAAGCGCAACCCCATGCGAAGCGAGCGCATCTGCGCCCTGGCGCGCTATGTGATGATCGACACGCTGAACCCTGCCTTCACCAGCGCCACCCAGTGGTTTGAGCGCACGCTGGATGATTCCGCCAACAAGCGTATCGCCGTGGCGGAGGGCTTTTTGGCGGTGGATTCCATCCTCAACATCATGCTCAATGTCTGCGACGGCCTGGTGGTGTACCCCAAGGTGGTGCGCCAGCGGGTGATGCGGGAGCTGCCCTTTATGGCGACGGAGAATATCATGATGAGCGCGGTGAAGAAGGGCGGCGATCGGCAGCAGCTGCACGAAAAGCTGCGGCTGCACTCCATCGCCGCGGGCAGGCGGGTAAAAGAAGAGGGCGAGGACAACGACCTCATCGAGCGGGTGCTGGCGGACCCGGCTTTTATGCTGAAACGGGAGGACCTGGAGGGCGTCCTGGTGCCGGAACACTTCACGGGACGCAGCGCTGAGCAGACCCAGCGCTTTATCGACGGCTGCATCCGGCCCATTTTGGAGCAGAACGGGGACATTTTGGGGGAGAAGGCGCAGCTGAGCGTTTGACCACCCCGTAAAAGGATACCAGAAGAGCAGGCGGAAAACGCCTGCTCTTTCCGCATCGAAAGCAGGCAGAAGGGGGAAAAAGATGGAACAGATCAGAAAAGCGGGAAAGGACGACGTCTCCAGGATCGCGGAAATTCTTATTTTTACCAAGAGAACGGCCTACCGGCCGATTTTCCAAAATGACCGGGTCTCTTTTGGAGAGATGCAGGTGCTGCCTCTGGCGCAGGCTCTTTTGGAGGATGAGGCGGCTTTGGGGTGCTACTGGGTTTACGATGACGGTATCGTAAAAGGGCTTGTGCGGATCTCGGGGGACCAGGTGGAGGAGCTGTATGTGGACCCGTTCTTTCAGGGGGAGGGGGTCGGCTCCCGGCTGCTCTGTTTTGCCGTGGGACAAAAGGGCTGCCGGTTTTTATGGGTGCTGGAGAAAAATAAAAAAGCTGTCGCCTTTTACCAAAGTCACGGCTTTGCCGGGACGGGGGAACGCAAGCCGCAGGAAGGGACGGAGGAGGAGATCATCCGGATGAAGTGGAGCGGAGACAGGCCGGGGAATAGCCTTTCCCCCCACGAGGCAGGCCCCCAAAATAGCCGCAGGCTATTTTTTCGGCCATGTGGCCCGTCCTCGGGCCACGGCCATAGAGATCAGCCGTTTTTTATTGCGCAGCAATAAAAAACTGTGTTTTTCCGGCCGGCGGCAGAACGGCCCGTTCCCGACCGAACGGGGAAGCGGTGAGGTGCCGCAGGTTCGGGCGCTTCTTTCCCTGTGTCGGGAAGGTTTGACGGCGGACATGGAGGAAGAAGAGCTTCACGAGCTTGAGGAGATCTTATCCGGTATGCTGAAGCAGGCGTATCCGGGCCGGGAGGGCTGAACGGGCAGAAAAATCCGTGCCAGGGAAGGGCGGATGGCAAAACAATCCTGTAGGTTTGTCAAACATATTGGACAGAGACCTCAGTGGGAGACATCCAGCGGAGGGGCCTCATGGGCAAGTTGTTGGAGCGGCGGTTGTGGACGGCAAGCTGCTTTGCAAAGTCATCCAAGGAATAGAACGAGCGGCAAGAGTAGAAGCGTTTCTGATCCTCGCGGTGGCTGCGCTCGACCTTGCCGTTGTGGCGCGGCGTGTAAGGACGGATCAGTTTATGCCGGATATTCAGTTCGGCGGCCGTTTTTTCAAATAGCGTCGGCAAATTACGCTTGCTGCTTTACGCATAATACGGAACAAGCTCTCCGGACAGCGGGTGTAGCCCCGCTGCCGCAGCCGGTGCCACAGCTCGATCATGCCCAGTTTGGGATTTCTGCGGCGCATGTCACGAATGAGTTTCAGCTCGGCCTCCATGTGCTGGTTTAGATGGCTGTGGGGACGTCTGGACTGGCAGGCAAGGGACGCCACGCTTCCGTCCCAGCGCTGCTTCCAGAAATAGATATACGACCGGCTCTTGTTGTACTTCCGGCTGGCGCGGCTGACGCCGTATTTCTCTGTGTACTTCATTAGGGATTGCCGATAGGCCATGTCTTGTGTTATACTTTTGCTCATGAGGGATATGGTCTCCTTTCGGGCTGGTTTGGTGTGGTAACTTAACGATAACCCATGAGACCATATCCTTCATTTCTTTTTATTCACGTGTCCAATATGTATTGTAGTCCTACAATTTTTATTTTCTGTGCATTCTGTTAAGGGCTTGACATTCCCTGCTTTTCGCGGTACACTGTTCCTGTCAGTGTAACTGACAGGAACAGTGGAGGCGAACGCACTTGCCGCACGAGGAGCAGAGAGAAAAGAATATCCGGCTGGTCACGGAGGTCGCGCTGGACTGTTTTCTGGCCAACGGGATCGAAAAGACCAAGGTCGCGGACATCGCGCTGCGCTCCGGGCT
>JALELV010000062.1 GCA_022768545.1 Oscillospiraceae bacterium
TTCTTGGGGTGGCCGATCACTTCGTCCGGCGTACCTTCCTCCAAAACGGTGCCGCCGTCCATAAAGATGATCCGGTCGGAGACATCCCGGGCAAAGGCCATTTCGTGGGTCACGATGACCATGGTGGTGTCCCGCTCCGCCAAAGAGCGGATGACGCTGAGCACCTCCCCGGTGAGTTCCGGGTCCAGGGCACTGGTGGGCTCGTCAAAGCAGAGAATGTCGGGCTCCATGGCCAGGGCCCGCGCAATGGCCACCCGCTGCTGCTGGCCGCCGGAGAGCTGATGGGGGTAGCTGCCCATCCGGTCCGAAAGGCCTACGGTGGCAAGGAGCGCCTCCGATTTTTCCCGCGCCTCCCGGATGTATTCCTTTTTCCTTTGCCGAAAGTCCGGCTGGGAGCTTGCCATGAGTTCCTGTGCCAGCGAGACGTTCTGCAGGGCAGTGTACTGGGGAAAGAGATTGAAGCTCTGGAACACCAGCCCGAAATGGAGGCGGTTTTTCCGCGCCTGGGCCTCACTGGGGGCCTGGGGTGAGGCTGCGTCAAAGATCGTCTCTCCCTTTACCAAAATTTTTCCCCCGTCAGGGCGCTCCAAAAAATTAAGGCAGCGCAGCAGGGTGGTCTTTCCGCTGCCGGAGGAGCCGATGATGGAGAGGGACTGCCCCTTTTCCAGAGAAAAGCTGATGTCCTTGAGTACTTCGACGGGTCCGAAATTTTTTTTGATGTTCTGTACTTCCAAAACAGGCATGCAGGCGCCCTCCCTTTTAAACATGAAAATAATCCATCTTCTTTTCAAACCATCCGAACAGCAGGGTAAGTACCCCGACAAAAATCAGGAAGTAAAGCGCGGTGGAGAACAGCGGCCAAATGAGGCCTTTGGCGGCGTATTCCTGCGCCATCATAATGATCTCCTTGTTGGAGATGATACGGGCCAGGGCCGTGTCTTTAATGAGGGTAATGATCTCGTTGCCCATGGGCGGGATAATGCGCTTGACCAGCTGCAGCAGGATCACTTTAAAAAAGATCTGGCCGCGGGTGAGCCCCAGTACCTTGCCCGCCTCATACTGCCCTTTCGGCACGGCTTCGATGCCGCCGCGGTAGATCTCGGAAAAATAGCAGGCGTAATTGATCACAAAGGCGATGGTACAGGCAAAGAGGCGCCCCGAGGCGCCGGAGCCCCAGGGGGTCATCTCAAACAGCAGGCCGGGGGCAAAATAGATGATGATGACCTGAAGCATCAGCGGAGTGCCGCGGATGGCCCAGACAAAGGTTTTGCTCAGCCAGGCCAGGGGCTTAAAACGGCTCATGGAGCCGAAGGCCACCACCAGCCCCAGGGGAAGGGAAAAAGCGAGGGTAAGGCCGAAGAGCTTGCAGTTGAGCCAGAATGCCTCGGTGAGGCGCTCGAAAATAACGGAAACATCCATATCAAAACCTCATTATACGCAAAGCGTCGCGGGCGGAAAACCGCCCACGGCGCCGCGAAACAGCTGCTTTTCGGTTTATCAGGCAAGGGAGAGGCCGTATTTTTCGGCCAGTGTCTCCATGGTGCCGTCGGCCTTCAGCTCGCCAAAGGCGGCGTTGACGGCGTCACAGATATCGGAGCCCTTGCGGAAGGCCACACCGTAGTATTCCTCGGCCAGCCGGTCTTTGATGACAAGGTCGGCGTAGTCGGTGCCCTCTCCGGTCATGGAGCTTGCCAAGGTCAGGTCCAGGACGGCGGCGTCACAGGTGCCGGCGGCCACCTCCATCAGGCAGGAGGTCTGCACATCCTTGGATATGTAATCTGCCTGGGAGAGGTTTTCATCGGCAGCAATGGTGGTCTCGCCGGCGGATCCCGCCTCGGCACAGACCGCCTTGCCCGCCAGAGAGGAGGTGTCGGTGTATTCGGCGCTGCTCTTCATCACCACCACCTGGGCGTTGACCACGTAGGGGTCGGTGAGCGCCATGGTGGCCTTGCGGTCGTCGTCGATGGTGAGACCGTTCCAGATGCAGTCGATGGATTTGGCGTTGAGCTCCACTTCCTTGGTATCCCAGTTGATCTCGATAAACTCGGGCTCCACACCGAGCTTTTTGCAGACAGCCACAGCCAGCTCCGTGTCAAAGCCGGTGAATTCGCCGTTTGCGTCGGTGTAGTTCATGGGCTCGTAAACCGTGTAGCCGATGATCATTTTGCCGTTTGCCTTTACATACTCCAGGTCGCTTTCCGCCCCCGGCGCGGGCTCGGAGGCCTCACCGGAGGAAGCGGGTTCAGAGGGGGCGGGGACGCTGCTCTCCGCCGAGGGGGCGGAACCGCAGGCCGCCAAGGAGAGCGCCATACAGGCGGCAAGAACAAAAGCAAGTATCTTTTTCATCTTTTAGATCCTCCATACGTTACGCCGCTGGGGGCGTGATAATATGGTAGCATTGTATCATGCTAAAGTAATCTTGTAAAGATATGGATCTTACAACTTTAGAGCAAAAACGGCTGAAAAGACAGGGCAGTGTGCACAAAATAGCAGACGGTGTTTGATGAAACAAGAAAAAGCAGCGTCTTTTGCCCCGGGTTCGAGGGCGGCGGCCTGGGAATGCCGGAAAAAGGCAGAAAAAAACAGGACGGGGAAAACCCCGCCCTGCAAAAGGCGAAAGATCAGTTTAAATCGAACTGGGAAACGATCTGTTGGGTAAAGCCGTTGACCAGGCCTTTGTCGGTGACGACGATGCCGGGGACCACAGGCAGGGCGAAGACCGCCACCATGAGCAGGGAACCTTTTTTGGAGAGCAGCCCGGCCATGGCTTCCTGCACCCGGCGGATCTCCTCGCTGAGGGGAGCGCAGGGCAGGGGAGACATCAGGCCGCCCACCGGCAGGCAGAGGGTATCGAGCACCTTGCCGTCCCGGACGGCGCACATGCCGCCGCCCACACGGGCCAGCTCCTTCGCGGCGGCCAGGGCATCGGCGGGGTCTTTGTACATAACGGTGAAGTTGTGGCTGTCGTGGGAGACGGTGGAGGCCACCGCGCCTTCCTTTAAGCCAAAATCCTTAATGACGGCCACGGTCTTGTCACCAGAGCCGTAGCGGTTGGCGATGCAGCAGTACTGCAGGTCATCGTGGCCCTCCAGGGAGACATAACCGTCCTTGACCGGCAGCTCGATCCAGACGCTGCGGCGTCGGTTGCCGTCCTTTTCCAGGTAGATGACGCAGGTCTTTACGCTGTCGCCGCAGCCCTCGGGGGCTTTAAGACGGAAATCCTCCTCGCAGGTAATCTGCGGTATGTTGACGGTGTTGGGGAAGGTGAGCTCCTCGTTGTCCTCGGGGTCCTGCGCCAGGTAGACGCCGTTTTCCGCCACCAGCTGGCCCTCCAGGAAGACGGCGTTGGGGCGGCGGCCGTCCAGCTCGTCCACCAGCTGCATGTCGGCGATATAGCCGGGGGCAATGGCGCCCAGATCGTCAAACCCGTACTCCCGGGCGGCATTGATGGTGCCCCATTTGACCGCTTCCACCGGGTCGGCGCCCCACTTGACGGCTTTGGCGAACACGGCGTTGATGTGTCCGGTCTCCAGCAGGTCCTTAGCGTGGACGTCGTCGGTACAGATAGAGACATTGTCGCGCCATTTGTGGCCTTTGCAGCCCTCCAGCAGGACGGGAAGGTTGTCCACGATGGAGCTGGCGCGGAGGTTGATATGCATGCCGGCGCGCAGCTTTTCGCCCACCTCCCCGGGGGTGTTGCATTCGTGGTCGCTGATGGGGCCGCCCAGCCGGTAGGCGGCCAGCTCTTTTCCGTGGACCAGGGGGGCATGACCCTGAAGGAACATACCGCGCCGGTCGCCCTCGGCGATAATGGTGTGCATGCGCTCGTTGTCTTTATAAACGCCCACAAAGTCCATGATCTCGGCAATGCCCACCACGTCGGGCAGATCCAGCAGCTCACCCACCTCTTTGGCGCCGAAGGAGGCGCCGGCGCCCTCCACGCCGGGAACGGCGGGGACGCAGGAGGGGGCCAGGACATACTGGCGCAGGGCGGCTTTTTTGGCGTTTTTCAGCATGAATTTGACCCCTTCGATGCCGGTGACATTGCCGATCTCGTGGGGGTCGGTGCAGACGGTGGTGGTGCCCCAGGGCAGGATGGCGCGCCCCAGGTTCTCGGGGATCATCATGGTGCTCTCCACATGCATGTGGGTGTCGATGAAGCCGGGGATCAGGTATGCTCCATGACCGTCGTAGGTTTGGGCAGAGGGGGCCTCGGTGGTCTCGCCCTCTTCGCGGACGCGGACGACATAGCCGTCCAGCACGTCTACGGCGGCGGGGTACACCTCGCCGGTAAAGACGTTGACCAGTTTTACATTTTCTATCGTCAGGTCGCAGGGGATCTGCTGCATGGCGGCCGCGATGAGGCGGCTGCGGTCACGGCTTTTACGGGTTCTCATGACAGACACTTCCTTTTTATTTTAATTTGGGTTCCGATATACAGGATAAAGGCAGGGGACAGGTCAGCAGCCGATCAGCTCCAGGCCCTGCGCCTGCAGAAAGCGGCTCCAATCCTCCGGCAGAGGGCAGTCCGCAATGAGGGCGTCGATCAGCTCAAAGCCGCCGATCTGGTTGACGCCGCATTTTCCCAATTTGGTATGATCCGCCACAAGATAGCGCTTATCGGCGTTGCGCAGCATCAGCCGGCGGATCTCCGCCTCCGATTCATTGTAATCGGTGATGCCAAAATCCAGATGCAGGGAGGAACAACTGACAAAGGCCTTGTCGGCGTGGAACTGCTCCAGGCTGCGGGTGGCAAGGTACCCCACAAAGGAATGGGTGGAGCGGCGCAGGGTCCCGCCGACGCACACCAGCTTGACGCTGTCACAGTCCGCCAGGGTGCTGGAAATGCTCAGGGAATTGGTGATGACGGTGACCTCCAGCCCCGCCTCCCGGATGCTGGAGGCGACGCAGCGGGCGGTGGTGCTGCAGTCGAGCATCACGCTGTCGCCCCGGTGGATGAGCTCCAGACAGTGGGCGGCGATGCGCCGCTTTTCGGGGAGGATGATGTTTTCCCGCAGGCCGATGGGGACCTCTTTGTCAAACTCCTTCTGCAGATAGGCGCCTCCGTGGACGCGGTAGATCCCAAGATCCATGGCTTCGATCTTTTCCAGATCCCGGCGGATGGTCTCCTCCGTGACACCGAAGGACTCGCTGAGGCTTTTGACCTCTACAGTGCGGTGCTCCTTTAAAGTGCGGATGATGGCGTCCCGCCGTTCGCGAGCAATCATATTTTTCACCACCTTTGCCGTTGCAATGACAGTTAACACATATTATAAAGCAAAAGAAGAGGACTGTCCAGCGCGGCAAATTCCACAACAATTTTGAAAAGGGCAAAGTAAATCTGGTGACATTACAAAAAAATTGACAAAAACGAAAAGAACCTTTACTTTCAGTTGACAGAATTGACAGAAAAACATACAATAAGACCGTCCGAAGAAGAAAAACAAAGAAAAACAAAGAAACAGGCCCGCATCCGGCGAAGCCTGTTTTCAGACATGGGAAAGGCGGCGTTGGGGAATGGATCTGAAAGGGCTTCGGCATGATGTGCTGTGCTATTATATCCGTTCTTATGAAGAACACCTGATGTCCGGTACCAGCGGCAACGCCAGCGCCTTTGACCCTGAGTCCGGCCGCATGGTCATCACCCCCAGCGGCGTGGACTGCCGCAAAATGTCCGAGGAAGATCTGGTGGTGACCGATCTTCAGGGAAATGTCCTGGATGGAACGCACAAGCCCTCTTCCGAGTGGCGCCTTCACGCGGAGATCTACCGCGCTTTTCCGGAGGCCCGGGCGGTGCTGCATACCCATTCCTGCTACGCCACGGCTTTTTCCGTGGTGGGCAAGGAGATTCCGGAGATCCTGATTGAGATGACGGTCTTTACCGACGGGGCCGTTCCGGTGAGCCCCTTTGCCCCGGCGGGCTCCGAGCAGGTGGCGAAGAACACCGCAGCTACCCTGCGGGGGCGGCACAGCTGCCTGATGCAGAACCACGGGGTGGCGGCGTTCGGCTCCAGTATGGAGGAGGCTTATGTGCGGGCGGTCTATGTGGAGGACGCCGCAAAGATCTGTTCCTTTGCCATGGCAGTGGGGACGCCCCGCACCATCGCGGAGGCGAGCAGCTCCGGGTGTGCATCCTTATGATTCCCATGGGCGGTTTTGCCCTTTGGAATAGAGAGAAAACAGTTTGGATGATTCGATGGAGGTATTTAACATGTCCAAGAAAATTTTGTGCTGCGTGATGGCTGCGCTTCTGGCCTTGACGGTAGTTCTGGCTGGCTGCGGCGCCGAGACCCCCGATTCCTCTTCTTCTGTTCCCGCTGAGGATTCCGCTGCTTCCGGCGACGCTTCCGAGCCCGCTTCCGAGCCGGCCGCCGACGCCCCCAGCGTACTGCTGGTGTGCGGCAATGCCAACGATAAATCCTTTGCGGAGTCTGCCGCCAACGGCCTGAAAGAGCTGGAGGCCCAGTATGGCTGCGAGACCAAGGTCGTTGAGATTGGCAGCGACACCACCAAGATCATCCCTACCCTGGAGGATGTCTCCGGCGGCGAGTGGGATTTGATCGTCACCGTCGGCTTCCAGTATGCGGAGCCTCTGGCTGAGGTGGCCCCCCAGTTCCCCGAGCAGAAATACCTGATCTGCGATACCCAGATGGATTACACCGACGGCGCCAACGCCAACGTCTATTCGGTAGACTATAAGGGCAATGAGGGCGCTTTCCTCTCCGGCGCGCTGGCCGCCATGGTCACCACTTCCGACATGGAGAATGCCAACCCCGAGAAGATGGTCGGCTTTGTGGGCGGCATGGACATGACCCTGATCAATGACTTTGTCATCGGCTTCATTCAGGGCGCTCATGAGATCGACCCCGAGGTGAAGGTCTCCACCTCCTATGTGGGCTCCTTTGACGATTCCGCCAAGGGCAAGGAGATGGCCAACACCCTGTACAACGCCGGCTGCGACCTGGTCTACAACGGCGCCGGCAACGCCGGGCTGGGCGTTTTGGATGCTGCCAAGGAGCAGAACAAATACGCCATCGGCACCGATTCCGACCAATCCCTGATGTTTGCCGACGATGAGGTGAAGGCCAACCTGATCCTGACCAGCCAGCTCAAACGCATCGACGCCACCATCCTGACCGTTGTCAAGGGTATGATGGACGGTTCCCTGCAGTTTGGCTCCGGCGCCACCTTCGGCATCAAGGAGGGCGCGATCGGCCTGGCCGACAACGACTACTACAAGGCCAATGTCTCTCAGGAGATGCGGGACAAGGTAGCAGAGCTTGAGGGCAAGGTGCTCAGCGGTGAGATCGTAGTGGACACTGCCTACGGTATGGAGACCGACGCCATCAAGGCTGCCATCGACGCTGCCAGACCCTAAACTGATATCTGCATGACCACAGGGCATTTTCCCGTCCGGGGCTTTTGGGCGGGAATGCCCTGTTGTGGTTTTTACGGTTTGGTTTTCCTTTTTGTAAAGAGAACGGATGGGCCTCTGCCTTCCCATATCCTTTTTATAAAGAGGAAAACGCAGATATCCTGTTGCAGTCCGGCGCATTTTGTGGGAAAATATCCATAGGTCCCGGGCGTCGGGCGGCACCCGGGAAAAAGCGCCCGCGGGCAGGAATGCGGCGCTTGCAGGAGAGAAAGGAAGGAGTGGTTTGGTGAACCAGATGATCCATCGGGATCCGGATGATTTCCCGGTAGGTGAAGAGATCCTGCGCATGAGCGGGATCACCAAGGTTTACGGAAACGGCGTTCTGGCCAACGACAATGTGAACTTCAGCGTGAAGAAAGGCGAGATCCACGCCATCATGGGCGAGAACGGCGCGGGAAAATCCACGCTGATGAAGATCCTGTTCGGCAGCGAGCAGCCGGACAGGGGAGAGATCTGCTTTAAGGGCAGGGTGCTCACCATTGAGAGCCCCAAAAAGGCGGTGGAGCTCGGCATCGGCATGGTCTACCAGCATTTTAACCTGGCGGAATCGCTGACGGTGGCGGAAAACATCGTGGTGGGGCAGGAGCCGGACCGCGGGATCTTCTTCCGGCAGAAAAACGCCTATGACGCCGTGGAAGCCCTGGCAAAAAAATACGCCTTTGATATCGACCCCAAAAGCCGGGTGCGGGATATTTCCGTGGGGAAAAAGCAGAAGGTGGAGATCCTCAAGATCCTCTACCGAAACTCCGAGCTCATCATTCTGGACGAGCCCACCGCGGTGCTCACCCCCCAGGAGACAGAGGAGCTGTTCCGTCAGCTGCTGCTGCTTAAACAGAACGGCTACACCATCATCTTTATCTCCCACAAGATCAACGAGGTAAAGACCATCTGCGACCGCATGACCATCATCCGGGCGGGAAAGACCCGCGGCACCTACGACGTCAGCGAGCTTTCTGCCAACGATATCTCGGTGCTGATGGTGGGGCGCGACGTGGTGCAGAAGATCGACAAACCATCGGCAAAGCCCGGCAAGACCGCTCTTTCCGTCCGGGACCTCTGCTACCGCAACGAACACGGCGCCGTCATGCTGGACCATGTATCCTTCGACCTGCGCGCCGGGGAGATCCTGGGCGTTGCCGGCGTGGAGGGCAGCGGACAGCGGGAGCTGGCGGAAGCCGTGTCCGGTATGCTGAAAGCCCAGGGCGGCACGGTGGCCCTGGAGGGCAGCGATGTGACCGGCGGCACCCCCGGGGAGATCCGCGCTTTGGGGCTCTCCCATATCCACGAGGACCGCATGTCCTACGGCATTGCCAAAAACGTCTCCATCACCGAGAACCTGATCGCCAACCGCTGCGACAGCGGGGAGCTTGGCAGCAAGGCGTTTTTTGACCGAAAAAAGACCTCCTCCCTGGCCGAAGAGCTGGTGAAGGAATACCAGATCGTCTGCAAATCCCCCTCTGTCCCCATCGGGATGCTCTCCGGCGGCAACATCCAGAAGGCGGTGGTCGCCCGTGAGATGTCGGTGGAGCCCCGGGTGCTTTTGGCCAACCAGCCCACCCGCGGCATCGACGTGGGCGCCGTGGAATTTATCCACGAGCGGCTCATCCGGGACAGCCGGGAAAAGGACTGCGCGGTGCTGCTCATTTCCTCCGACCTCAACGAGGTGCTGGAGATGTCAGACTCCCTGATCGTCATGTACAAGGGCCATATCTCCGGCTATTTTTCCGACGTTTCCGCTTTGACGGAGCAGGAGCTGGGCCTTTATATGCTGGGGCTCAAACAGCAGGACGGGCAAGCGCTGAAGGAGGCACTCCATGAAGAAGTTTAAACTGGATTTTAACCTCATCCGAACCATGATCGCCATCGGCATTGCACTGCTGCTGGCGCTGGTCATCATCCTGCTGACAAGCGACGACCCCTGGACGGCGTTTTATTATTTCATCGCCGGGCCCCTGAGCAAGGCAAAGCGCTTTGCCAATGTCATCGAGGCCATGCTTCCCCTGGTGTTCACCGGCCTTTCGGTTTCCATCATCGCGCGCACCGGCGTGTTTAACCTGGCCTCCGAGGGCTCGCTGTTTATCGGCGGTGCGGTGGCGGCCCTCTGCGGTGTGCTGCTGCCCCTTCCGCCGGTGGTCTCCCCCGTTGTGATCCTGCTCATCGGCGGCCTGGCGGGGATGCTGGCGCTGCTGATCCCAACCTATCTGCGGGTGAAGTGGAACGCCAACGAGATCGTCTCCTCCCTGATGCTCAACTACGTGCTCTACTATCTGGGCACCTTCCTCATCCGCACCTTCGTGCGGGACCCGGACTCCGGATATCTGCAGTCCACCAAGTTCCATGCCGAAGCGGATCTCCCCGTCATCGTCCCCGGCACCCGCATCCATGCAGGCGCTATTATAGCCCTGCTCTGCGTGGCGGCGCTCTATTTCTTCCTCTTTCGCTCCCGGCTGGGGTATAAGGTGCGCATGGTGGGGGAGAACCCGAAGTTTTCCTTTTATTCCGGTATCCCTTACGCCCTGAGCATCTTTGCGGCCCAGGCCCTGGCCGGTTTTGTCTGCGGCCTGGGCGGCGCCACCGAGATGCTGGGCATGTTCGACTGCTATAAGTGGACGGGCCTGCCGGGCTACGGCTGGGACGGCATCATCGTGGCCACCCTGGCCCGCAACAACCCCGCCTGGGTGCCGCTGGGGGCGTTTTTCCTCGCCTACATGCGCACCGGGGCCGATATGATGACCCGTTACACCGACGTGCAGAACGAGGTCGTCTCCATTATCCAGGGCGTGGTGATCATCCTGCTGGTGGCCGAGAGCTTCCTGGCCGGCTGGCAGAAGCGCCGCACCTTTAAAGAGGCCACCGAGAACGCAAAGCTGGAAGGAGGGGCTGAGGCATGAAGGTTTGGGAACTGATTTTTTCCACCACATTTTTAGCCACGGTCATCCGCATGACCACGCCCATCCTCTTTGCGGGCCTTGCAGGCCTCATCGCCAGCCAGGCGGGGGTCATGAACCTCGCTGTGGAGAGTATCATGCTCACCAGCGCCCTGGCGGGCGTGCTGATCAGCGCCTGGACCGGAAGCGCCTGGATAGGGCTTTTGGGCGCGGTGCTCATCGGTATCGGCATGGGCTTTGTCATCGCCTATACCGCTTTTACCCTCCACGCGGATATGGTGCTCAACGGGGTGGCCTTCAACCTGATGATGACCGGCGGCACGGTGTTCCTGCTGTACGTGGCCACCGGGCAGAAGGGAACCTCCACCGGCGTGCCCAGCAAGGTGCTGCCCACGGTGAATATCCCGCTGCTCAAGGATATCCCCTACGTGGGGGAGGTCCTCTCCGGCCACAATGTGCTCACCTATATCGCGGTGGCCTTTACCATCCTCATGTTTTATTTCCTGTTTAAGACGAAGATCGGCCTGCGCATCCGCATGGTGGGGGAAAACCCCGCCGCCGCGGAATCCGTGGGCATCAACTCCAAGAAGATCAAATACCTGGCCATGTGCCTCAGCGGGATGTTTGCGGCTCTGGGCGGCGCCTATATGTCCATGGCGTATATGTCCTGGTTCCAGAACAACATCACCGCGGGCCGCGGCTTTATCGGGATGGCGGCCTCCGCCCTGGGCGGAAACATGCCTTTGGGAACTTTGATGGCCAGCCTGCTCTTCGGCGTGGCGGACGCGGTGGCCAACACCATCAGCAGCCTGAACCTGCCCAGCGAGCTGGTGTCCATGCTGCCCTACGTCATCACCATCATCGGCCTTGTCTATTATTCGATCTATCTGAGCAAACGGAAAGCTCCTGCCTCCAAGGCGAAAGAGGAGCCGAAGCCCAGCGAAGAAGGGAAGGAAACCATATGACTACTACCGTTCTGGAACGCCTTTTGAGCGCGGAGCCCGGCAGCATCGCCCCCGCGGTGATCCTGCCCGGAGACCCGCTGCGCGCCCAGTTTATTGCGGAAAACTTTTTGGAAGCCCCCCGCCTTGTCAACGAGGCCCGGGGCATGCTCTGCTACACCGGAACCTACCAGGGGGCGCCGGTTTCGGTGCTGGGCACCGGCATGGGGGCCTCCTCCATCACCGCCAGTGCCCTGGAGCTTATTGAGCGCTACGGCGCCAAGACCCTCATCCGGGTGGGGACCTGCGGCTCCTGGAACCCGGAGGTCCATGTGCGGGACGTGATTTTGGTGGAAGCCACCACCCTGGAGGGCAACGCCACCTACGACGAGTTCGGCCGCTACGACGTGGTTCCCACAGCGGATTACAAGCTGCTCAAATGCGCCTCCGACTCCGCCGCTGCCTGCGGGATCCCCTTTAAATCGGGGGTGGTCACCACGGGGGACTGCCTGCACCCCGAGGCCGCCATGGCCGAGCGCAACGGATACCTCTGGCAGAACCACGGCATCCTGGGCGTGGAGATGGAGGGGGCCTACCTGTACACCGTCGCCGCCAGGTATGAGGATGTGCGGGCGCTGGTGGTGGTCACCTGCAGCGACCACGCCCTCTACCGTGAGGAGGATGCCTCCTTTGAGGAGCGCCAGAAGAGCTTCTGCGACATGATGCGCATTGCGCTGGAAGTGGTGAAGAAGCAGCATGAGGAAGGGGGATGCAGAGCATGAGCATGTCTTTGGAGGCTAAAAAAGGGGAGATCTCCCCGGTCGTGATCCTGACGCAGGACCCCATGGACGCAAAGTACATCGCCGATACCCGGCTGGAGGGTGCGGTATGCCACAACAGGGTGCGCAACATGCTGGGCTTTACCGGCCTTTATCAGGGCAAACGCATCTCGGTGCAGGGGGTGGGTATCGGCCCCGTCTCCGCCGGGATCTATACCCAGGAGCTGGGGGAGGACTATGAGCCAAGCTGTTTTCTCAAGATCGAAACGGCCCAGTCCCTGCGCCCGGAGGTAAAGCCCGGGGAGATCGTGCTGGCCCTTTCGGCCCACACCACCTCCCGCATGAACCGTCTGCGCTTCGGCGACAGGATCTTCCCGCCTGCGGCAAACTACGCCCTGCTGGACCGCGCCTTTGAGCTTTGCAAAAGCAACGGATGGCCGGTCAAAGCCGGGCCCGTGGTGTCGGTGGAGAGCGCCTATGACCTGGGTACCGCCAAAAAGCTGGGGGAGAGGGGCGCCCTTGCGGTGGATATGGAGACCAGCGTGGTCTATACCTCTGCCGCCCGCTTCGGTGTGCAGGCGCTGTCCGTTTTGGGCATCGTCTCCGATGCAGACGGAGAAAGCGCCCTGGACGAGGCTGCGCGAAAGGACCTGTACGAGCGGCTGATCGACCTGGCCCTGGCCCTTGCCTGATCAATAAAAAGCTTTTTATCCGCCCGCCGTGTGTCCGAAAGACGCGCGGCGGGCGGAAGAGAAAGGGAGAAAAAAACCATGAGCGAAAACCGTATCTGCGCCGTGCGCCTTGACGACGCTGCCGGCGCGATGATCATACTGGACCAGACCCGACTGCCGGGGGAGGTGGTCTACCTCACCCTCACCGCCCAGGAGGAGATCTGGGACGCCATCTACCGTTTGAAGGTGCGGGGGGCTCCCGCCATCGGCATCGCCGCCGCCTACGGAGTCTATCTGGCGGCCAGGGCCATCGGAGCCAGGGATTACGAGGGCTTTGCCGCGGAGTTTAAAAAGGCCAAGGAGTATCTTGCGTCCTCCCGGCCCACGGCGGTGAACCTGTTCTGGGCGCTGGACCGTATGGAGCGCCGCATGGAGGCGGAAAAGGCCCGCCCTGTGGAGGAAATCAAAGCCTCCCTGCGGGAGGAGGCTGACGCCATCTGCCGCGAGGACGAGGAGGTCTGCCGGGCCATCGGTGAAAACGGACTTGCCCTTTTAAAGCCCGGCATGGGCCTGATGACCCACTGCAACGCCGGCGCCATCGCCACCGCCCGATATGGCACCGCTCTGGCGCCCATGTACCTGGGGCAGGAGCGGGGCTACGGCTTTAAAGTGTTTGCCGACGAGACCCGGCCGCTGCTGCAGGGCAGCCGGCTGACGGCCTGGGAACTGCACGAGGCGGGTATCGACGTTACCGTCTGCTGTGACGGCATGTGCTCCAACGTGATGAAAAACGGCTGGGTGAATGCGGTGCTCGTGGGGTGTGACCGGGTGGCCGCCAACGGAGATGCCGCCAACAAGATCGGCACCTCCACCCTTTCCATTGTGGCCCGGCACTACGGCGTGCCTTTTTACGTCTGCGCCCCCACCTCCACCATCGACATGGCCTGTGCCACCGGTTCGGATATCCATATTGAGCTGAGAAAGCCCGAGGAGATCACCGAGATGTGGTTTGAAAAGCCCATGGCTCCCGCCGGGGTAAAGGCCTACAACCCGGCCTTCGACGTCACCGACGCGGAGTTCATCACCGCCATCATCACGGAGAAGGGCGTCGTTTACCCGCCCTTTGCCGATAACCTGGCGAAGATCATGAAGAAATGACCCCCCGCCCTGCAAAGCTCCTTAAGGCCTGGCCCCGCAGCTGCGGCGGCCGGGCTTTTTGGCTTTCTTCCCGCTTAAAAAAGGTGGTTGGCAGAAGAAGATTTGGAGAGTAAAATAGAAAAAGATCCGGACGCCGTCCGGTGGGAGCATCCGGGAAAAGAAAAAGCCCGGTGGCGCCCCGTGCACAGGCGGGCGGGAAAGACGCTCCCCCGCTTTACAAAGCTCCGCCGCTGAAAGCGCCGGGAGCGGGGCCTTCGGCGGGATGGGGAAGCCCTGTAAAAATTACAGATGGGAACGATGGTATGAAACGACTGGCGATGGGCATTCTGGCCCATGTGGATTCCGGCAAGACTACTCTTTCCGAAGCGCTGCTGTACCAGAGCGGCCAGCTGCGCCGGCTGGGAAGGGTAGACCACCGGGACTCTTTTTTGGATACCCACCGGCTGGAACGGGACCGCGGGATCACGATCTTTGCAAAACAGGCGCAGCTGCGGCTGCCGGGGATGGAGATGGCACTTCTGGATACCCCCGGCCATGTGGATTTTTCCGCCGAGACCGAGCGGACGCTGCAGGTATTGGATTACGGGCTGCTGATCGTCAGCGGCACCGATGGGGTGCAGAGCCATACCGAGACCTTGTGGCGGCTTTTGGAGCGCTACCGCGTCCCGGCGTTTTTGTTTGTCAATAAAATGGACCTGCCCGGCGCCGGCCGGGAGGAGATCCTTCGGGAGCTGCGCCGCCGGCTGGGGGAGAGCTGCATAGATTTTGAACAGCCGGAGGAGACCCTGTGGGAGCAGCTTGCCCTCTGCGGGGAAGAGCTTATGGAGGAATACTTTGCAAGCGGACGCATCGCTGACGGGACCATCGCCCGCGCTGTGGCACAGCGCCGGGTGTTTCCCTGCTGCTTCGGCTCCGCCCTGCGGTTGGAGGGGATAGAGCGGCTTGTGGGGCTGCTCTCCCGCTTTACCTGTATGCCGCCGTACCCGGAGCGGTTTTCCGCCCGGGTGTTCAAGGTGTCGCAGGATGAGCAGGGGGCGCGCCTGGTGCATATGAAGATCACCGGCGGGTGCCTGCGGGTAAAGGAGAGCCTTGCGGTGGGCGGTACGCCGGAGGCCCCAAAAACAGAAAAGATCGACCAGATCCGGGTCTATTCCGGGGCCCGGTACCAGATGCTGGAGGAGGCGCTCCCGGGGACGGTGTGCGCGGTGACCGGCCTTTCCGGCCTGCGCCCGGGAGACTGTCTGGGGGAACCGGGGCTGGGGCAGGCCCCTCTGCTGCAGCCGGTGCTGGAGTACAAGCTGCTGCTGCCGGGCGGCACCGACCCTTATACGGCCCTGAAAGCCCTGCAAAAGCTGGAAGAGGAGGACCCGCAGCTCCATGTGGACTGGAGGGAGGAGGCCCGGGAGATCCGCCTTCGCCTGATGGGGGAGGTACAGCTGGAGGTGCTGGAAAAGCTGATCCCGGAGCGGTTCGGCTTTCCGGTGGGTTTTGGGCCCGGGGCCATTCTGTACCAGGAGACCATCGCCGCCCCGGTGGAAGGGGTGGGGCACTTTGAGCCCCTGCGCCACTACGCCGAGGTGCACCTTCTGCTGGAACCCGGAGAGCCGGGCAGCGGGCTGCGCTTCGGCGCCCGCTGCCGGGAGGAGACGCTGGCGAAAAACTGGCAGCGCCTTGTCCTCACCCACCTGGAGGAAAAGGCTCATCTGGGGGTGCTCACCGGTTCCCCCATCACCGATATGAAGATCACCCTCGTCTCCGGGCGGGCGCACCTTAAACACACCGAGGGGGGAGATTTCCGCCAGGCCACCTACCGGGCTGTCCGGCAGGGCCTGCGCAGTGCCCGGAGCATCCTGCTGGAGCCGTGGTACAGCTTTCGCCTGGAGCTCCCGCAGGAGGCGGTGGGGCGCGCTATGACCGACCTTGAGCGCATGGGGGCGTCTTTTGAGCCGCTTCGGGCCGATGGGGAGGCCGCTGTGCTGGAGGGCAGCGCCCCGGTCTCGGAGATGCGGGATTACGCCGCCCGCGTGGTGGAATACACCAGAGGCCGGGGCCGCCTTACCTGTTTGCCGGCCGGGTACCGCCCCTGCCATGACCCGGAAAAGGTGATCGCCGCCGTGGGGTACCGCTGCGACGCCGACCTGGAGAACACCGCGGATTCGGTGTTCTGCTCCCACGGGGCAGGGTTTGTGGTGCCGTGGGATGAGGTGCCGCAGCATATGCACCTGGAAAGTGCCCTTGCAAAGCCGCAGGAGCCCTCCGCCGGGCTTGCCGCCGGGGCACAGGCCTACCGGGCGGCTCTCGCCCAGGACGCGGAGCTCATGCGCATTTTTGAGCGCACCTACGGCCCTATCCGGCGGGAGGCGCCCGCCGCCCTGCACACCCCCAAGCAGCCTCTCCGGCCCGGGGCAGCCCCCGCCCGGCCGCCGAAAGACACAGGGCCGGAGTACCTGCTGGTGGATGGCTACAACATCATCTTTGCGTGGCCCGGGCTCAAGGAACTGGCGGCCCAAAACATCGACGCCGCCCGGGGAAAGCTCATCGACATCCTCTGTAATTACCGGGCCTTTCGCCAGTGTGAGCTGATTCTCGTCTTTGACGCTTACCGGGTGCACGGCGGGGTGGGCTCTGTGGAAAAGATCCACAACATCCATGTGGTCTACACAAAAGAGGCGGAGACCGCCGACATGTATATTGAAAAAGCAACGGCCAGGCTTGGGCGGAATTTTAAGGTTCGGGTAGCCACCTCCGACGCTTTGGAGCAACTCATCATCCTGGGGCACGGAGCGCTTCGCATCTCCGCACAGGCCTTTGAGGAAGAGGTAAAAGCTGTGGAAACGGCCATCCGGGAGATCATCGGGGGCAGAAGCTGACCGGTGTTTTGGGGAAAACAGCCGTCGGCTTTTTGGCAGAAGGCCCGGGAGACGGTGCGAAAAACGGCAAAAAAAAGACGTTTTTCAGCCTTTCTGTGGATTATTCATAAAAATTTCACCGTCAGAGGCTTGAGATAAGACTGGCAATCCAGTATAATAAAAAAGCAAATTTTGAAAAAGGCGGTGAAGAGAGAAAAGAAAACGCACGGCGTCTGATTTGGCCTGCCGTGGAAAACGGATCGGAGCTTAAAGCTTTGTCCGCTGTTTTCAGGCGTTTTTTGAAATTTGATGCAGGCATTATGCCATCAGCGGGTGTGACCGCAATGATAATGAGGTGAATAACATGAACAAATTTACAAAGGGAGTAAGCCTGGCGCTGGCGCTTTCCATGGTGCTGCTGTCCGGTTGTTCTGATAAGGACCCGTCCTCCGGCAGCAGCATGACGGAGGAAGAATCCTCCAGTATGGCGGCGGAGATCGAGGCCGCGAAGGAAGCCCAGCGGGACATGGAAGTCAATTTTGTCCAGTTTTCCGACCTGACGACGGAGGACGACATCGCCGTGATGGAGACCAGCATGGGCACCATCAAGCTCCGCTTCTTCCCGGAGCAGGCTCCCAAGGCTGTGGAGAACTTCCTGACCCACGCCAAGGAAGGCTACTACAACGGGCTCAAGTTCCACCGCGTGTTTGACGATTTTATGATCCAGGGCGGAGACCCCAAAGGCAACGGCACCGGCGGCGAAAGCATTTTTAAAGACGAGAGCGGTAACCCCGTCCCCTTCGAGGATGAGTTTTCCACCGATCTTTGGAACTTCCGGGGCGCTCTTTCCATGGCCAATTCCGGCGCGGACACCAACGGGAGCCAGTTCTTCATTGTGCAGGCCCCCACGGTGAGTGAGGATCTGCTGAAGCAGATGGAGGATGTTCCCTTCCCCACCAGCGTGATTGCAAAATACAAGGAGCTGGGCGGTACCCCCTGGCTGGATTGGAAGCACACGGTGTTCGGCTTTGTGGTGGACGGCATGGACGTGGTGGACGCCATCGCAGCCGTTAAGGCGGACGAAAACGGTATGCCCCAGGAGGATGTGATCATCACCTCCATTACGGTGCGCAAATATAACGCGGAGGAGGATTCTGTTCTGAAGGACGGGACCTCTGAGGAAAGCTCTTCCGAAGAAAGCTCTTCTGAGGAGAGCTCTTCCAGCGCAGCGGCGTGATTTTGACAGGCGGTGCAGGGCCGGAAAGGCTTTGCACCGTTTTTGTTTACGGAGGTCTGTTTTGGTGGTACAATAAAGCTGTGATGATTGCGGCGCAGGCCGAAATTTTGATATCAGGAGGAACCTTTATGGAACATCTGACCCCCACCCCTCACAACAGCGCCCGGGAGGGCGATTTTGCCAAAACCGTGCTGATGCCGGGAGATCCGCTGCGGGCAAAATACATTGCGGACACCTTTTTGGAGGACGTAACGCTTGTGAACAATGTCCGGGGCATTCAGGGCTATACCGGCTTCTGGAAGGGAAAGCGCGTGTCAGTCATGGCAAGCGGCATGGGTATTCCGTCTATCGGCATTTATTCCTATGAACTCTACAATTTTTACGGTGTGGAGAGCATCATCCGCATCGGCTCCGCCGGGGCCATCCACCCGGATCTGCGGCTCCGGGATATCGTCATCGGGCAGGGCGCCTGTACCAACTCCCGCTTTGCCGACCAGTTCGGCCTGCCGGGTACCTTCGCCCCCATTGCCGATTTTGGGCTTTTAGAGAAGGCCGTGGCCGCCTCCCGGAAGGCCGGGGTGCGCTTTATGGTGGGAAACCTGCTTTCTTCCGATGTCTTTTACAGCGATACTCCCGCCGGGAACGCCTGGGAGAAGATGGGTGTGCTGGCGGTGGAGATGGAATCCGCCGGGCTTTATATGAACGCGGCCCGGGCCGGAAAGAAGGCGCTGTGCATCTGCACCATCTCCGACGGGGCGAAGATCGGCGCCTGCAGCGCGGAGGAACGCCAGCTCACCTTCACCCAGATGATGGAGATCGCCCTGGAAATTGCGTAAGCGGGCGGGAAAGGCGGAAAACTTATGGTAAAACGGGTCTTTTTGATCGTTCTTGACAGCTTCGGCATCGGGGAGCTTCCCGACGCGGCGCAGTATGGGGACGCCGGAAGCAACACCCTGGGGGCTATCTGCGCTTCCCCGGCCTTTGATACGCCCAACCTGAGGCAGCTGGGGCTGTTCCACATCGACGGGGTCTCCTCCCAGCAGGACCGCTCCCTCCCGGCGGCAAGCTTTGCCCGCATGGCGGAGCGTTCCCGGGGAAAGGACACCACCATCGGCCACTGGGAGATCGCGGGCATTGTCTCGGAGAAGCCGCTGCCCACCTACCCGGAGGGCTTCCCGCCGGAGGTGATCCGGGAGTTTTGCCGCCGCACCGGCAGGGAGATCTTATGCAACAGGCCCTATTCCGGTACCCAGCTGCTTTACGATTACGGCCGGCAGCACATGGAGACTGGCGCTTTGATCGTGTATACTTCCGCCGACAGTGTGTTTCAGGTGGCAGCCCACGAGGACATCGTCCCGGTGCCGGAGCTCTACCGGTACTGTGAGATCGCCCGGGAGCTGCTTCAAGGGGAGCATGGCGTAGGCCGGGTGATCGCCCGGCCGTTTAAAGGCAGCTGGCCGGATTTTGTCCGCACCAGCGCCCGGCACGACTTTTCCCTTACGCCGCCGGCCCCCACCATGCTCGACGCCCTTTCCTCTGCCGGGCTGGACACCATCGGGGTGGGGAAGATCTATGATATCTTTGCGGGAAAGGGCATTTCCGAGACCTATAAGACGGCAAACAACGACGAGGGGATGCAGAGGACCCTAAAGCTTGCCGGGAAGGATTTTCACGGGCTTGCGTTTGTAAACCTGGTGGATTTTGACATGGTTTTTGGACATCGGAACAATGTGGAAGGTTACGCCGACGCCGCCACCCGCTTTGACCGGCAGCTGGGGGAACTGCTTCCCCTGCTTCGGGAGGACGATGTACTGATCCTCACAGCGGACCACGGCTGCGACCCCGCCACCCCCAGTACCGACCACTCACGGGAATATACCCCTATGCTCGCCTTCGGGGCGCCGGTGCGGCACGGGGTGAACCTTGGCACCCGCCAAAGCTTTGCCGATATCGGCGCCACGGTGCTGGAGATGCTGGGCGTACAGGGGGAGACGGCGGGGGAGAGCTTCTGGCCCCTGATCCGACGGTAAAAGATGAGCTGCGCCCCGTGCGGCGGAGCGCACCCGCAAAACAAAAAAAGCACCCTGTCCGGCCGGGAAACGCCGGACAGGAAGCTTTTGCCGGCAGAGGGAAAAGGCGCCAGCCGCCGGAGAAAACCAGGGGGCGCCGTGCTCCAGGCTTTGGCGGCAGGCCCCGCCGCGCCTTTTACGGTGCGGCGGCCCGGAGGAAAGGATGATAAAGTATGGACCAAAAACAGTTGGTGGAGGAGGCGTGGAAAGCCCGGGAGCGCGCCTACGCCCCCTATTCCGGTTTTGCGGTGGGGGCCGCCCTGCTTTCCAAAAGCGGAAAGCTCTACACCGGGTGCAATATCGAATCCTGTGCGTTTGGCCCTACCTGCTGCGCCGAGCGTACCGCCCTGTTCAAAGCGGTGTCGGAAGGGGAGCGGGAGTTTTTGGCCATCGCCGTGGCGGGCGCTCCGGTGGGGCGCCGGGACGGAGGGCTCACCTCCCCCTGCGGCGTCTGCCGGCA
>JALELV010000094.1 GCA_022768545.1 Oscillospiraceae bacterium
GCCAAAGCCGGTATCATGCTCAACGAGACCTTCGTTAAGCTGGTTTCCTGGTACGACAACGAGTGGGGTTACTCCAACAAGGTTCTGGAGCTCATCAACCACATGTACGCTGTGGACAACAAATAATTGTTTTCCAACCAAAAAAGGCCGCCCCTTCGGGGCGGTCCAATAAAACAGTATAATAATGTTTTCGGAAAAGCGGCGTGAGAAATCACGCCGCTTTTCCGTTAGTGCTTTAGCAAGACTTTCGCATTTCTGCAAAAGTCAAAAAACCACCCGCTATGCGGGTGCGATTAAAGCTTAAGCAAAGAAACATTCTTTTACCAGATGGGTATGCAAGTATCACATCGTATTCACGCCGAAATACAGAAGAAAAACCATATACAATCAGCTGAGGAAAGATATTTGTCAAATTCTGAAGGGTTTATGTAAATGGAAAGGGGTAGAGATCATGGTCGGGCATATGATGCCCGACCATGTGCATCTGTTGGTGAGCATACCGCCCAAATATAGTGTGTCACAATTAAGGAAAGAGTGCGATGATGATTTTCGAGAGACATGCAAATCTGAAATATAAGCTTGGAAATCGAAATTTTTGGGCGGCGGGATATTATGGGAGCACAGTAGGGATCAAAACTGTAACAATACAAAAATATATCCGGGAGCAGGAAAAACAGGATTAGATAGAGGATAGCTTGAGCCGAAAAGAGTACGAATACCTATAACGACCCTGCCGTACAAAGGACGCTTACCGGCGAAGCAATTAAAGAATTGCTTGAACATGGCAAAATGGTAACTGAAAAACAGCAAAGATGCAGCACCAAATGGAGGAGAAGCTGTCATGGTTTCCTCTAATTATCCCTACCGTGATCTTTATCGTCACGCCGCATGAAAGGATATAAACAGAATTTTCCGGCCGTGCTGTGGCTTGATGAAGGCCGTGGCAACGGCAGAGACCACAATGACGGCCGCCCCTGCACATCCTGCCACGGCAGGAATGCCCATAAGCGAAAAGACGCCCGGCGCACAGCTGCTGCCGATCATGTGCTGTACGGCTTTATCCAGTCCGTCCCTCGCCGCGGCAAAGCAGCAGACCAGCAACCCCAAGAACGCCAAAAACACAATGTGGATCCCCATGAACGGACCTCCGCTCTGTGCCGGATGATATATCCCATAAACCCCAGCAGTATGGCCAGAAGAATGGTGGTGAGCGTTATTATGCTTCGGGCAGCCGTGAAATAAAAATTGGGAGCGGCCGGTTGGCCGCTCCCTTGCTGTTTAAACCAGCTGCTCGGGCAGCTTCAATTTTTCCCTAGGCGGGAACTGGGCGTCGAAAGCCTCTGCATCCGCTTCGTCCACAAAGTAGCCTTCCGGGTCCCTGTAAGTGCCGGTGATGCCGGCCAGATAGCCCTGCTTCAGCTCCCGGAGCAGGAAATAAGGCACCTGTGCGTCACGGGGCTCGGCAAAATAGTGGATGCCCTTTGTGCTGGCCACCACGAAACCGGACTTGCCGTAAAAGTCGATGCTGCCGGTGATGAGGATGGCGCCTGCGCCCATCCTCCGGGCCTCCTCCATGGAGTGGCGGAGCAGGATGGTACCGTAGCCACGGCGCTTATATTCCGGAGCAATGCTGATGGGGCCGAAAGTCATGGTGGGGATGACGCGGCCGTCATCGGCGTGGACCTCGGAGCGCATGTACATCACATGGCCGATGAGCTTGCCGTCCATCTCCATGACAAAATCCAGTTCCGGCACAAAGGCGGGATCGTCCCGGAGAACATGGAGAACATAGTGCTCCGTACAGCCGGGGCGGTATACGTTCCAGAAAGCCTCCCGGGTCAGGTTTTCTGTTTCGCGGTAGTCGGCAGGGGTTTCCAGACGGATGATACAGTTGCTTTTCATGGTAATTCCTCCTTCAATTGCTGACTGTCAATTCAGGGAGGTTTGCGGGATCGTGCGGCACAAACCTTCCGGTCAGCCCGCAGTCTCCAAAGTGTTGTTTTTCAAACAGCAGTCTCCTAAATACAAATGTTGACCGAACCCGTGGATTCAGGTCACAATGTGATTATAATCCGTTTTTCAAAGAAATACAAGAAATGCACAGATTTCTTTTTCCGCGGCGCCGTGAGGTGCTTTTCGAAGGCGGGTTTGCGTGGTATACTGTCAGCAATGAGGTGGTTTGGATGACAGCTGAGGAGCTGATGTTTTTTAGCGAACGGCCCGGCGCGCTGCCGCTGTACGGGGCGCTGCGAAATAAGCTGCTGGCCGAGTGCCCGGATACCGCGCTGAAGGTGCAGGGTACTCAGATCGCCTTCAAAGCAAAGTACGGCTATGCGTTTGTGTCCCTGAGGCGGATGAAGGGCTGCCCCGAGGTGTTTTTGATCCTGTCCTTTGGGCTTTCTCATCGGCTGGGTCCGCCCCGCATCGCCGCGGCTGTGGAACCGTACCCGGGCCGCTGGACGCACCACGTCATTGTATCCCGTGCGGAGCAGCTGGACGACGAACTGATGGGCTGGCTGCGGGAGGCACATGACTTTGCCCTGACAAAATAGGGAGGTTTTTTTATGGAATTTAAAAACCCGCTTCTGGCGGTGACCGATATGGAAGCTTCGGTCGGCTTTTACAAACAGGTGCTTGGCCTGGAAGTTATTATGGATCTTGGAGCCAACGTAACACTGACCGGCGGGGTCTGCCTGCAGACACTGGACAGCTGGCGGGGTTTCATAGAGGGAAAGCCCGTTGTTTTGGGCGGCAGCGCCGGAGAACTCTATTTTGAAGAGGCTGATTTTGATGCTTTTTCCGAGAGACTGAAACAGTTTGAGCCCGAATATATCCACCCGGTAAAAGAGCACCGGTGGGGCCAGCGGGCGGTGCGGTTCTGTGACCCGGACCGGCATATCATTGAGGTGGGGGAAAAAATGGAAGCCGTTGTACGGCGCTTTCTGAACAGCGGCATGACAAAAGAACAGGTGGCAAAGCGGATGGACGTGCCGCTGAGCTATGTGGAAAACTGTCTGTGAGATATGGGCTGTACAGCGAGGCCGCCCGCTTTACGGATATTGGCGTGTTTTGAGCTGGGCCCGACGGGGAAAGATCCCCGCGCACCGGTCGCCGCAGGCAGCCGGACAGTGGGGCGTACGACAGCCGGGTAGCCGTCCGCAGCGGGAAGGCATTTCTTACGGAGCTGATGAGATGAAAGGTTTTAAACGGAAAAACGGGCTGCTTTCCCTCTGTGGCTTAAACTGCGGCCTGTGCCCCATGCTGCTGGGCGGGCACTGCGGCGGCTGCGGGAACGGAAACCAGCCCTGTGCCATCGCCCGGTGCAGCCTGGAGCAGGGAGGGGTTGAGTACTGTTATGAGTGCGGGCGGTACCCCTGCGGGAAATACGACGGGAGCCGGGAGTTTGATTCCTTCATCACCCATCAGAGGCAGCTGGACGATTTGAAACGCGCCAAAGAGATCGGCATCGACGCGTACAACCGCGAACAGATGGAGAAGAAGCGGATCCTCGCCCATCTGCTGGCAAACTACAACGACGGGCGCAGGAAGAACTTCTTCTGTGTGGCGGTTAACCTGCTGGAGCTTTCCGAACTGCGGGCGGATATGGAGAGGCTGAATGCCGCTGGGGAACTTCCTCTGAAAGAAAGGGGAGAGTATGCGGCGGATATGTTCCGGAAGGCTGCCGAGAGACAAAACGTGCAGTTAAAACTTCGAAAGAAAAGCGGGAGGGAATAAGATGGTTCGGGAAATTTGCAGAGACGTGGCGTTTCTTGCCCGGAAGGCCGAGCCGGCGACGGGGGATGACCTCGGCGCGGCGCAGGACCTGTTGGAGACCCTGCAAGCCAACAGGGAGGGCTGCGTGGGTATGGCGGCCAACATGATCGGTGTAAATAAGCGTATCATCGCCTTCGACAACGAGGGGGCGCATATGGTAATGTTTAACCCGGAGATCGTCAGACGCTCCGGCCCCTACGAGGCGGAAGAGGGCTGCCTGTCCCTCAGCGGGACCCGGAAAACCAGGAGATTCCAATCCATTAAAGTTCAGTATCAGAACGAAAAGTTCCAGGTGCGCTTTAAAACCTTTACCGGCTGGACGGCTCAGATCATCCAGCACGAGATCGACCACTGCGAAGGTATCATCATTTGAGGAGGGGCGCCATGAAAAAATGCAGGATCACAGTCATGCGCATGGCCCGGTACGAAAACCCCATCTCCCATGCCTGCGGTATGGAGGTGGGGCAGGTCTTCGTCGCCGACGGATGGAAAAAGCCGGAGGGGTTCTGCCAGAGCGCCTGGGATACCCTTTCGCCCTTTGTGCTGGCCCTCAGCCACGGCGGGGAGAACTTTTACGGCGGCTGGATGAAGGATCCCAGGTCCGCCATGCTCTCCTGCAACGACGGGTTCCGTCCGGTAAGCTTTTTGGTGGAAGCACTGGACGAGGACGCGGAACAGGAGGCTTTGACGCTATGAGAGAGGCGATCCTAAACCGGATCTCCCGGCGGAGCTTCCGGCAGACGCCCATTGCACCGGAGCTGCGGGGGAAGATCTGCGATGAGATCGACGAGATAAACCGGGAGTCCGGTCTGGCTTTTACATTCGTGGAGGACGCCGGAGAGGCGTTTTGCTCCATGCCAAGATCCTACGGCATGTTCTCCGGAGTGCGCTCTGTGGTGGTGCTGAAAGGCGCCGCGGACCTGCCGGACCTGGCCGAGAAAACCGGCTATTACGGCGAGCGCCTGATGCTGGATCTCACCGATATGGGCCTTGGCACCTGCTGGGTGGGAGGCACCTTTGACCGCGGGCAGTTTGAGGTCCCCGGCGGAGAGACCATGCTGTGTGTGATGCCCGTGGGCTATGTGGCAGAGCAGACCGCGAAAGAAAAGCTCATCCGCAGCGCCCTCAGCCGCAGGCGCAGGCCCGTTTCCCGGCGGCTGGTCGGGTATGAAAACGCGCCCGGGTGGGTGCTCGCGGCCATGGAGGCCGTCCGGCTGGCGCCCAGCGCGGTAAACAGCCAAAAGCCGGTGTTTACCTGCAAAGGCGGCACCGTGACGGCGGCGGTGGAAGCCGCCCGCACCATGGACCTGATTGACCTTGGTATCGCCAAGCTGCACTTTGCCGTGGAGGCGGGAGGCCGCTTCGAATTTGGACAGAACGGAAAACTGATAAAGGACTGATAGCATGATCGTTTACTTTACCGGTACCGGAAACAGCCGGTACTGCGCGCGGCTGCTGGCGGACAGGCTGGGCGATGAGTGCGTGGATTCTTTTCACTTTATCCGGGACGGCATCGCGGCCGACCTTATCTCCGGCAAACCATGGGTATTCGTGGCCCCTACCTACGGCTGGCGGCTGCCGCGTGTTTTTTCAAATTTTATCCGCGCCGGATCCTTCCGGGGAAGCGGGGACGCGTATTTCGTCATGACCTGCGGCAGCGGGATCGGCAGTGCATCTTCCGGGAACGCGGCACTTTGCAGAGAAAAGGGGCTTCTCTGCCGCGGGACGCTGGAGGTGGTCATGCCGGAAAACTATATCGCCCTGTTTCACGCGCCCCGGGAGGCGGAGGCGCGTAAGATCATCGCCGCCGCACGCCCCACGCTGGAGGGCGGTATCGACTGCATCCGGGAGGGGCGGGATCTTCCCATCCACAGGGCCGGCATGGCGGACAAACTGAGATCCGGCATCGTCAACGAGATGTTTTACCGGTTTTGTGTCAAGGCTGGCCCCTTTATGGTATCCGATGCCTGTGTGGGCTGCGGCAAATGCGAAAGGGCCTGTCCCCTGGGAAACATCCGGCTGAAGGACGGCAGGCCCGCATGGGGCGGCCGCTGTACCCACTGTATGGCCTGTATCTGCGGCTGTCCCGCCGGGGCCATCGAGTACGGCAGGGCCAGCCGAGGCAAGCCCCGGTACCAGTGCCCGGAGGAGGGCCTGTGAGCGGCATGCTTTAAAAGCCCCGCTTTCCGGCGGCCGGGCGGGCCGCAGAGCCCGGCGGAAGTGGCGGCGCGGAGATACAGCCGCAGGGCCGCTCCCTGGAGGGGAAAACCACGCACGGGGGCAAATAAACCGGCGCCGGGTGCAGGCCAAGCCGCACCCGGCGCCGGTTCTTCTTTCTGCCCTTTGCCCAACGTCCCAGCAGGGCAGCCTTGGCGGTCATTCGCGGACGGGCCCGCCGGTACCGCAGGAGTGACGGCCTGCGGTACCGGCGGGGCGAGGGGCCTTTTCAGCATTCCACCGCTATTTTGATCACCCCGTCCCGTCGGCTTTCAAACAGCTCATAGGCCGCTTTTATATCTTTGAGCGGGAAGGTGTGGGTGATGAGAGGCGTGGTATCCAGTTTCCCCGCGGCAATGAGCGCAAGGATCTCCCCGCAGTTGCAACCGTCCACGCCGCCGGTTTTAAAGATGAGGTTTTTACCGTACATATCGGGGAGAGGCAAGGCCTGGGCCTTGTCATACAGGGCTACTACCGTGACGATCGCGTTGGGGCGGGCACATTCCCAGGCCAGACGGAAGGTCTGCTCGCCGCCGGCTGCCTCCAGTACCGCGTCGGCGCCGCCGTGGTCGCTGTGGGCGGAGACGAACCCGGCAAGGCCATCCGGCCCGGTGGTAAGCACCTCCGGGTAATGGCGGCCAACAAATGCAAGGCGCCCGGCATCCCTGTCGCAGACGATGATGCGCCGGGGGTTTTTGAGCCGCACACATTGGAGGGTGCAGAGCCCGGTGGGGCCTGCTCCGATGATGAGCACGGTGTCCCGGGGCTTTATCTCCGAAATATCCGCCGCCCAAAAGCCGGTGGCCAGCACATCGCCCACCAGCAGCGCCTGGCGGTCGGTAACGGAGCCGGGAATCCTGTTCAGCCCCTGGTCGGCATAGGGCACCCTCACATACTCCGCCTGTCCGCCGTCGATGCGGCAGCCCAGCGCCCAGCCGCCGTTTGGGTCGGTGCAGTTGTTGACCCAGCCGTTTTGACAGAAAAAGCATTTGCCGCAGAAGGTCTCCACATTCACCGTCACCCGGTCACCGGGGCGTACAGAGGCGACGGCGGAGCCGACCTGTTCCACAACGCCCACCATCTCGTGCCCCACGGTGACGCCGGGCACGGCACGGGGCACGGCGCCATGCCTGATGTGCAGGTCGCTGGTGCAGATGCTGGCGAGCGTCACCTTTACAATGGCGTCGCGTGGGTCCAGCAGGGCAGGCTTCGGCTTATCCCGCAGGGCAAATTCCCCGTGTTTTATGTATGTATAGGCCAGCATCGCGCGCTCCTTTCCTTCCGACAAAGCGGAAAACCGTGTTTTGCTTACCAGTTTAACATGTATTTTCCGGTTCGGCAATCGCCTTCGCGGGGCGTCCGCCTGCAAAATAAGGATTCCGCTCTCCGGCCATTTAAATGACCCTGTAAAAAACGGGAACAAAAGAGAAAATATATTTTGGGGCGTCCCGTCACGGGACAAAACCTTTTCTTGCGGGGAGCTGCGTGGTATACTGACAGAAAAGAGAAACCCCCGGCGTGTCCGGGAGAAGCCATGCGGGCGCTGCATCCGCCGGGCCGCCCCAGCTTGGGGGGAGGGCGGCCGCACAGAAAAGCGGCGGGGAAAAGGGGGAAAAACGTATGAACAAATACCAGTGGCTGGACGAATATCTGCGCGGGCAAAAGGGGTGCGCCAAGGACTATAAGGCGGAGTGGGGCTGGTGGCGCTACCGCGTGGGCGGAAAGATGTTTGCCGCCGTTTGCCTGCCCGGCCCGGAGCACGGCATTTATGGAGGGCGGGAACTGGTGACGCTGAAATGCGAGCCCATGCTGGGAGAGCTGCTGCGGGCCGAGTACCCGGATATCCTGCCCGGGTTTTACGCCGATAAGCGCTGCTGGATCTCGGTATTCCTGGCCGGAGAAGTGCCGGACGAGCTGCTGCGGGACCTGTGCGGCAGCTCCTACCAGCTTGTATTTAAGGGCCTTACCAAAAAGCTCCAGCGGGAAATAGAGGCGGGCCTGCAGGCGCCGGGTTCCATCTGAAGCGGTTTCGCGGGCGCCGTGCCTGGAAAGAACAGGCGCCGGAGAGCGGTGGGATATTCGGTTTTTTATACCCCGGGGCCGGTGTAGGCCGGGAGGAGGAGTTTATGATGGAGATCTCCGGGTGCATTGCCCGGCTGACCGACAAGGACGCAAAAGCTGCCTGCAGATACATGGAGCAGATCGTGCGGGAGAGCCGGGAGGACGGGCGCTGGGCCCCTTATTTTACGGGTTTTGCCCAGCTCCTGCGGCATAAAAACTCTCTGGTGCGTAGCCGGGCGGTCTGTATCCTCGCCGCGGGCGCCCGGTGGGCGGGGGAGGAGGGGCTTGAGGCTGTGATGGATGAGCTTCTGCTCCATATCGCCGATGAAAAGCCCATTACCGCCCGCCAGTGCATCGCCGCCCTGCCGGAGATCGCCGCGGCAAGGCCCCGTCTGATCCCACGTATCCGGCAGGCGCTGGAGAGCGCCGACCCCGGCGTTTACCGGGACAGCATGCGCCCGCTGATAGAAAGGGATATTGAGGCGGCGATAAAGGCGATCGTATGAAAAAGCGGCTGCCTCACCTGCTTACCGCCGTACGGTTTCCGCTGGCCCTCTGCCTGTTGGCGGCGCCGATGCCGCGGTGTTTTTTGACGCTGTACCTGTTCTGCGGGCTCACCGACCTTTTAGATGGTTTTTTGGCCCGGCGCCTGGGGGTTTGCTCTGTATTTGGCGCGGCGCTTGATTCGGCGGCCGACCTGGCGGTGACGGCGGCGCTGGTGTGGAGGCTGTGGCCGATGGCGGCACCGGGGCCGTGGCTGACGGCCTGGGTACTTGCTGTGGCCGCCCTGCGGCTTTTTGCGGCGCTGGCTGCGTGGTTGCGCTTTGGGCATTTTGGCTTTCTGCATACCTGGAGCAGCAAAACAGCAGGGGTCCTGCTGTGGCTGTATCCGTTTTTTCTGATGTTGGCACAGCTGCGCTGGCCGCTGATCTGTGTTTTGGCCGCGGCCTCCGTCTCGGCGCTGGAGGAGCTAGCCATCCAGTGCAGAGCCGTCCGGTGGGAGCCGGACCGGAGATCGCTTTGGGATATGCCGGGGCAAAGGGCTCCGGGGCAGGAAAAGAGAGTATAATAGAGGGATCAGGATGGCATTTGACTTTCAAAAAGAGTACAGGGAGCTCTACCAGCCCCAAAACCGGCCGGAGATCGTGACGGTTCCGCCGGCAAACTATATAGCGGTGCGGGGGAGGGGAGACCCCAACGAGAAAGGCGGCGAATACCAGCGGGCAGTGGGCATTTTGTACGCGGTGGCCTACACCCTGAGGATGAGCCCCCGGTCGGGCCGCAGGATAGACGGCTTTTTTGAATATGTTGTGCCGCCGCTGGAAGGCTTTTGGTATCAGGAGGGCGTAAGCGGCGTGGATTATGGCCGCAAGGCCGATTTTTGCTGGGTGTCTGTGATACGCCTGCCGGATTTTGTGACGCAGCAGGATTTTGACTGGGCGGTGGAGACCGCCGCAAAAAAGAAAAAGTTGGATTGCTCGAAGGCGGAACTTCTTTTCCTGGATGAGGGGCTCTGCGTTCAGATGATGCACCTGGGCGTGTTTGACGAGGAACCGGCCACGGTGGAGAAGATGGATGCGTTCCTGTGGGAAAACGGCTATGAAAACGACATGGACGGCGGCCGGATGCACCACGAGATCTACCTTTCCGACCCGCGAAAGACCGCCCCGGAAAAACAGAGGACCGTGATCCGGCATCCCATCCGAAGGGCGGCCGGTAAAACCGGGGCGGGGGATCTGCCTGAAAGACCGGGAAGGTGAGACGCGGCGCCCCGTGCCGGAGGCGGCCCCGTCATGCCGGGAGCGCGGCGAGCCGATAGGGAGGTTGAGCTGTGATGAGCCATATTTACGACAACGACGGTTTTTTTGAGGCCTACGCCGGCATGGCGAGGAGCAGAGACGGGCTGAGTGCCGCGGGGGAGTGGCATCAGCTGCAGCCGCTGTTTCCCGATGTGAGGGGGAAAAGCGTGCTGGACTTGGGGTGCGGCTACGGATGGCACTGCAAATATGCGGTTCAGATGGGCGCGGCCCGGGTCCTTGGCATAGACGCCAGCCGCAAGATGATAGCCAGGGCAAAAGAGATCAATGCGGATGAAAAAATCCGGTACGAGGTATGCGGCCTGGAGGAATATGACTACCCGGAGGACACCTGCGACCTGGTGATCTCCAACCTGGTGCTGCATTATATCGAGGACCTGGAGGAAGTATACCGAAAGGTGCGGCGGACCCTGAAAAAGGGCGGGTGCTTTCTGTTTAACATCGAGCATCCGGTTTTTACGGCGGGGATCCGGGAGGACTGGATTTACGATGAGAACGGGGAGCCGCTGTACTGGCCGGTTGATAACTATTATTACCCAGGGGAGCGGGTGACGGCCTTTTTGGGAAAAATGGTGGCGAAACAGCACCATACCCTTACACAGGTATTGAACCCTCTGCCGCGGAATGGGTTTGCAATTGAGGCAGTCGAGGAGGCTCAGCCCCCCGGGGAGATGCTGTCCATCCCCGGGATGCGCGACGAGATGCGGCGGCCGATGATGCTTCTGGTAAAAGCCAAAAAGCTTTGACGCCCCGCCGCCTTGCCCGGCGGTTTTGCCGGGCTGCGGCCAAACGGCCGCGGAGAGGCCTTGACGGAGCTGAAACGATTGTAAAACCGGGCCGGAAAGGGCCCTGAAAGAAGGAGAATGTCATGAGGCGGGAGCTTTTATCGGCGGGCGGTGCGCCCGCCCTGCTGTACGGGGAACCGTCTGAGCAGGTGTGGCTGTTTGTCCACGGCAGGTGTGGGTGCAAAGAGGAGGCCGCAGCTTTTGCGGAGACCGCCTGCCGCAGAGGGGCACAGGTGCTTGCCGCCGACCTGCCGGAGCACGGCGCGAGAAAAGACGAACCGGGCTTTGACCCGTGGCATGCCGTGCCGGAGCTGCAGGCCCTGATGAGATATGCCGCAGGGCGGTGGGACAGCGTTTCCCTGCGGGCCAACAGCATTGGAGCATGGTTTTCCATGCTGGCCTTTGAAAAGGCCCCGCCGGCCCGGGCGCTGTTTGTATCGCCGGTGTTGGATATGGAAAAGCTGATCGAAAACATGATGACCCGGGAGGCCGTGGACGAGAAGCGCCTAAAACGGGAGGGTGAGATCCCCACTCGCTTCGGCGAGGCCATCTCCTGGCGGTACCTGCAGTATGTCCGGCAGCACCCCATTACCCGGTGGGGGGCCGATACGGAGATCTTATACGCCGGGCGGGACAGCCTCACCGGCCGGGATACGGTGGACGGCTTTGTCTGCCGCTTTGGATGCGGGCTCACCGTTATGGAGAATGGGGAACACTGGTTCCATACACCGGAGCAGCTGGCGGTGCTGAAAGCCTGGGAGGAAGCCCGGGTATGACATGGAAGGAACGGGCTTCCCGCCTTGCAGCCGACATCCCGGCCCTGTATCTGGCCTTAAAAAGCGGTGAGACCCCAATGCTCGCCAAGGCAATGGCGGCGCTGACAGTGGCTTACGCCCTCTCTCCTATCGACCTGATCCCGGATTTTATTCCGGTGCTGGGCGTCGTGGACGATCTGGCCATTCTGCCCCTGCTGGCGGCGTTTACCATATGGCTGATCCCACCGGAGGTCTTTGCCCACTGTCGGGAGCAGGCAAAGGGAATGTGGGGCGGTGGAACGCCCCAGCGCTGGTATTTTGCTCTGCCTGCCACCGCAGCGTGGCTGGGGCTTTTGACCCTGGTATTGTTTGATCTTTAAAGGATAATAGGCGCGGGCCCCATCCCCAAAGCTGCGGCGACAGAGCATTTCCCTTGCTGCCTGTCGCTGTAAAGCCCGGGGAGAGAACGCGGTTCAAAAGCCGGGGCCCCGCCCGCGCCTGTTCATCTCCGAAATGCGGGTCAAGACCGCCTCATCCGCCGGGCAGAACGCATACTGCCGTATCTCCTCTGCAGTGATCCAGCGGATGTCCCTGTGTTCCAGCTTCTGCGGCACGCCCTGGGCGATGGAGGCATGAAACAGCGTCAGATGGATGGTAAGATCTGGGTATTTGTGGGTGACTTCCATAAAAACTTCCCCCACGGTGAGGGTGACGGCAAGCTCCTCCCGGCATTCGCGGATAAGGGCCTGCTCTTTCGTTTCGCCCGGCTCCACCTTGCCGCCGGCAAACTCCCACAGCAGGCCGCGGGCTTTGTGCTCCGGCCGCTGGCAGATCATCAACTTTTCCCCGTCCCATACCAGGGCGGCAACTACTTCTGTCATATCGGCACTCCTTGTCTCACGGTTTTTTGAGGGCGCGGCACCCTCAGGAGAGGGAACAGCGCCGTGTATTTCTCTACAGTATAAACTTTTTCGGGGACGGATACAATGCCGGCGGCCGTGTTTTCTGCGCCGGGGCAGATGGCCCAAGGCAAGCGGAAGGCGGCACCTGCAGGGAGGGCAGAGGACCGCCCGGCGCGCCGCAGCTCTGCCGGGCCTTAATATTTGACATTTCGCCTTTGTTCTGGTATTATCGGCATCATACTTTGCCGAGGGGGCATGCATATGGAAAAATTTATTCCCTACGAAAAACTTTCCAAAAAGGAGAAGCAAAAGCAAAATGCCGCCCGCCGCGGCAATTGGCACGGGCTGAACCCGGTGACCCGAAAACCTCGGGACCCAAAGGCATATAACAGAAAAAAGGCACAGAAGTGGAAGGATGATTCCGGTTCTGTGCCTTTTGTTTTTCTCCCTGCCCCTGGGCGTGGGGAGAAACAGTCATATTTTGCCGGGGCGGATGGCCTTTACCCGGAAGGACTTACGGCTTCCCGGGCTTCATCCGGGGAAGGAGAGGCGGAGGGGGCGTTTTCCGGGAGCCCTTCCTCCAGCCAGACCTCCTGAAACAGGACATAGTATCCGCCGTCCAGGGGCTGAGCGCTCAGCTCAAACTGGTAGGAGCAGCCGTTTAGCCCCAATTCCTCTGCGGCATCCTCCAGATATCTGCTTACATGCTCCTCCCCGCGGGCGGAGGCATAGATATCTTCCTGCAGGGCCTGGCTGGCCAGAAGAAAGGAGAGAGAATAATTTCCGGTTCCCTTTCGGACAAGGGCTGTGCGGCAGGCGTTGTAGTAATCCTCCAGGGTATACAGTATGTCCTCCTCCGAAAAACCCAGCTGGGAATAGGTCTTCAGCCCGGAGGGGGTGCGGTCGGCCCTGACCGATCCGCTGCACTGCGGCAGATAAAGCGAGAGTCGGGTGCGGGTGTGGTCGGAGGAGATCTCCTCGTCGGTGAGGTTAAAATATTCGTAATGGCGCTCTCCGGGCGGGTTCCCAACGGGGTCGTCCCAGGAGACATCCACGTGGTAAAAGCCGTCCTCCAGGCTGATGATATTCCATGCGTGGTTTCCGCCCGCTTCCCCCACGCAGTAATAGCACGGGACCCCAAGCCGCGTCATGATGAGCTGAAAGGCGCGGGAATACCCTGCGCAGACAGACTTTTCCCTTATCAGCGCGCTGTAGGCGCTTTGGTTAAGCGGCTCCGAGAGGTCGTATTCCACCCGGTCCAGAAGATAATCGTGGACATATTTTTCCTGCTCAAGAGGGTCGTCATATTGGGCGGCGGCATTTGCCGCGGCGGAGACCGCGGCTTCAAACTTGAGCCTGCACGCCCGGATATCCTGTGCGGTCTCATTAAAGGAAAGAGCCATGGAGACCACCTCCCCCCCGGAGGTGTATTCGTACTGATAGTTGGAGCTCAGCCAGAAAAGTTCCGGGTGATCAAACAAAACGGCGCTGAACACGGTCTCCAGCTCCTCCGGCGTGGAGCTGCAAACCAGAGAGAAGGAGGAATTGAGGGCCTGGGCGTTGGCATAGACCTGATTATATATTTTCTTCCCGCTGTCGGAGAGCATTTCGCGGTAAGGGTAGAAAAGAGGAGGAAAGCTTTCCGCCTCCCCGGTGTTTTGAGGGTTCCGGTCCTGAGGCGCGGCGGTCAGGCTGCCGGAGCCGTCCACCGGAATAAAATCCGCCCCGTGCTGTGCCGGGGCAGATGCTTCTCCCGAAGGGCTGCCGCTTTCCTGTGGGGCGGAGGAGGAAAGGCCGCCCTGCCGCAGAAAGGCGGAGAATGCCAAAGAAAACAGGCCGCTTTCTCTCTCAATATAAAACAAAGACAGCGCCAGAAGAACTGTCAAAAAAATAAAGAGAAGGGCTTTTCCGGTTTTTTTCACAGGTTTACCGCCTTTCTGGTTTCAGGCAATCTGTGTGCTCCGCGGCGGGGCACAACGAAATGAGGAGTAACAGACTGCTGTTACTCCTCATTTTACCGCACGGGAAGAGAATTAGGATGAAGAAGGTGTAAAGTTTTTGACAGGATCTGCCCCTTATGGGGCATAGGGATACCGGCTGCCATATACTGCAAAACAGAGCGGCTTTGCCCGGCAGGAGGGAAAAGAAGTTACTTCTTTACCTGGTTTCGTACCTCCATCACCTTTTCCCAGGTTTTCGGCCCCGCCATGCCGTCCGGAGTAAGGCCGAAAACGCGCTGGAACAGCAGGATGGCCCTGCGGGTGTTTACGCCGAATTTTCCGTCCTCCGCCAGCCGTGGAATGGACTGATAGTAATCTCCGATTTCGTTTAAGCGCGTTTGCAGCAGCGCCACGGCGGGGCCGATGGAGCCTTCCATGAGAGGGGCGCCCGGGTATTCATCTGAAATTTGGGCCTCGGGGCGCGGTACGGGCTCTTCTTCCAGTTCTTTCCGGGTACGGATTGCGGCTTCCCAGGTGTCCCGGCCGATGATCCCGTCCGCACGGAGCCCCAGGATCTGCTGGAAAGTGAGAACAGACCGCTCCATATCGGTGCCGAACACACCGTCGGGAGATGACGCGGGGATGGAAGGGTAGTACCGGCTGATGCGGGAGAGCTCCGACTGCATTTTTCGCACCGCCTCTCCCCGGGAGCCGAGGGAAAGCGGTACGCCGGGGTAAGAATCGGCAGACGCCCCGGGGGGCTCCGGCGCCTGGCCTTCAGGTGGGCTCTGCGCATCCCGCAGGGCATTCCAGGTCCTGGGGCCTGTTATACCGTCGGGTTCCAAACGGTTTTTTCGCTGAAAAGCCGCCACCGCTTCTTCCACCGCTATGCCGTAACGGCCGTCCACTACCAACCGGGGGATGGAAGGATCCTGGGTGCGGAGCTGGTTAAGGGCGTTTTGAACGGTCACCACATGAATTCCGGTGGAACCAAAACGCAGCGGGGCCCCCGGGTATTTCCACGGGTCGGTGTTCAGCTCGTTTTTGCGGGCGATGACGGCATTCCAGGTATTTTCGTCCACAATGCCGGTGACAAGGAGGCCGCCCTGGCGCTGGAAGGCTTCCACTGCCCGTTCCATGGCGGCGCCGAAGCGGCCGTCCACCTGCAGGGAGGGAAGTTCCGGGTCGCTCTTTGCAATGAAATCGAGATAGCTCTGCAGCAGGGAGACCTCACTGCCCCGGTCACCCCGCTTCAGAGCAAAGCCGGGGTAGAGGTCCGGGTCTGTCGGGGACTCTTTCAGCTCGTAATATGCAGAGACAATGGCGTTCCAGGTCTCAGGCCCGATGGTGCCGTCGTCCACGAGCCCAAACAACTGCTGAAAACGGATCACGGCGGTCTCTGTAGCGGGCCCGAACTTTCCGTCTTCCACTACGGGAGGGATAGAAGAATAGGTTTTTCCGATGAAATTCAGGTAGTTCTGCATTTTTTTTACATCCGGGCCGGAGGAACCTCTTTTCAGCAGGACACCGGGGTACCTGTCCTCAGCCGGAATATTTGGCATAGCACAACACCTCGCGCTTTCATAAAATTAAAGGCCTTTCATATTCTATGGCGCCGGGATCAAAAATGTTCCTGTTTGTTCCAACCTGTGGCTCACCGTACAAAAAAAGAAAGAGCTCCCGGTTCGGGGAGCCCTTTCTGGGATGAAAAGCTGCCGCAGTTAGTCATCGTCGCGGTCATCATCATCGTCGCGGTCATCATCGTCATCGCGGTCATCATCATCGTCGCGGTCGTCATCGTCATCACGGTCATCATCGTCGTCGCGGTCGTCGTCATCGTCGTCGTCATCGTCGTCGCGGTCGTCATCGTCGAAGTCATCATCGAAGTCATCATCGAAGTCATCATCGAAGTCATCATCGAAGTCGTCATCATCGAAGTCGTCGTCATCGAAGTCGTCATCGTAGCGGTCGTTATAATCGTCCAGGGCTTCCTCCAGATGCTCGTAACGGTCATCGCCGTAACGGTCATCCAGGTCATCCAACTGATCCTCTAAAAGCTCTAAAGGAATATTAGTTTCGGCGGCAAAGCCCAGCAGGTCGCTCAGCCTCATATCCGCCAGTTCCTCGGCGGTAAGGGTGTCGTCACCGGAAAGCATTTTGCGGATCAGGGCCATTTTCCCGGCGGAGATGTTATTTTTCTCCGCGCCATCCTTTAAGCTTTCGTCCAGCTTGATGCTCTGGGTGTGGAGCTGTGCGGAGAGCTTCCGCTGCTCCAGATAGGAGGCGACGGCGCTGTTTACTTTTTTCAGGGTTTTCTCGGAGACGCCGTCCTCATCCACGGTGATGAGGATCTCATTATCCTTGGCGTCGCCCAGATATCCAAACAGGATCATGCGGTCCACCAGGTCTTCCACCACGTCGTCGAGGTCTCTGTCCTTCAGCCGATAACCCTCCAGCAGGCGGGCGGCATCCTCATTGGCGGCGGTGACGCTGACCACCCGGTCCAGGCGGTTGGTGGAGATCTCGATGCTGGGGTTTACATCCAGGGAGATATACCCGGCGGGGGAGAGAAGGAACCATGCGCAGGCCAGCATGATCAGGGCTGCCGCAACGGCGGCGCAGAGAATGGTGAGCTTTCGGTTGCTGATGATCTGTTTCATATGTGTCGCTCCTTTTTTGGAATTTTAAGTTTGGTTTATTGGGCCCTTTCGTAAAGATAATGGAACAAAAGGGTGTTTTATTGCAGGGGATCTAAATTTATTTTCGAAAAAATTCAGCGGTTTTTCGGGGGCGGAAAACTGCCGTCCCATGGGTGCAAAAGAGGAAAAGGCCTTGACGGGGCCCCGGCTTTCCCCAGAAGGCGCCAGAAAAAGCCGACGCAAAGCGACACAAACAAAACCTGTCCACTTTCTATAATGAGGAAAAGGCTGGGTCGGGGGGTGGAGAAAATAGAAATCTACGCAGATATTCTGATCCTCATCAACCTGACGGTAAACTATTTTCTTCTCCTGGCCGCCGGGAGGCTGTGCGGCAGGAGGCCGGGGAGGCTCCGGGTTTTTTTCAGCGCGTTTGCGGGGGCGTTTTATTCCCTTGTTATTTTCATCCCGCAGCCCCAACCGGTGCTGCTGGCCCTCTCCAAGCTGCTGACAGCGGTGCTGATGGTGGAGACAGCCTTTCCCCATGTCAGCCTGCGGCAGAGCCTGCGGGAGTATCTGGTGTTTTTCGGTGTGAATTTTTTGTTTGCCGGGTTTATGCTGGCTGTGTGGCTCATCGCCTCGCCGCCGGGAATGATATTTTCCGGCGGGGTACTGTATTTTCCCATCACGCCGACGGTGCTGATCCTTTCGGCTTTGGGCGCCTATTTTTTGACAGAGCTGTTGACGCGGGCGCGTCGGAAAACCGAGCTGCACCGCCGGGTGTGCCCGGTGCGGATCCGCATAGGAGCAAAGGAGCTTTCCCTGCGCGGGATGTCGGACACCGGGAACGACCTGAAAGACGCGGTGACAGGGCTCCCGGTGGCGGTGTGCAGCCGCCAGGCGCTGGAGCCCGCCGCCCCGCCGGAACTTATGCGCCTGCTGGATGCCGTTTTCTCCGGGCGGAACCCGGAACCCGGAGCACTTTCGAAGGCCAGGGGCTTTCGCATGGTTCCCTACCATTCTTTGGGAAAGCGCGGGGCGATACCGGCTTTTTTCCCGGACGATTTTCTGATGTTCCGGGAGGGGCGGTGGGAGCGGGCGGAGCGCATGCTTTTGGGGGTGGCGGAGGAGCCGCTCTCCTCCGGGGAATATCAGGTGATCTTCAGCCCGGGCCTCGACACGGCCGAATGCGGCGAGGGGTTAACACTTTGTCGAAAGGGGAAACGAAATGAAAGGGTCAAACGGAACCCTGTCTCTTTGGAGCAGGCTGTGGAAGGGGATGCGGCAGCGCCTTCTGCCGGAAAAGAACATCTACTACATCAACGGTTCGGAGAGCCTGCCTCCTCCTCTGAGCCGCGAGGAGGAAAAGGAGATCTTCCAGAAGCTGGAGAAAAATGATCTGGACGCCCGGCAGACGCTCATCGTGCACAACCTTCGCCTGGTGGTGTATATTGCCCGGAAGTTTGAATCCACCGGCATCGGGATCGAGGATCTTATTTCTATCGGGACCATAGGGCTTATCAAGGCGGTGAATACCTTCTGCCCGGGGCGCAACATCAAGCTTGCCACCTACGCCTCGCGGTGCATTGAAAATGAGATCCTGATGCATCTTCGAAAGGTGCAGAACCAGCGGGGAGAGGTGTCCATCGACGAGCCGCTTAACATCGACTGGGACGGGAACGAACTGCTGCTCTCCGATGTGCTGGGCACCGACGGGGATATCGTCGGCAGAGGCATCGAGAGCGATGTGGAAAAGAGCATCCTGATGGACGCGGTGAACCGCCTGGGGGAGCGGGAACGGCAGATCATGCAGCTGCGCTTCGGCCTTTCCGGAGGAAAGGAACACACCCAAAAGGAGGTGGCGGATATCATCGGTATTTCTCAAAGCTACATTTCTCGCTTGGAAAAGCGTATCATCAAGCGGCTGAAAAAGGAATTGGAGCGGGCCTCCTGAGATAAAAGCACCGGAAAGGCG
>JALELV010000104.1 GCA_022768545.1 Oscillospiraceae bacterium
GTCTCCACCGTTTTGAGCAAGTGCAAAGAGCTGGAGTACCCGGGGTACCATTACATCAACCAGTCCCGTCTGCTGCACTGGTTCATCGACTCTTATTTTCTCGCCGAGATGCACGACCTGGTGGTGGAAGTGCTTGCGGTACTGTTCCAAGACGAAGAACAGCAGTACGGGCTCGTGGTTAAAAAAGCCATGAAGATGATCAGCCAGAACTACAACAAGGGGCTTACTTTAGAGAGTGTAGCCGCCTCCCTCAATATCACCCCGGTGTATCTCAGCTCCATCTTCAGCAAGGAGACCGGACAGCCCTTCTCCAACTATCTCACCCAGTTCCGCATCAACAAAGCCAAGGCTCTGCTGCTCACGGGGAACTATAAAATTTACGAGATCGCGGAGATGGTTGGCTACTCCGACTCCAAATATTTCTGCAAGGTGTTTAAAAAGTGCACCGGCATGTCCACCAGCACTTTTCTGCAGCAGATCCTCTGAGAAGCCGCCCCCCAAAACCTGCCGCCCGGAGGTGCAAATATGAGAACAGAGATCCAGGCCCGGCTGTTGGCGCTCTCCCAGCCGGAATACCGGAAATTTTCCTCCGGGCTCATCCCCGGAAAGGACAACATCCTCGGGGTGCGGCTACCGGCGCTGCGCGCCCTGGCAAAAGAGCTTGCCCGTTCGGAAGGCTGGGAGGCGTTTTTGTCCTGCCCGGCACAGTATTTTGAAGAAACCATGCTGCAGGGCATGGTCATCGGCTGCTGCCCCGTCCCCCGGGAGAGGCGGCTGGAACTGGTCCGGAGCTTTGTCCCCAAAATTGACAACTGGTCGGTCTGCGACAGCTTCTGCGCGGGGCTCAAAGACGCCCGCAAGGACCGGGCGCTCTACTGGAGCTTTCTTTCGCCCTATTTTGCCTCCCATCGGGAATATGAGCTGCGCTTTGCCGCCGTCATGGCCCTGGACCATTTTGTAACGGAGCAGTACCTGGGCCCAGTGCTCGGTGCCCTGGACGCCGCCGTCTGCGAGGGCTACTACGCCAAAATGGGGGTGGCCTGGGCGGTATCCGTCTGCCTGGCGCATTTTCCCCGGCAGACCATGGAATATTTAAAGGCCTGCCGCCTGGACGACGAGACCTATCACATGGCTGTGCGGAAAGCGCTGGAGTCCCTGCGTGTGTCGGCAGAGGACAAAACCGCCCTGCGCGCCGCCGGAGGACGCCGGTAATTTTATCAAAGCCAAAAACAGGCCGGAGGTTTTTTAAGGTTCTCCGGCCCGTTTTAAAATTAAAATATAAAGTAAAAAACAAGAGGACATCCCTGAGGATGTCCTCTTGTTCTGGTGAGCCACCGGAGATTCGAACTCCGGACCCTTTGATTAAAAGTCAAATGCTCTGCCAACTGAGCTAGTGGCTCAAAAAGCACCTGAATTCAGGTGCCTATTTAATATATCAGAGAATGTGCCTATTGTCAACAAAAAAATGAAAAAAATTCATATCCACAGTGCCTTTCCCCGCAAAAGGGCCTTTCAGTGCAGCCCCGCCAGGTTCTGCGGGGCTCCCTCCCTCCAGCGGCGGACATTCTCAAACGCAATGACCGCCCTTTTTTCCAACGCCTCCGCCGTGGCAAAAGCCACGTGGGGCGCGGCGATGAGGTTCGGCGCGCCAAACAGGGGATGGTCAGTGGGGATGGGCGGCTCCGTCTCGAAGACGTCCACCCCGGCCCCGGCGATGGCCCCCCGGCGCAGGGCCCCGGCCAGAGCTTCGGAATCCACCACCGGGCCCCGGGCGGTGTTGATCAGCAGGGCCGAGGATTTCATCAGGGCAAGCTCCTCCCGGCCGATCATCCCCCGGGTGGCGTCGGAGAGCGGGACGTGCAGCGAGACGATATCGCTCTCCCGCAGCAGCTCCGGCAGAGGCACATAGGAAAGGCCCGTCTCCGGCCTGGGCGTGCGGCTGCTGGCCAGCACCCGGCAGCCAAACGCCTCCGCAATGGCGGCTACCCGCCGACCGATGGCCCCGGCCCCCACTACACCGAAGGTCTTGCCCTCCAGCTCAAAACCCACCAGGCCCTCCCGGGTACCGCCCGCGCGCACCGCGGCGTCGCAGGCCGCAAGCCGCCGGTACAGGGAGATGACCATGCCGAATACAAGGTCCGCCACCGCGGCGGTGGAGTAGCCGGCACAGTTGCACACCGTCACCCCGTTTTTCCGGCAGGTCTCCAGGGGGATGTGGTCCACCCCCGTAAACGCCACGGTGAGCAGCCGGAGCGCAGGGCACTGCTCCACCACCACGGCGGGGAGGGGCTGGTTTGCCAGGGCGACGACCTCCGCGCCCTCGCATCGACGCACCATCTCCTCCGGGGTATCCGCCCTGCTGTCAAAACAGACGAGCTCTCCCCCGGGCCCCAGCGCCTCCTTCGCCAAAGCGCGGAGCTTTTCCTCCGAAACACCCAAAGGCTCCAAAACCACCATTTTCATAGCCGCATGCTCCCTTCCCGCAGGCCCCGGGGATACAGCCCCCTTTTTATTTTTCGGCAGACACAAGCTGTGGGTGCCGCCCGGCCTTTTTAACGCCATTATACCAGCTTTCCCCCTGCCCGTCCAGAAAAGGGCCCGAGAAAGCTTTATTCCGGGCCCTGCATGAAGTTCGGCTCCCCCGCCCATAATACCGGTAAAGACGCCGCGCACCGGGCGCGGGGGAGGGGGAAGGCTCTTTGCCCAAAAAGGTCCTCACCGAAAAACGCGCGGCGCGCCGGGCGGCGTTTCGGTATTTTTCTATCTCGCTTCTGATCTCACTTGCCGTGCTGGGGTCTTTGACGGCCCTTGCCCTCCGCACGCTGGGCGCCGCCTCACCCGGGCAAAGTTCTGTCCCCTCCGCCTCCGCCGACCCGTTTTACCTTCCCCAGGAGGAGGACAATGTAAACCTCCTGCTGGCAGGCTCCCGCGGGGATGGAACCGCCCCCCGTTTCTACACCCTTCTCCGCCTGGACGCCACGGGGGGAAGGATCCCTGTTGTGTCTTTCCCGCCCCAGACCGTTCTGTCTTTAAAGGGCGCCCCCGTCACCCTGGCGGAGGCATGGGCCCGTGGAGGGGCCCGGAGCGCCTCCGACGCCCTGTCGGAGGGCCTTGGCATAACGGTGCACCGCTATGCCCTCTACACCCGGGAGAGCCTTATCTCCGCCATCGACCGGGTGGGCGCCATGGAGTTTTCGCTGGACTATTCTCTGGATCACAGCGACGGGGAGGGAAAGATCAGCCTGGAAAAAGGGCGGCAGCTGGTGGACGGCGTCAAGTTTTACGACCTGATGCGCTGCCCCGCTTACCCCGGAGGCGAAAAAACCCGCTGCGTCATGTCCTCCAGGCTTTTTGCCGCCTACGCAAACCAGAAGCTCAGCACCGTGCTCTCCTCACAGGCGGATTTTGTCTTCGAAGCCATCGTCAACACGGTGGAGACAGACCTTTCCGCCGCGGATTACCAGGCCCGCAAGGGGGCCCTGATCTTTTTGGCCAAGCTGGGGGGCTCCCCTGCCACGGATATCTCCGCGGAGGGGGTCTGGAACGCCTCCGGCGACAGCTACGGGCTTACCGATCACTCCGCAGAGACCCTGCGGGCCGTTTTTGGCGGGACCGACCCGCCGGAGCCCCCTGAAGAATAACGCGCTCCTTTCGCGCCGCGGGTTTCCGCGGCGCTTTTTTGCGCCCGGGGCTTTGTAAACTCCACCATTTGTGCTATCATGGGGGATGAAAAACACGGCGGAGGAGGTGCGTCATGGAGAAGCTTTTTCCCAGAGAGGGCCGGTCTGTCTGGGGCCGCATCGCCCGGGCGGATAAGCCCGTGGTGCTCTACGGCATGGGAAACGGGGCGGACATGGCCCTGGATATCCTGGAGGAAATGGGGGTGCCCTGCGCCGGGGTGTTTGCCAGCGACGGCTTTGTGCGCGGGCAGTCCTTCCGTGGCTTTCCGGTGCGCACCCTGGCCCAGACAGAGCAGCTCTGGGAGGATTTTCTCATCGTCCAGTGCTTTGCCGTCCACGACCGCCCCACCCTGGAGCATATCCAAAAGCTCAGCACCCGGCACGAGCTGGTGTTCCCGGATATGCCGGTGGCGGGGGAGGAGCTGTTCACCCCCCGGTACTGCCATATCCACGGGGGGGAGCTGGAGCAGGCCTTTTCCCTCATGTCGGACGAGCTTTCCCGCAGGACTTTCCGGGACGTGCTGGATTTTAAGCTCAGCGGGGATATCCGCTATCTCTTTGCCTGCGAAAGCCCCCGGGAGGAGCTCTATTCCCTGCTGCAGCTGGGCGGCGGGGAGCATTATGTGGACTGCGGCGCCTACAGCGGCGACACTTTAGAGGAATTCTTCCGGGTGTGCGGGGAGAGATTTGGCAGCGCCGCCGCCCTGGAGCCGGACCCTAAAAACTTTGCCAAGCTTTTGCGCCGGGCCGGGGCGCTGGGCCTTTCCGGCGAGTTCTTCTGCCCCTGCGGCGTGTGGGATGCCGACGGGGAGCACGCCTTTGCGGGGAGGGGCGGGCGCAGCGCCGCTTTTTCCGGCGTGGTGGGTACCCGGCGGGGCCGTTCCGGGCAGACGGTGCCGGTGCGTGCCCTGGACAGCCTGCTTGCCGGGCGCCCTGTCACGTTTCTTAAAATGGACGTGGAGGGCTGCGAGCTCCGGGCCCTTTGGGGCGCACGGGAGCTCATCCGCACCCAGGCGCCCAAACTGCTGATCTCGGCCTATCACCGCAGTGAGGACCTGTTTGCCTTGCCTTTATACCTGCATGATCTGCAGCCGGACTACCGCTTTTATCTGCGCCATCAGCCCTACCTGCCCGCCTGGGAGACGGTGCTGCTGGCCATACCGGAGGAGGGATGCCCCCTTGAAGCCTGATTTTTCCGTCCCCGCCCCTGTTCTGGAGGCCCTGCGCCGCCTGGGTGCAGGCGGCTTTGAAGCGTGGCTGGTGGGGGGCTGCGTCCGCGACCTGCTGCGGGGCGCGGCGCCGAAGGACTACGACATCTGCACCTCCGCCCTGCCCCCGCAGACCACCGCCTGCTTTGAGGAGGGTTTTTCTGTCATCCCCACCGGAGCCGCCCATGGCACTGTCACCGCGGTGATAAATGGGATGCCGCTGGAGATCACCACCTACCGGGTGGACGGAAGCTACAGCGACGGGCGGCACCCGGACCGGGTGCACTTTGCCTCCGGCCTGCGGGAGGACCTGGCCCGCCGGGATTTTACCGTAAACGCCATGGCCTGGCGCCCCGGAGCCCCCCTGCAGGACCCCTTCGGCGGCCGGGAGGACCTGGCCCGGGGGCTCATCCGCTGCGTGGGGGAACCCGCTCTCCGTTTTGAGGAGGACGGGCTGCGCATTCTGCGCGCCCTGCGCTTTGCCTCGGTCTTGGATTTTACCCTGGAAGAGAACACCGCCGCCGCGGTGCTCTCCCGGGCCGGGCTGCTTGGACGGGTCTCCCGGGAGAGGGTTTGCCAGGAGTGGCTGCGTCTGCTTCCGGGGCCCGGGGCCGCCCGGGTGCTCCGCGGCTTTGGGCCCGTGTTCTCCCTCTTTCTGCCGGGGCTGGATCTCTCCGCCCCCGCGCTGGAAGCCCTCTCCTCCCTCCCGCCGGATTTTATCCTCCGCACCGCGCTGCTGCTGCAAAACGCCGGGGGGGACGCCTGCCGGGCGCAGCTGCGGGAGCTGAAACTTGACCGCCGCAGCTGCGAGGCCGCCGCGGCCCTGGTGCGCCGCCTCTCAGAGGGCCCCTGCGCCCCCCGGGAGGCCCTGGCGCAGCTTGGCCCGGAGCAGGCGCGCCGCTTTGCCCTCCTGCTCCGGGCCCTGGGCCTTGGGGATAAGGGGTACGCCGGCGAGATCGAGCGGATCCTGAGCACCGGGGAATGTTTTTCCCTTCGCACCCTGGCGGTAAACGGCAACGACCTGATGGCCCTCGGCATTCCCCGGGGCCGCCGCGTGCGGGAGGTGCTGGAGGGGCTGTTGGCCCGGGTGCTGGAGGAGCCCTCCCTCAACCGGAAAGAAGTTCTGCTCCCTATGGCCGCCGGCCTTTGGCACAACCCCTTCCCCTACTCCGACGGGGAGAAGCGCTACCACACCTGGGACTATGAGCTGCGCCGCCGCTACGGCGGGAAGGTGTGCAAGGTGCCCTTAAACGGCGGCTTCACCTGCCCCAACTTAGACGGCACCTGCGGCACAGAAGGCTGCTCCTACTGCTCCGGCAGCGGCAGCGGAGAGTTTGCGGGCGACCCCTCCGAGGATATCGTCACCCAGTTTTTATCCGTGCGCCAAAGGATGTGGCAGAAATGGCCCGGCGCCCGGACCATCGCCTATTTCCAGGCCCGCACCAACACCTACGCCCCGGTGCCCCGCTTAAAGGAGCTCTATGAGCCGGTGCTGGCCCTGCCCGGCGTGGTAGGCCTTTCCGTGGCCACCCGGCCGGACGCCCTGCCCCCCGAGGTGCTCGATTATCTGGAAGAGCTCTCCTGCCGCACCGACCTTATGGTGGAGCTGGGGCTGCAGTCGTCAAACGACGAGACCGCCCGCCGCATCGGCCGCGGGCACGATTTTGCCTGTTTTGTCCGGGCGGTGGAGGCCCTGCACGCCCGGAGCATCCCGGTGTGCGCCCATATCATCGACGGCCTGCCGGGAGAGGGCCGGGAGCAGATGCTGGATACCGCCCGGGCCCTGGCCGCCCTGCCCCTGCACAGCGTCAAGATCCATCTGCTGCACGTGCTGCGGGGCACCCGCCTGGAGGAACAGTACGCCCGGGGGGAGTTTTCCCTGCTCTCCCGGGCGGAATATGTCCAGATCGTCTGCGACCAGCTGGAGCTGCTCCCGCCGGAGATGGTGCTCCAGCGGCTCACCGGGGATGGGGAGCGTTCCCAGCTGATCGGCCCGCTGTGGAGCCTCAAAAAGCTCGCGGTGCAAAACGAGATCGACAAGGAGCTTGTGCGCCGCGGCAGCTGGCAGGGAAAATATTATCACAAGGAGGATGCTCCATGAAAACCATTCTCACCGTCGCCAAGGATCTGCTCGTCCAGGGCATCCGGGAGGACAGCATCGTGGCGGATTTTACCATGGGGAACGGCAACGACACCCTGTTTTTGAGTTCCCTGGTGCCGAAGGGGCATGTCTACGCCTTTGATATCCAGCCCCAGGCGCTGGAAAACACCCAAAAGCGCCTGAAGGAGCACGGCGCCCCCGAAAACGTCAGCCTGATCCTGGACAGCCACCACAACCTGGAGCGCTACATTCCCGGCGGCATCGACGCGGGCATGTTCAACCTGGGCTACCTCCCCCACGGAGACCCTTCCCTCACCACCCGGCGGGAGACCTCTCTCCCCGCCGTGCAGAAAGCGGTGGAGCGGTTAAACCCCCGGGGCGTGGTCGTGGTGGTGGTATACCCCGGCCACGAGGAGGGCCGTCTGGAGGGGGAGGCCCTGCAGGAGATGGCAAAGGGCTTCGACCCGGAAGTTTACGACGCCACCGTATTCCGCATTGTCAATATTCCCCACTGCCCTTATGTGGTGGCGGTGGAGCGGAGAAGGTAGGGCCCCCGCAAAAAGGCCCCTCCAGTGTGCACAGGGCACAGCGGAGAGGCCTTTTTTCTTTTTCCCGGCCTCAGTATTCCTCCCTGGAGCGGTGGGGGCGGCTGTTTAATTTGGCGCGGAAAAACACCTGCCGCAGCTCCCTGCCGTTAAACGGGAAGAGGGGGTAGAGGTAGCTCTTGCCCGAGATGGTGCGGGTGCAGCCCACCGCCAGCAGAAAGATGAAAAGCCCCGCCGAAAAGCCCCACAGGTTCCAGATACCGGTGAGCACCAGCAGCATGATACGGGTAAACTTGAAGGCGTAGCCCAGCTCAAAGCTCGGCTGGGTGTAGTTTGCAATGGCCACAAATGCAGCGTAAAGGATGGTATCCGGCACGAACCACCCGGAGCTGACGGCAAACTCCCCCAAAACGAGGCCGCCGACAATGCTCATGGCGCTGCTGAGGGTGCTGGGGGTGTTGAGGGAAGCCATCCGCAGCCCGTCCACCGCGAACTCTAAAATTAAAAGCTGCATGAGCAGCGGCACGGAGTTTGGTTCCTGCACCCGGATGAAATCCAGCCATGGAGGGATCCAGCCCGGGTTCTGCATCAGCAACAGCCACACGGGGGTAAAAAACAGGGTGGCCAAAAAAATGAGGACACGGCTGATGCGCAGGTACGTCCCCACCAGCGGCGGAAAATAATAGTCGTCCGCCTCCTGAAAAAAGTCGAAGATCGCCGAGGGGAGGATCATGGCGGAGGGGGAGTTGTCCACCAGCGCCACGATCTTCCCCTCTAAAACAGAGGCCGCCGCCGCATCCGGGCGTTCGGTATACCGCACCTTGGGGAAGGGGTTGAACCACCTTCCCCGCACCAGCGCCTCCGCCAGGCTCTCCTGATTCATGGTGAGGGCGTGCACGTTGAGCTCCGCGATCCGCCGGCGCATCTGTTTTACAAGCTCCATATCCGCCCGGTCGGACATATAGCAGAGCACAATATCGGTGTGGGAGCTCTCCCCCGCGCTCTGGATCTCCATGACCAGCTTCGGGTCCCGGATGCGGCGGCGAATCAGGGCGGTGTTGAATACCACTGTCTCCACAAAGCCGTCCCGGGAACCGCGCATCACCCGGTCTTTCTCCGGCTCCTCCACCCCGCGGACAGGGTAGGTACGCACGTCAATGAGGGCAAGTTCCTCGTACCCCTCGATGGCGAGGGCCAGCACCCCGGAGAGGATTTGTACGCAGGCCGCCTCCGGCTTTTTGCTTTCGGCCACCTCGATATAGGGGATCACCATCCGGGAGAAGGCGCGCATATCCGGAGCCTTGTCAAAAATATCCTCCGGAAGCTTTAAAAAATATTCCAGCATTTTTTCCATGACCTCGTCCTTGACCATCCCGTCCACAAACAGGATGCAGGCGGGCCGGCCTCCGACGGCGATCTCACGGCGCACCAGGTCGAAGCTCTTTTCCGTGTTTAAAATTTCCAGCACTTTCTGCAGCATGGCGACCACTCCTTATTCGTGGCTTAGTATCTGCATCCGGACGGGGAATATACCTCCTGGCTTTTTGCCGCCTTTCCCCTTGACTTAAAGCGCACTTCAGGTATTATACTAAAGTCAGGAAATACCTGTATTACAACAGAGGAGGGACAGCCGTGAACTACCGCGTACTGGGCCGCACCGGGATCCGGGTCAGCGAGATCGGCCTCGGCGGCGAGGGTTTTGAGGGAAAAAGCTATGAGGAATGCGAGGCGATCCTCGACTGCGCCATGCAAAACGGGGTAAACTTTATCGATATCTACAACTCCAACCCCCAAATGCGCAGCAATGTGGGAAAGGCCCTTTCCCGCTACCCGCGGGAGAGCTTTGTGCTGGAGGGGCATCTGGGCTCTTTCTGGGAGGACGGGCAGTACCGCCGCACCCGCAGGCCCGACGAGGTAAAGGCCGCATATGAAGATCTCTTTGCCCGGTTGGGCGTGGACTATGTGGACATCGGCATGCTGCATTTTATCGATGACGACAGGGATTTCGATACCGTGTTCGGCGGAGAAATGCTCGCCTACGCACAGGAGCTGAAGGCCTCCGGGAAGGTGCGGTGCCTGGGGCTTTCCACTCACAACACCGACATCGCCCTGCGGGCGGCCGGGACGGGGCTCATCGACGTGATCCTCTTCAGCGTAAACCCCGCCTATGACATGCTGCCCCCCAACGACAACATCGACCTGTTCTTTGAGCGATCCACCTATGAAGGCCGGGTGTACGAGGGGATCGACCCAAAGCGCGCCCAGCTGTACGGGACGTGTCAGAACGCCGGCGTGGCTCTCACTGTCATGAAAGGGTATGCCGCGGGCGTGCTGCTGGACGCCCGGCGCTCCCCATTCGGGCAGGCCCTCACCCCGGTGCAGTGCCTGCACTACTGCCTCACCCGTCCGGCGGTGGCCTCGGTGATGGTGGGCGCCTTTTGCCCCGAGGAGGTGCTGGCTGCGACGGCCTACTCCTCCGCCCCGGAGGAAGAGCGGGATTACAGCGCCGTGCTGGCGGGGGCGCCCCGCCGGGCGTTTCACGGCCACTGCATGTACTGCGGCCACTGCGCCCCCTGCCCCAAAAAGATCGACGTGGCCATGGTCAACAAATATCTGGACCTTTCCCTGGCCCAGGGCGCCGTTCCAGAGACCCTGCGGGACCACTACGCCCTGCTGCCCCACAAGGCCGGGGAGTGCGTCTCCTGCGGGCGGTGCATGAAAAACTGCCCCTTCGGGGTGGATGTGATCTCCAAAATGAAACAGGCGGCGGAGCTGTTCGGCGCCTGACGCCCCCGCCGCAGAGGAGCTTTTCCATATGACTTCATCCGTTTTTGCCCCGGCGGGCCCCGTGCCCGCCGCGCCCTCCCGCGCCGCCCGCCTTGCCGCCCTGGACGGGCTGAGGGGCGTTATCCTCATCAGCATGATCCTCTACCACGGCGCGTGGGATCTGGTGTATCTCTTTCGGGAAAACTGGGCCTGGTACCGGGGGCCCTGGGGCTTTCTGTGGCAGCAGAGCATCTGCTGGGGGTTTATTCTTCTCTCCGGCTTCTGCTGGCCTTTGGGAAGGCGCCCGCTGCGGCGGGGCCTTGTCACCCTGGCCGCCGGCGGGGCGGTCACCGCGGTGACGCTGCTCTTCCTTCCAGAACAGGCCATTTGGTTCGGCGTGCTCACCCTGCTCGGCTGCTGCATGCTGCTGCTGATCCCTCTAAACCGCGTCCTTCAGAAGATCCCGCCCGGGGCCGGCCTTGCAGCCAGCGCCCTGCTGTTTGCCCTGCTCTACCGGTTGGGCGGCGGCGCCCTCGTTTTGGGGCCCTGGAGGCTCCCCCTGCCCCAGGGGCTGTACCGCGGTTACCTCGGGGCCTTTCTCGGGTTCACCCCCGCGGGTTTTCTCTCCGCCGATTATTTCCCCCTGCTTCCCTGGTTTTTTCTCTTTTTGGCCGGGTATTTTCTCCACGAATTGGTAAAAGGACGGCTGGCCATTCTGGCTCGTTGGCCGGGCCCCCGGCTGTTCGGCTTTTTGGGGCGCCATTCGCTCTTTATCTATCTTTTGCACCAGCCCCTGCTGTACGGGGCTCTCTGCCTGTGCTTCGGCGTTCCCGTCTGACCTCTTTTAAAAAGCCCCGGGAAAGGCACTTTCGTGCCTTTTCCGGGGCTTTTGCTGTTGTGCGGGGTGTGTTCAGGTGAGGTTTACCACCTCGTCCTCGGGCTTTTGGGCGGCCTTTACCGACACCGGGTAGAGCACCGGACCCTCGCCCTGGTAGCCCTCCCACTCCTCACAGCGGACCTTTGCCACCACCTCTATCCAGTCGTCAATTTGGAAAGCGGGGTCGTCTCCGGTGCGGCAGAGGAAGCCGATAAAGGTCATGTCGTTGGCACAGCAGACCATGGCGTACCGCCCGGGAACGAAGCTCCCCGCGGGGAATTTTTTATCCCGGTATACCATACCCTTGATCTTTACGGTCTTGCCGTCGTATTTGCGCGGGTCGTTTAAAGCGTCGATGTACCACACGCCGAAATCCTCGTCCCGGATCTCCACCACGTCGGCGGAGAGGTCGAAGGGGAGCTTGCGCTCCACCGGGATCACCGAGCCGTCCAGGCGGATCAGGACGATCTCCGCCCGGGGGTTCACCGTCTGGATGGCGCGGACGCAGGGCTCCGGGTCGAAACCGTCGCCGCAGCGGTTCACCATGACCATCTCTGTGGCGGAAAATTTCTCTAGCATCAGCTGGCGCATATTGGCCAGATAAGGGCCGAAGGTGCCCGCGTCCACGGTGGTCATGATCTGATACAGCAGCCATCCCCGGGGCAGGGAGAGTTCCCGCAGCCAGCCGATGGACCACATGCCGTTGTACTCGATCATCACCCGGTCGGGCTTGTACTGCTTCTGGCATTTTTTCAGAAACCCGGTGTTGAACTCCTCCTGCTCCTCCACCCGTACCACGGTGGTGTGCGATTTTTGCAGCAGGGCGTCGTCAAACTCCACCTCCCCTTCTTCGCAGAGGATGAGCAGGGTCTTTTCCTTCTCGGTAAACCGCTCGTCCTCCAGGGAATGGCGGATAAAAGTGGACTTGCCGCTGTCCAAAAAGCCGGTGATGAGATAGACCGGAACTTCCATATTCTCCTCCTCCCCCGTCAGGCCAGATGGAACAGAGCCGCAACGGCAGCCTCGTCCAGCTTGGAGCCGATGACGCACAGGCGCCCCGTGTAATCGGCAGCGCCCCCGCGCACCTCATGCTCCCCGGGCACGTAGTCAAAGTGCAGCCAGCCGCCGTCCGCGGCGGGCAGGATGCCCTTGGCACGCAGGATGACGCCGTATTTCCCGCTGTCCAGGGCGGAGAGCGCCTCCTCCAGCTCCTCCCGGGTGTACTTCCGGGGCGTCTCGGCGCCCCAGCTTTGGAACACCTCGTCGGCGTGGTGATGGTGTCCATGCCCGTGCTCATGGTCATGCTCGTGGTCATGCCCGTGGTCGTGACAGCCGCAGGTGCAGTCCGGCCCGTGATCGTGATGGTGCTCGTGCTCGTGCTCATGCTCATGCTCGTGCTCATGCTCGTGACCGCACGCTTCCCCGTGATGGTGGTGATGTCCGCACTCGGGGCAGATCTCCTCCTCGGCCAGCAGCTGTTTTGCCAGGTCCTGCGGAACTTCCATCACTTCCAGGATCTTTTTGCCGTCCAGCTGGTCCCAGGGGGTGGTGAGGATGCGGGCGCCGGCGTTGTGCTCCCGCAGGGCGGCCACGCAGGCCTCCAGCTTTTCCTCCGTCAGGTTCTGGGTGCGGCTGAGCACGATGGCCTGGGCGCTCTCCACCTGGTTGTTGAAGAACTCCCCGAAGTTTTTCATATAGATGCGGCATTTGGAGGCGTCCGCCACGGTGACGGAGCTCGCCAGCGTCACCGGGATCTCCCGGGCCACGCCCTGCACCGCCCGCACCACGTCGGAGAGCTTGCCGACGCCGGAGGGCTCGATGAGGATGCGGTCGGGGGCAAACTGGGAGAGCACCTTTTTCAGCGCCTCGCCGAAATCTCCCACCAGGGAACAGCAGATACAGCCGGAGTTCATCTCGGTGATCTCCACCCCGGCCTCCTTTAAAAAGCCCCCGTCGATCCCGATCTCGCCGAATTCGTTTTCGATGAGGACGATCTTCTCGCCGGAGAGCGCCTCGGAGAGAAGCTTTTTGATCAAAGTGGTTTTACCGGCCCCCAAGAAGCCGGAGATAATGTTGATTTTTGTCATAGCGGCATGCCTCCTGAATTTCTATCGTCTCCCCCCGCCCTGTGCCGGGGCGGATACGGTCACCCTTTAAGCATACTCAAAAAGCGGGATGGATGCAAGGGGAGTGCTGCAGAAAAGCCCCCTTTTTCGGCGCTTTTGGGCACAGTGCGCAAAGGGGCAGGCGCTTTCTGCGCCCGCCCCTTTGTATCTGCGGTTTTCCGTCTCCGTTTTTCCCCCCGCCCGGCGCGGCCTTTGCCGTCTCTCTCAGGCATCTTTCAGATGGGATACGATCTGCAGCCGCCCGTCCCCCGGCTCAAACAGGACGAGCACCGTGCGCTCCCCGTTCCCGGCCTCGCTGTACAGGCGGACGATATCGCCCTCCCGCTCGCCCCGCACGGCGTTTAACGCCCCGGGGCCCATGTCGCTTGTAAAGTTATAGTAGGCATCGTATTCCTTTAGGTAGATGAGCTCCGGACTGCTCTTTCTGACGTCCTGCAGCTCATCCAGAGTGATCCCTCCGTGCTCTCTGAGCGCCGCGTCCACCTGCGCGGAGGTAAATTTATGCACCGGCACCGGCATCTGCTCCGGGCTCTCCGCGCTTTTGAAGGGAAAATCCGGGTGCGCCCGCAGCGCGGCAAACTCCGCCTCATCTGTGACGGCGCTCTCATCGGGGAAGTAGCGCAAAAAAGCCGTCAGGTCCATGTCGGTTATGCTGCCGTAATAGCTGCTCAGAAAGCAGCAGCGGAGGTTTACGGCGGTCTCTCCCGTCCCGTCCGCATAGAGGGGGCTGAACAGCTCGTTATATCGGGCCACCCCACCGGCAGGAAGCTCCTCTACAGGGGCCGGCGTCAGAACGCCGTCCACAATATTCCACATGTCGTAGAGTTCGTTGGCGCATACCTCTCCGTCAAAGATCCAGCCGCTCTCCTCCCCTTCGGCCCAGATGAACAGCATATTGCCGTTAAACCCTATGGTCATCGCATCCCCCGGCCCCAACAGGTAGAGCGAAAAGTAGCCGCCGGTACTGGGGTTCTGCGGCTCACAGGTGGCAAGCTCCGCCCGTTTGAGGCGGGATATCAGCTTGGATACCTGATAATAGCTGAGCTCCGTCGAGACGTCCCGGTCGTTGGGGGCGGAGATGGCGCAGACATTGTCCACCGCGTCCATGGTCAGCCGGGCGAGCAGCCCCTCGGCCTTCTGCCGGTCCGCCTCGGTGGCCCATCGACTCTCCTTCGGCATCATGCTCTGGTCCGGCGCGTACGTCTCACGGGTAGCGGCGACGGCGTAAAAGTTCTCCGGGGCCGGGTCCCAGTAGGTGGGCATCAGCATGGAATACACCAGGGCGTCGTCGGTGAGGGTCATCCGCGCCTGGTCCCCGGGCAGGGAGCGGATATACTCCCGGAACTGCCCGATGGCCTCCTCGCTGGAATGGGGATAAGCCTCTAAGGTAATGTTTTCCAGCATCTCCTCCACGGAAGGTTCCTCCCCGTCTCCGGGGGCGGAGGACGGCTCCGCCTGAGACTGGGAGGACGGCTCCTCCGCGGACGCCTTCTCCGGGGATTCCTCCGGCCGGGAGCCGCAGGCCACCAGGCCCCCCACCAGAAGGGCACAGAGCAGGACAGCCGCAAAGACCGCCGCCCCCACCCGGCGCTTCCTTGTGCTCAGGATACTTGCAAAGCGCTCCTTCACCGTGCGCTTCCCCCCGTAAAAATGGGTGGAAAGGGCGGTGCCGGCCAGGGGCTCCCGCCGGACGTTTGCCAGGATGGCCTCGCCGTAGCGGCGCCGGGTCTCCCCGTCGGCCCCCCGCATCACTGCCGCATCACAGGAGATCTCCAGGTCCCGCTCCGCGCAGCGCACCATCATCCAGACGGCGGGGTTAAACCAGTGCACGGCGCCGCAGAGCAGCATCAGCGCCTTGTACCAGATGTCCCGGCGCTTGCAGTGGGTGAGCTCGTGGCGCAGGATGAACCCGAGCTCCTCTTCGCTGTATTCCCTCCGGGGCAGCACCAGTACCGGGGAGAAAAAGCCCAGCATCATGGGGCTCTGCACATCCCTGCTGACCAAGGTGCGGATCTCCCGGGGGATACCCATCTCCGCTTCGACCCGGCTTTTTGTCTTTAAAAGCACTGATCCGGGCTCCGCCGGGCGGCCCCAGCGGAAAAGCCTCCGCCGAAAAACCAGATAGGCCGTCCCCTGCCAGAGAAAGACCGCCGACGTCCCGGCAAGCCAGAGGAGCGTCATCAGCTGCAGGGTGGTCACGCCCTGTTTCGCCGGAAGCGGAGGCTCTGCCGGGACCCGCTCCGCACCCGGGACCTGCGCGCCGGCAGGCCGCCCTCCGTTTTGGGACACGGCGATGGGCCGGTCCGGGATCTCCACCTCCACCCTGGCGGGGGCGGCGGAAAAATCGGTATTCAAGGGGATCAGCAGGCGCACCGCCAGCGCCAGCCAGAGCCAGTATTTCCACTTTGCCACAAAGGTGCGGTTGATGTACCGGGAGCACAGGCAGAGCACCAGGATCACCGCCCCCGTGCCCGCGGAGACCTCCAAAAATGTCAGAAAGATCTTCTCCACTCCGTCACTCCTCCTTTCCCGCGCTGTCCAAAAAGCTGCGCAGCTCCTTCAGGTCGTCGTCGCTGATGGTCCCCCCTTTGTAGAGGCAGGAGATAAAGCCCGGCAGGGAGTTGCCGTACAGCCTGCGCAGAAAAGCGCTGCTCTCCTGCTCCTTGTACTCCTCCTCCTCCACCAGGGGGGAGTAGAGGTTGCTCCGGGTGCTGCGGTCGCAGAAGAGATACCCCTTCTCCACCAGGCGGGCCAGCACCGTCATCAGGGTGGAGAGCGCCCAGCCCCGCTGCTCCTTGATCCGCCCCAGGATATCACCGCCGGTCACCGGCTTTCCCGCTTCCCAGACCGCCAGCATCACCTCCAGTTCCCCGTCGCTGAGTTTTTTTCTTGGCTTTTTCACAGATGCCCCTCCTTTTTCACAATTGTAAATTATTATACAATTGTAAATCCAATTTCAAAATACCATCTCTTCTCCCTTCTGTCAAGGCCTCTTGCGGTCAATACTGCCCGAAAGCGCAAAAAAAGCGGGCGCCAAAGGCGCCCGCTTCCGGTACTGATGTAAGTTACGCTTTTTCCGCGTCCAGCTTCTGGACCGCCCGGCACAGCACGTCCGCGCCGCGGGCCACGTTCCCGTAGTCGGTCCACTCCCCGGGGCAGTGGGTAATCCCCAGATGGCTCGGCAGAAAGAGCATCCCGACCGGCCAGCGCAGGGCAAACACCATGGCGTCGTGCCCCGCTCCGGAGTCCATCCGCATGCAGGAACAGCCCAGCTGCCGGGCGCTTTCCTCCAACGCCCCGGCGATCTCCGGGGAACAGGGTGTGGGCGGCGTGTAGGTGTAGAGCTCCTTCTCCACCGTTACCCTGTACTGTTTCTCCACCCGGCGGATCTCCTGCTCCAGGACGCTGTCCAGCTCCCGGAAGCATCTCTCCTGCCCGCTGCGAAAATCCATGGAAAAGCTTGCCCGGGAGGGGATGGCGTTGATCTCCCCGGGGTAGAGGCTCATCTTGCCCACCGTGAGGGTGGCGCGGCCCGCGTACCCCGCCGCGGCATCCTCCATACGGGAGATCAGCCGAGCGGCGGCAAAGGAGGCGTCCTTCCGCTCGGCAAAGGGGGTGGAGGGGTGCGCCGTAACCCCCTTGACCGTGACATGGAACCAGCGGCAGCCGAAAATGGTCTGCACGATCCCCAGGTCCTTCTTTTCCCGCTCCAGGCGGGAACCCTGCTCCATGTGCACCTCCAGGAAGGCCTTTACCGGGTCGTCCCGACGGCAGACCCCCTGCAGGTCTCCCGGCAGCCCGTAGGCGCGGATAGCCTGCCGCAGGGTCACCCCATCCTCGTCCCGGATGCTGTCCAGCTCTTCTTCCGCCCGGACGCCCATGGCAAACTTGCTGCCCCCGAGGTTGGGGAACCGGGCGCCCTCCTCCATAACGGTGGCCAGTACCTCATAGCCGCCGCGCAGGCGGACACCCTGCTCCTTCAGCATCCGGGCAGCCTCCAGGGCGCAGATGATCCCCGCCTGGCCGTCAAAATACCCGGAGCACCGCACGGTGTCCAGATGAGAACCGCTGATGATGTGGGGGCGTCCGGGTCCTCCCCGGGGCAGAGCCCCCAAAGGTTCCCCACGCCGTCCTCCCGCACAGTGAGCCCGCAGGCCTCCATCTCCCGCTTCAAATAGTCCGCGGCCTTCCGGAAGGCCGGCGTGTAGGAGAGGCGGGTGGTGCCTTCCCCGCAGGGCTCGGTGAGGTCCCGCAGGGCCTCCAGGTCTTTTTGAATGCGCCGGATATCCGCCATAGATATCTCCTCCTTTTTCTGCGCGGCGTCAGGCCGCGGCGCCGCTTTTGCTCTTCCGGAACAGAGTGGCCAGATCCACCTCGATATACAGCACCGAGAGCAGCATGATCAGCCCTCCCACCACCAGCTGCCAGGTCAGCGGTTCGAACCCGAACAGGATGGAAAAGACGCTTCCGAACACAGCCTCCAGGCTGAAGATCATAGTTACCTTGGTGGGGGAAGCGTATTTCTGCGTGGTCGTCTGGATGATATAGCACAGCCCCGTGTTAAAGACGCCCAGCACCGCCACAGCGGCAATACCCTGCCAGGAGGCCCCTATCACGGAAAAATCCAGCGGGAAAAAGGGCATGGCCACGGCAGACCAAAGAGCCGCCGCCGCAAGCTGTATAAAGGTAAACAAAAGGGACTCCAGCCCCGCGGAGTATTTTCCCATCACGCTGTTGTAACAGCTGAAAACCAGGCAGCTGGCCAGGGTGAGCAGATCCCCTTTGGAGAAGGAGAGCCCGCCGGACAGGTCCATGGACAGCACCGCCACCCCCAGAAGGCAGAACACCGCGCCACGGAACACCTTGCCGTCCGGGCGCTTTTTCATCAGCGCCCAACTGATCATGGGAACAAAGATGACCGTACAGGAGGAGAGAAACAGGCTGTTGGAGGGTTTGGTATCGCCGAGGCCCAGCTGCAGCAGAAAAAAGCCCAGGAACAGCATGGTCCCGCACAAAAGCCCCAGGGAAAGATAGTGGCGGTTGAGCTTTTTAAAATCCCGCAACACAAAGGCGCCCACACACACCGCCCCTATCACAAAGCGCAGCAGCGTGATCAAGACCGTGCTGAAGCGGCAGTTGATGGCCACCTGCATCATGATGGTACCCATGCCCCAGATAATGGCCACCGCAAACAGCGCGCTGTTGAGGGCCCACTTTTTTTCTTTGATCAAGCTTTCCATAACATTTCCCTTTCAAAAAAACGCGGTAAAAAATATCCCCTTGCCGGGCATTTTTTACCGCACGCGCCCGCTTTGGGCCAGGCTTTTGCACTCTCTTCTCCACGGCAGGGTCTGCCCCGCCGCCTGTAAAACGCTGTCAAAAAACTTCATACCGGGGCATTCGCCCAAAGCCCGCCGCCTTTTACAGGGTATTCCCGCAAAATGGGAGCGGTTCCCTTTAAGGGATATTTTTTTAATTATACCCTATCGGCCCCCTCTTTTCAAGGCAGGGCCGCCCCGTTGTCAACCGCTCCCCAATGTGATACACTGTGTGGAAAAGCCGTATCCCGCGGGCATCTCTCAAGGAAAAGGAACGATATCATATGGAACTGGAATTTCTCCGCTGGCTCCAGGGCATGGCCCACCCCTTCTGGGACAATTTTTTTCTGTGCGTCACTATTTTGGGCGAGCCGCTCCTCCCGGTGCTTATCTTAAGCGTGGTCTGCTGGCTCCGGGATGACGAGGCCGGGGAATACCTGGGGTTTTCCCTGCTTTCAAGCCTCCTGCTTAACAACGCCGCCAAAAACATCTTCCGCCTGCCCCGCCCCATCGGCGAAGAGGGCATTCGAAGCCTGCGGGTAAAGACCGCCACCGGCTGGTCCTTCCCCAGCGGCCACACCCAGACAGTCTCTACTCTGGGCTTTTCCCTGGGGGCATGGTACCGCAGAAAATGGATCTGGTATGCGGCGGCCGCCCTCTCCCTGCTGGTGGGGTTCTCCCGCATGTATCTGGGGGTACACTACCCCAAGGACGTGCTCGCTGGGCTGGCGTTTGGAACGGCGCTGCCCTTTCTCTGTCGCTTTCTGTTTCAAAAGGTGCGGCGCCGCTGGGTACTGTACGGCGCTATCCTTTTTGCGGCGCTGCCCCTTGTCCTCTTCCGCGGGGACGGAGACCTGTATGATATGTTTGGGCTGTTTGCCGGGTTCTGGGCCGGCACCGGCTTTCTGCGGCGGTGCGGGGGCATCCCTGCGGTCCCTGCCTCCCGGGGGCGCCGGCTGCTGCGCTGGTGTTTCGGCATGGCGGTACTGGCGGCGGCTTTCCTCTTTTTTAAATGGCTCTTTCCGGCCCACCCGTTTTTTCACTCCCTGCGCTACGGCCTTCTCGCCTTTCTGGCCTTTGGCGGGTGCCCGCGGCTGTTTGCCAAATGCCGGGTCTGATCCCTCCAAAAAGCATCCGGGGACGGCAGAAGATCTCTGCCGCCCCCGGGGCGTATCCCGTCAAAGCTGTGACGGGTCTGCCGTTTTCAGCCGCCTGCCGGCTGGATACGGCTTATTTTTTTCTGGCAAGGAACCCGAAGGCCGCCAGGGACACCGCGCCCAGGGCCACAGCCAGAGCGGTGAAGTCGGAAGCTCCGGTGTCGGGGTTCGTTTTGTCGCCGTCGGTATCACTGCCGGTGTTCATCTCCACCACGACGGTGCCGTCTTTGATCTCTTTGTTGGTGATGACAAAGCGGCCCAGCTTATTGGTCTTGAGGGTCAGGGTATCCTCGTCCTCGTCGTAGGAAGAGCTCAGCAGGGAAAGCTTGCCGTTGAGGTAGCGGTAGACGTAGTAGTCGCCGTCAAAATCCTCGCTGACGTCGGCCACGTCGATCTCCAGCTCACCGGTAAAATCAAAGGTGGGGCCGCCGGGGAAGGAGACGAACTTGAATTCCTGGTCCTCAAACTTGGAGACGATCTCCTTGACGGCGTTCTCGTTGGAGAGCAGGTTTCGGCTTTCCAGCCCGGTGACGCGGACGCTGTACTTCCAGGAATTGTGGAAGAAGGTGACCGCTTTGCCGCCGGAGAGCTCATCCATCTTTTCGAACTGCTTTTCGGTGATCACGGGGGCGGAGGGGTCCACCTCCACATACTCTCCGTCCGCCACATCCGCAAAGGCGGAATCGGCCAGAACGGCGTAACCCGCCAGGAACTTGGCGGAGGCGGCGGAAGCCTCTTTGTAAGAGGACTTATCCTGCAGGCTTACTCTGTACTCCACCTTGGTCTGCTCGGTGGGCCAGCCCGCCTTCACCTTCAGGGTGAGCACATACTCGCCGTCCACCTTCTGGAACTTGGCGGTATCCATGGCGGATTTTCCGGTCTCGGCGGTCACCTTGACACGGTAGTTGTCCAGGTCATCCTCGCTGATGCTCTCCGCCGCGCCGTCCTTCGTGAGAAGCACGGGAAAATTGTACTCCTTGCCGGGGGTAAGCAGAGCTTTGCCGGAGGCGATGTCGGTATCGCCGTCAGCGCCTAAAGAGATGACGGGGGCGCTGTTATTGTCATCCGCGTCGTCCGGCTCCGCAAAAGCGGTGACGGACACGGCGGCAGCCGTTGTCATGGCTAAGATAAAAGCCAAAAACTTTTTCATGGGGTTTTCCTCCTGTTATTTTCTCGGGATCTCTTCGTCCCGAGGCCCATCATAACAGAGCTGCCGTGGGTTGGCAACCGGATATTGTCGCCAATTCGTAATCCGAAAATCCAAATTTGTAATAAATTTGAAATAATCCTCCGAAAAGCTCCTAAATCCGGCCAGGGGTGTCAGAAAGCGGCAGCAGATACGGCTGGTTTCTGACACCCCTGGCTGACATTTCCTCGGGGAAACGACCTTTGGAATTTTTATCGCCGCACTTGACAAAAACTTGTCAATGAGGTACAATAGCCGAGAAAAATGTCTCATATGATACAAATTAGAAGGAGTCTGCCATGAAAAACGATGCCGTCGCCGGTGATCGTGCCCGGGTGCTCAGCCGATGCTTCCTGTTTCGGGGGCTGGAGGAAAAAGAGGTCTCCGCTCTTTTGACGGGGGTGGGCGACGCCGTCTCCTTTTCCCGGGGCCGGGTGATCTACGACCGGGATCACTACCGCAGAAGCGTGGGCATCCTGCTTGACGGGGCGGCGGAGGCCGCTAAGCTGCGGGAGGGGCGCCGGGTGGTGCTCAACCGCTTTTTGCCCTCCATGATGTTTGGGGCGGCGGCAGTGTTCGGCGATGAAGGAGACTACGTGACCCAGGTTTCCGCCGCGCCGCGGTGTACCGTGTATTTTTTAAGCGGCGAGGAACTCACCGCCCTGTTTCGGAAGGATTTCCGAATTGCGGAAAACTACATTGCGTTTTTGACCCAGCGCATCTATTTCCTTAACCGGAAGATCGACGGCTTCACTCTTTCCACCGCAGAGGAAAAGCTTTCGCTTTACCTTTTAGACCGTCTCCAGCCCGGAGAGGGCGGATGCGGGGAGGTGCCTCTCGACTGCAGCCTGACCGAGCTGGCTCAGCGTCTGGATATCGGACGGGCCTCGCTTTACCGGGCACTCACAAGCTTTACCCAGGCCGGAGGGCTGGAGCGGCGGGGGAAATCCCTGCTGATCCGGGACCCGGGCCTGCTTCAAAGAAATATCAAAAGCAAAACCTGAAACACGAAAGGGAGAACACAGTATGAAAAAGACCCTTGCCTGCCTGATGGCAGCCGTCATGATCGTTTTGGCCTTCACCGGATGCGGCGCGGCCCCCGCCGAACCCTCTTCCCAGCCGGAAAGCTCCTCCAGTGTCCCGGCGGAAGAGCCCGCCGAAAGCTCCAGCGAACCCGCAGAAGCGCCCGCCGAAAAGGCGGATATCCGGGTAGCGGCCCTGAAGGGCCCCACCTCCCTGGGCATGCTGGGCGTGATGGAGGCGGGCGAGGCCGGCACCGCCGCCAACAACTATACCTTTGAGATCGCCGCGGCCCCCGACGACATCGTGGGCAAGATCGCCACCGGTGAGGTGGATGTGGCCGCCGTCCCCACCAACCTGGCCCCTGTCCTGTATCAAAAGACCGAGGGCAAGGTACAGATGGCCGCCATCAACACCCTGGGCATCCTGTACGTCCTGACCAAAAACGAGGAGGTTTCCTCCATAGCTGATCTCGCGGGCAAAACCGTCATCTCCTCCGGCCAGGGCGCCGTTCCGGAATACGCGTTCAACTATATTCTGGAAAAAAACGGCCTTGACCCCGCCGCCGGCCTTACGGTAGAATACAAGAGCGAGCACAGCGAGGTCGCCTCTGCCCTGATGAGCGCGGAGTCCGCCATCGCGGTGCTGCCCCAGCCCTTCGTCACCCAGGTGACCGCCAAGGACGCAAACGTCAAGACGGCGCTGGACCTCACCGCGGAATGGGATAAGGCCGTGGACGACGGCAGCGTGCTGTCCATGGGCTGCATCATCGTCCGCACCGATTTCCTGGCCGAAAACAAAGAGGCCTTCGACCGCTTCCTGGACGAATACAAGGCCTCCGTGGAGGCTGTCAACGCCGACCCCGCCCATGCCGGAGGGCTCAGCGAGCACTTCGACATCATCCCGGCGGCGGTGGCGGAGAAGGCCATCCCCAACTGCAACATCGTGTTTATGGAGGGGGACGAAATGAAACAGGCCGCCGCCGGTTTCTATCAGGTGCTCTTTGACGCCAACCCCAAATCCGTAGGAGGAAAACTTCCGGATGACGCGTTTTACTACAGCCGGTAAAAAACTGAAAAAATACACCGTATCCCTGGGCGTCTTCGCCCTGTGGATCGGACTGTGGCAGATAGCCGCAGCCGCCCTTTCCCAGGAGATCCTGCTGGTATCCCCCGGGAAAGCCGCGCTGCGGCTTTTTCAGCTTATTCGGGAACCGGATTTCTGGCTCACCGTGGGCACCTCCTGCACAAGGATTATGGCCGGCTTTCTGCTGGCCCTCGCGGCGGGCGCCTTCCTGGCGGTGGTCATGAGCCGCTCCCGCTTTCTCTACGCCTTTTTCCACCCGGCCCTCGCCGTCATCAAGGCCACGCCCGTGGCTTCCTTTATCATCCTGGCCCTGGTCTGGGTAACCGGACGGCGGCTTTCCGTGTTCATCTCCTTCCTTATGGTGCTCCCCATGGTGTGGAGCAACTTAAGCGAGGGCATCCGCAGCACCGACGCAAAGCTTCTGGAGATGGCGAAGCTGTTCGCCTTCTCCCCCTGGGAGAAGGCGCGCTATGTCTACATCCCCTCGGTGATGCCCTATTTTGTCTCAGCCTGCACCACCGGCATCGGCTTTGCCTGGAAGGCGGGCATCGCAGCGGAGGTGCTGGGGGTGCCGAAGCACTCCCTGGGCACCGAGATCTACAACGCCAAGATCTACCTGGAGACGGCGGATCTCTTTGCCTGGACCGCCGTCATCATCCTGATGAGCATGGCGATCGAGAAAGGGTTTTTAAAGCTGCTGCAGGCCGTCAACCGCCGCCTTCAGGCCACAAGACAGGAGGAACCGCGATGATCTGCTGCCAGTCGCTCTGCAAGAGCTTTGAAGGCGTCCCGGTTCTCAAAGATTTTTCCCTCACCCTGCCGGAGAGCGGCGTCGTCTGTCTGCTCTCCCCCTCCGGCGGCGGCAAGACCACCCTGCTGCACATCCTGGCAGGGCTCTCCTCTCCGGATTCCGGCTCCGTGGAGGGCCTTGACGGGCGAAAGGTCTCCATGGTATTCCAGGAGAACCGCCTGCTCCCCTGGCTCTCCGCCGCGGGGAACATCGCCCTGGCACAGCAGAGGAGGCAAAAAAACACCCCGCCGGAGCGCTATCTTGCCGCGGCCGGGCTGGAGGGCCAGGGGGAAAAGCGCCCCGGCGAGCTCTCCGGCGGCATGAAGCGCCGGGTGGCGATCCTGCGCGCTTTGGCCTTTTTAGAGCACGAGGACCGTGCCGTCCTGCTGCTGGATGAGCCCTTCAAGGGCCTTGACCGGGACGCCAAAACCCGCATGATGCAGCTGGTGGCCGCCCGGGCGGAGCGGGGCGATCTTGTCCTGCTGGTGACTCACGACCCAGAGGAGGCCGCCGCCATGGCGGACCGGGTATTTCTCTGCACTGCCTCTCCCCTGCGGGTACAGGGGGAGATGTCCCTTTCCCTGCCCCGCTGCCGGCGGGACGCCGCCTTTTTGGAGCGGACGCGCCGGGAACTTGCCGGGGGCCTGCCCCGCCCCGCCTCCGGCGGAGAAATCGTTCCGTGACCTTATCCGCCCCCGGTTTTCGTCTGGAAAACCGGGGGCTTTTATGATATAGTGGGAAGGAAATCCCGGCCCGGGCCTCAAGAGACAGAGAGAAGCCGCGGGGCCGCCTGTAAGCAAAGGAGTGTGGAGAACGATGAAATTCTGCCCATGGTGCGGCAAGGTCCTTATCAACCAGGACGCGGTGTTCTGTGAACACTGCGGCAGGCGCATCCGCCCCCAGGAGGGCCCCGGCCAGACGCCGCCCGCGGCGGCTCCCTCCGCCGGGCCCGGCGGGGAGAGCACCATCCCCCCGGAGGCCCCCAAGGCCCCGGAACAGCCGGAGGCGGCCCTGCGCCCGGTTCGTCATCTGGAATTTGAAGAGGAGCCGGAGGAGTATATCCCCCCGGAGGAGGAATGGGCTCCCCGGGAAGAGCCGGACGAGCCCCCTGTCATCGATGTGCGGTATCGGGACGCCTCCGGCGGGGATAAGCCCCGGCGGGTAAAAAAGTCCGCCGGCCGCAGCTTTGCCCTGCCTATGATCTATATTTTAGCGGTGGCGGCCGCAGCAGCGGGGGCCGTGGGCCTGTGGCTGAACACCCGCACAGCCCCTCAGAAGGCCGCCGCCCAGTTTGTCCGGGCGGTGGAGGCGAGGGACGTCTCTTATATCCGGGAACACCTGCAGTATCAGAACACCTACGAAGTCACCGACCAGGGGCTGGAGCTCATGTGCCGCTCGGCGGAGGAGGAAAAGCTGCTGCAGGCGCTGGAGAGCCATCTGCTCGCCCAGGGCGTTTCCTCCCAGGAGGGTTATCTTCCCGGGCTGGACAGCTTCGTGATGGAGGAAAGCAGGTCCGGCCTGCGGCGGGAGTACGAATTTGCCATCCGTCCGGTGCTGGTGCAGGTGGAAACAGGCCTGCCGGAGGTGACCCTGACGGTGGACGGGCAGTCTGCCCGGTACACCTCCAACAGCGACGGGGCGGTATCCCTGCGGCTTCTCCCCGGAACTCACACGGTGGAGGCCTCCTTTGACGGCTACGGCCCATCCTACAGCCTTGGAGGGGAAAGCTTCACCTCCTTTTCTTCCTCGGAGGGCGTCACCCTCCGGCTTGGAGAGGACGCCGCCTCGGTCTCCATTGAGCTTGCCGGGAACGAGACCGGCCTTTCGGTAAAGTTAAACGGCTCCGAATCCGGCATCCAGCCGGAGGCTGGCCGTGTGACCATCGCACCCGCCTTCGAAGGGATGGAGATTGCCCTCTCCTGCGACCAGTACGCAGAGAGCTTTTCCGTCGGCGCCGGAAAGGAGCAGAGCTTCGAGGTGGGGTGGATCCATGAGACGGAAAAGAAAAACCCCGGGCCCACAAGCCTCGCCCCCGCCGACATCACCAACCGCCAGCTGGCGGCGGCGGGCTCCCAGCTTTTCTACCGCTTCTACCTCTCCTATCTGGAAGCTATCAACCGCTGGGATGAGAGCCTCATCACCGGCGTCAGTGCCGGGTACAAAGATGAACTCCTGCAGAAGATGGAGGCCAACAACAAGGACTATCTCTTCGATTTTAAATGGATGGAGATCGACAAGGACACCGTGGACCGCTATACCGAGGAGGGCAAAACCTATGCCGAGTTCGGCGCCGAGGTCTATTACGAGTACAGCTACAAAGAGGATCAGAGCATGTGGTACGCCGGCGGAAACTTCCAGTGGGTGACGCTGCTGTACAATGAAACCTCCCGCAGGTGGGAGGTGGCCGGCACCCGGGTATACGATTCCATGGAGCTCGGGTCCCACCGCATCCGCTACGAGGCGGAGGCGGAATAGGCCTGTACCGCCGCGCATCCTTTTGCCCTTTGGGGGAAAGCTAACGGCAGAAAACACACCGGCGGCGGGGCCACCCTGCCTGCCGGGCCGAGAAAGGCGGGAAAATGTTTTTGAAAAAATATGCTCTGTCGCTTTTGACGGCTGCACTGGCCCTTCTTCTCTGTCTCTCCGCCGGCGCCGAGGGGGCCGCTTCCGGCGCCGGGCAGGACAACAACCTGCCCATGGTGCGCGCCAGGGTGACAGAGGTACTCTCCGACGAGGTGGTCACCACGGAGTATTCCGGCGGGCAGATGCAAAACCGCATCCTGCGCATGAAGGTGACGCTTTTGGAGGGGGCATTTGAAGGGGAGGTCATCGAGGTCACCCAGTCCTTTGATGAGATCGGTATGGCGTCCTCCTACCCGGCCAAAGCCGGAGACCGCCTCTTTGTGGGGCTGGATCTTGACGACGGCGGAGAGCTTCGGGGCTACTGTGCCGACTACGTCCGGGATGTGCCCATCTACTTGATGGCGGCGGGGTTTGGGCTGTTTCTGCTGCTGTTTGGGCGGTGGAAGGGTTTTAAGACCCTCGTCTCGTTGTTTCTCACCGGGGCGGCCGTGTTCGTCTTTTTCTTTCCCGCGGTCATCCGCGGGGCAAGCCCCGTGTGGTGTGCCGCCCTCTGCTGCGTCTTTTCCACCGTGGTGACTCTGCTGCTGGTGTGCGGGTGGAACCGAAAGGCTCTCGCCGCCGCCGTGGGATGCACCGGCGGGCTGGCCGTGGCCGGAGGCCTCACCGCCCTGTTTGGTTACTGGATGCGCATCTCCGGCATTGTGGACGAGGAAGCCGCCTTTCTGATGTTTATTTCCGACGAGTTCACGCTGGATTTTAAGGGCATCCTGCTCGCCGCCAGCATTATCGGCGCCCTGGGCGCCACCATGGATGTGTCGGTCTCCATCGCCTCTTCCCTGGCGGAGATCCAGGAAAAAGCCCCCGATATCACCCCGCGGGAGCTGGTGCGCTCCGGAGTGGTCATCGGCCGGGACATCATGGGTACCATGGCCAACACCCTGGTGCTTGCCTATGTGGGCGGCTCCATCCACATCGTCCTGCTGCTGTACGCCTATCCGGTGGCCTGGGCCAACATCATCAACCGCGAGACGGTGGCCGCCCAGGTGCTGCTCACCCTCTCCGGCAGCATGGGGATGTTCTGCAGTATTCCCATAACCGCCCTGTTTACGGCGGCGCTTTCCTATGCAAAAGGCCGAAAAACGCGTGAAGCGGGGCAAAACCCTCCCCCGGACGGAGACGGCGCGCCGGAAATGTGATATGATATTCCCGGCGGCAGAATGTTTCCGGCCCTCCGTCCGGGAGGGCCGGCCGCCGTTTTTTAAACTGATGCTGTTTTTTCAGGAACCGCCCCGCCTTTTTCAGACGGCGGGCGCGTTCTTTTTTGTATCGGCGCGGTTCGCACCCTGGGGCAACTGCGCCCCCCAAAAAGCTTTTTTTATCTTTCCGACGTCACCGCGGCTTTTGCCGCGTGGAACAGGGGCTCTGCCTCCCCCGGCCCGCACTGGGGGAAGGAAGGGGCTTTCGGGGCTTTCCCGGCGAAGAAGGGCCGGGGCAAAGGGCCTTTGTCCGCTCCTTTCCGGCGCTGTCCCGACAGAGGGAGACCCCCTCTGCGATTTCCTTAGCTCTCCGTGCACCTGCTGCCGCCCGAGGAAGCTGCGGCAGCGCCGAGACTTCCGGCGATCGAACGATTTTAAACTTCGAAGGAGGTCATTTTTTATGGCTGAAACAAAAGCGGGGAATTTTCTGAAAAAGGCGTTTGAACGGTATCTCATCGATGCCATGGGCGCCATGGCGCTGGGGCTTTTCTCCTCCCTTATCATCGGGCTGATCCTGTCCCAGATCGCCAAGGTGCCCCTGTTCGGGTTTTTGGCGCCCTATACCGAGGTGGTGTCCGCCTCCTCCCCGGTGGTGGGCGGCGCCATCGGCGCCTCCATCGCCTGGGGGCTTAAGGCAAAGCCGCTGGTGCTCTTCTCCTCTGTGGTGACAGGGGCTTACGGGTACTCCGTGGGCGGCCCGGTGGGGGCCTATATCGGCGCCGTGTTCGGGGCCGAGCTGGGGGGCCTTGTCAGCGGAAAGACCAAGGTGGATATCGTGGTAAGCCCCATGGCCACCATTGTCACCGGCTGCGCCGCGGCCCAGCTGGTGGGCCCGGGCATCCAGGCCATGATGAACGGCCTGGGCGGGGTGATCAACTCCGCCACCCAGATGACCCCCTTCCCCATGGGCATCCTCGTCTCGGTGATCGTGGGGCTTGCCCTCACAGCTCCCATCAGTTCTGCCGCCCTGTGCATTATGCTGGACCTGAGCGGCCTGGCGGCGGGCGCGGCCACGGTGGGCTGCTGCGCCCAGATGGTAGGTTTTGCCGTGTCCAGCTTCCGCGACAACGGCTGGGGCGGCCTGCTCTCCCAGGGGGTGGGCACCTCCATGCTGCAGTTTGGAAACATCATGAAAAAGCCCCAGATCTGGATTGCTCCCACTCTGGTCTCCGCGGTGATGGGGCCCCTCTCCACCTGTGTGTTCCGCATGGAGAACACGGCGGCGGGCGCGGGCATGGGTACCAGCGGCCTGGTGGGCCAGCTCGGCACCTTTGCCGCCATGGGCGGCACGGTAAACGGCTGGGTGCTTTTGGGGGAGGTCCTGCTGCTGCACGTTCTGCTTCCCGCCCTTCTTACTCTGCTGTTTGATTTTATCCTCCGGAAAATAGGCTGGGTAAAGGACGGCGACATGAAGCTGAGCGTATAAAAACACGGACCCCCCCCGGCGTGGGAGCCAAAAAGGCGCTTTTCCCCCCGGGGAAAAAGCGCCTTTTTATTATACAAAGAAAATCACCGGCAGTGCCGGTGGTTCCAAAAAGCTTTGGCTATGCCCAGAATAAATTATCCGGGCGAAGCGAGGAACAACTATTAAACCGTAAGAAAGAATGCCGAACAAGTTTAGAGAAGCTGGAAAAGAGATACCCCTATCGCTATTTCAATAGCAACAGGGCATCTCACGCAAGCGAAAGATCATTCGATGAGCCTATAGGCTCTGCCCGGGGCATGCCCCAAGGGGGCCTGTGCATGCCGCCGGCACGGCCGGTGGCTATGATTTGCCTCACAGAGGATGCCCGTTATTCTTTTTCATCCCGCACCAGCCAAAGGATCTCCTGAGGTTCCGGGGGCTTTCCCCCCGCCGCTTCCCAGCCCGCCAAAAAAGCGGCCCGCACC
>JALELV010000114.1 GCA_022768545.1 Oscillospiraceae bacterium
GATGCCGCTTCCGATCGGCTCTTTTAAAGCCGCAGCCAGCACCGCATCGGTGATATTGGTCATCTCGCTTCTCAGGCACTGTACCGCAGCACCTCTCTTCCCTCCAACACGCGGATAATGCGGGATTTCCACTTTCCTCCAAATACATCCAACCCATATTCCAGCGGACACCTGATATCTTTTTCCAGCTTTGGACGGTACATAAAACACCCCCTGCCTTTCTCTGCTCTTATTATAGAGGAGAGCTTCCGGCTTCTCAAGCTGCTATGAAAAGAATAAGTAACTTATTCTTTTGCTGATATCTTGGGGCCCGTAAGCTTTTTGTGGTAAGATCATGCTGCGCCAATGGAAAAGGCGCAGAACCAACTAAAACAGGAGGAGTTTTTATGAAGGTAAACGCATATTTGGAGATCACCATGAAAATCTCTGAGGCAAACCGTCCGGCTGCCGCAAAGGTATATACCGATTACCGCGGTCCGTTTTTAAAGGAGATCCCCGGCGCTCTCACCAAGGAGCTGCTCATCCGCGGCGAGGACGTTCAGGGGCTCCACGGGTTTGACAGCGTAGAAGACGCCGAAGCATACCTGAAAAGCAAAATGTTCACCGACGATGTCTTTGTCGGCTTGAAGCCTCTCTGGAGCGCAGACCCGGAGGTTCGCATCTACAGCGCGGTCTGACCCTCTGCGAACCCGTTTTGACCGTGTTCCGGAAGAACTTCTATTTTCCTGTATCGCTCCTCAAAGGCCCATCGGACAAACCGTTTTCCTCTCTCCATGTGCAAAATCCCGAAAGATCTGACGCCTCAAACAGGCATTGGATCTTTCTTTTTTCCACCTCACCGGGCACGCCGAATAGAGCACAGACCCCCGAAAGCGCCGCCCCACTGCCCAGGATATAGTCTGCCGCCCGCCGTGCCCGTTTGGGGGACATGAGCAGGTCTGTCAAAAGCAAGATGCTCTTCCCCCTCAGGGGAAGTTCCTCCCGGGTGCACGTCTCCTGTTCGGAAAGGCGGAGCGTCCCGATATGGATATCGCTCCCCCTGTTGAGGGAGAGCACACTCCCTCCCCCCAACTCCGCCGCCAGAAAGGCCCCCACCGCCTCGCAGCCCTCCTCGCACAGGATCAGGTCTACCAGGGCGCCGGTGTGGTATGGCTGTGCCAAAGCTCTGGCAGCCTCTTTCGCCAGCTTTGCGCTCAGCCGCAGCTCCCGGGTGCTGATACAAAAATTCATGGATATTTCTTCCTGTACCGTATCCCCCCGCTCAAGCGCGAGGAACAGTCCGCTTCCTGTCTTAAACAGCAGCGCCCTGTGCCCCATGTTTCTCTCCTTTCCGGCCGGTGAAACGCCCCAAAAGCCCTTTTTCCCATGGTATGCTGCGGAGGAGCCCGTTATGAACGCCCGGCGCTTTTTCAGGCCGGGAGGTTTTTCTCAAAACACCTCTTGACTTTTTTGCAAATTTGAGAGATAATAGTCAAGTAATCGCAGGCATAGTTTAGTGGTAGAACTCCAGCTTCCCAAGCTGGTCGTGGGGGTTCGATTCCCCTTGCCTGCTCCATCAGTGCCTGTTTTCCCGACGGAAAACAGGCACTTTTTGTATTACAGGAGTTTTTCATTCTGTGGTGCTGGTAAGGCGGTGCCCTGCGCCGCGGGGCAGGGCAAAATGCCGGAGGTCCCGAGTTCCCTCTTCCGGCCCCGCCTGGCGCCGGCACATCAAAGAAGAGATCGTCCCCCTGTTTATCCTCTTTTTTGCCGTGTCATACTTTTATCGCCGGCATTGCCCGATGCATGCGTCCCCTGCGGCCTGCCCGACAACCGGCTATCCGGTTTTTTTAATGGGGAGGGCCGCCCGGGCGGCGGGGGCTCCCGGGGCCTCCTGAATGCCCGGGGAAATACAAAACGAGAAGAGGAAAAACAATGTGTACTGCACTTGCCTGGAACAATGGAAGTTTTTATTTTGGAAGGAATATGGATCTGGAATATCATTTCGGCGAACAGGCCGTCATCGTGCCACGCGGATACCCGATCTCATTTCAAAAGGAAAAGACAATTCCCGCCGGCCATTACGCCATGGTCGGAATGGCCGCCGTGACAGACCGTTACCCGCTTTTTGCAGAAGCGGGTAATGAAAAGGGCCTCTGCGCTGCGGGGCTCAACTTTCCCGGGTATGCGTTTCAGGAAAAAGACGCCGCCGACGGAAAATATAACATCACGGCCTATGAGGTGATCCCATGGCTTCTGGCCCAGTGCCAAAGCGTGGAAGAGGCAAAGGGCCTTCTTTCCCGTGCGCGCATCGTGGCGATCCCCTTTCAAAGCTCCCTGCCGCTGCCCACTTTACATTTTATGGTATCGGATCAGCATTCCTCCATTGTATTTGAATACACCAGGGATGGCGGTAGGATATTCGAAAATCCTTTTGGTGTGATGACAAACAGCCCCACCTTTGATTTTCATCTTGCCAACCTTGCAAACTATATCAACTGCACCCCCGCCTACCCCAAAAACAGCTTTGCCTCCCACCACGCCCTGTCCCCTCTGGGGGTCGGCGCAGGCGGGTTCGGCATCCCGGGGGATGTATCCACCACCTCCCGCTTTGTGCGCGCGGTGTTTCACAAGCTGAATTCCGTCTGCGGGCCAAGCCGCGATGAGTCCCTGGCGCACTTTTTCCATATCTTAGATTCTGTCGCCATGCTCAAAGGTTCGTCGCTCACACAAAACGGCGACGTCGACCTGACGCTTTATTCTTCCTGCATTGACACCTCGGAGTTTGTCTACTACTATAAGACATATGGGAATAGCCAGCTCTCGGCCGTCCACGCAAACCGGGTGGATCTGAACGTCAAAGACATCTTCTGCTATCCCCTGCGGGAAAAACAGAGTGTTTACGACGTGAACTGAAAAACCGGGGTTTTTGCCGGCTTATAAGGGCCTCCCGCCTTTCAGCGCGGGTACTGGAATAGACTGAGCACGCTGAAGCAAAACAAGCTCCTTTCTGAATAAGCCGACCGTTTTCCCGTTTTTGCGCAGGGCTTCCCGTCTGCCAATGCCGTGAACACGATTAGTATCCCCTTTGTCAGCCAAAAGCACCCTGCACCTTTCAGGAGGCAGGGCGGTGCAAAAAAGGAGGAGCGCAAAACGCTCCTCCTTTTTTGCACCTCATCCACAGCCGCCCATGAACTGCCCCGCTTCGGGCATAAGGCCCCGGGCTCACTGCTGGCCATACACCTCGGGGCACACCTGCAGGATCTTTTCCCGCAGGGCGATAAAGTCGTTTAACCCCTCCGGCTTCTGCCCCGGGTTTCTCAGCAGCGCCGCCGGGTGGAAGGTGCCCATCATCCACGTCCCGTTTTTTTCAAACCATTGGCCGTGCTCCCGGGTCACTTTAAAATCCTGTTTGATGAGCTGGATGGCGCTGACGCGTCCCAGACAGACGATGATCTTCGGCCGGATCAGCGCCACCTGGCTTCGCAGATAGGGCTTGCACAGCTCCATCTCCTCGGGGAGCGGATCCCGGTTTTTCGGTGGGCGGCACTTTACCATGTTGGCGATATAGATGTTCTTATTCCGGTCCAGGTCCACCGCCGTCAGCAGCTTGTCCAAAAGCTGTCCGCCCCTTCCCACAAAGGGCTCTCCTTGCAGATCCTCGTTCTCGCCCGGCCCTTCGCCAATAAACATGACCTTGGCCCTGGGGTTTCCTACCCCGAATACCACATTGTGCCGGGTGGCGGCCAGGCCGCACTTCTCACAGCAGCATACCGTTTCCCGCAGCTGCTCCATAGTCTGTATCATCGTCCTTCTCTCCCCTTTTCCCATTTTTCACAGCAAAACAGCTTTTTTCTATCATACTAAAAAAAAGCCGGAAAGGCAATTGCCTTTCTCTGCCGTCTTTGCCCTCCGCCTAGAGGCGTGAGCGGCAAATTTCTTCCGGAATCCCTTCCCCGCCCCTTGCGGGGAAAAGCGGGATTATGTATAATAGACAGGAACGGCCGCCTTTGGGCGCGGCCGGCGGCGCTTTTTGCCCTTCGGGGCTTTTGTGCCGTACATACCGTATCGATTTTGGGCCTTTGCGCCCAGTGGGAGGAATTTAAAATGTCTGAAAAAGTTCTGATCGAAACATCCGCAAGACATGTCCATGTCTCTCAGGAAGCTCTGGAGACCCTTTTTGGCAAGGGCGCTGAGCTCACCTTCAAAAAGGCACTTTCCCAGCCCGGGCAGTTTGCCTGCGTGGAGAGAGTTGACGTTGTTGGCCCTAAAAAGACCATCCCCAATGTCTCCATTCTCGGTCCGGTCCGTCCCGCCACCCAGGTAGAGGTCTCCCTCTCCGATGCCCGCACCTTAGGCCTTGCCGCTCCCATCCGCGAGTCCGGCGATGTGGCCGGCTCCGCCCCCTGCAAGCTGGTGGGCCCCGCCGGTGAGATCGAGATCTCCGAGGGGGTCATCGTGGCCAAACGCCACATCCACACCACTCCTGAGGACGCCGTTAAGCTGGGCGTCTCCGACAAAGAGATCGTCGGCGTCAAGGTTGAGACCAATGGCCGCTCCCTGGTGTTCGGCGACGTAGTGGTGCGCGTCAGTGAAAAATTCGCCACCGCCATGCACGTGGATACCGATGAATCCAACGCCGCCGCCTGCTCCGGCGAGGTTTACGGCGAGATCGTCAAGTTCTGACTCCGCCGCGTTTTACAGGCATTGCTTCAGGCAGGCCGAACGGAAGATTTCCGTTCGGCCTGCCTTTTTTGCATTGTTTTCCCCAGCAGAAAGGCCCGGGCGCTTTGCCCGGGCCAAGGTGCTTTGAATGGCTTTACTTTTTATGGGTATCCTATAAAAGGCAGGCGGCGCTTTTACTTCTTCTTGCCTTTTTTGCCCAGAACCGACAGCACAACGACCAAAATGATCAGCACCAAAGAGCCTGCCAGCAGGCCGATCATAAGCCCCGCATTGGATTCGTCTCCCGTGGCAGGGTTTACCCCCGCCAGAGCGGTGACCGAAGAAAACAGGCATACCGCCGCGGCAGCCGCACTGTGCAATAATACTTTCAGCCGGTGTTTCATCTTTTTACCCCCTTTTTTCTCTGTATTTGATTATAAAGCGCTTTTCCATGGGTGTCAAGTGCACCTCTTTTTCACCCGGCCCCTTTGCGGCGCCGGCATGCCTGCAAAACATATCTTAAAAATTTTCGGCTCTGTTTTTAACAGGGAGGGTCAAAGACAATGGTGGATATTCTTTTTGTCGGCGGCAGCGGCGATAAAAGCCTTACCCATACGGTAGAGGAAGCCCTCTGCCGCCATTTTTCAGCGTCGGTCTGTCCCGGCTCCCATTCCCTGCTGCCCGCCCTGCCGGAGGATTTTCTTATCCATGAATCCCCCGGGAACCGCTGGTCCTATTCCCATCAAAGCATCCTTCTCTGCAAAAGGCAGTTCTCTGCGCCCGGCCCTTTTCCCCTTTCCTCTTCCGCCGTTGGCCTTCTCTCCTCCGATAACTCTCCCGCGGCGGATTATTTAAAAGCTCTTGGAGTAAACGCGGTCACCTGCGGCATGAGCGTCCGGGATACCCTTACCTTTTCCAGCCTGGAGGCCGACAGCGCCGTTCTCTGCCTGCAGCGCTCCCTGACGCTCCTCTCCGGGTCGGTTCAGGAGCCCTTCGAACTTCCCCTCTCTCTTCCCCACGGCTACGACGCCTACGCTCTGCTGTGCCTGGCCGGGGTCTGTATTCTGGGTGGAAAAACCGAGGAGCTTCCCCATATCCGGCTGTGAAAAGGTGTTGTTTTTTCTAAAAAAACTGGTTTCCGCGTGAAAAATTGGCAGGTATGTTCCCACCGGCAGGACGGATACTAATATCACAAACGCAACAAAAATTTCATTCAATTCAAAATACTAAGGAGTGTTCAAGATTATGGCTAATTCCAGCAGCAACAAGATCGTAGTTCCCGAGGCGAAAGCCGCTATGGAGAAATTCAAGATGGAAGCCGCAAACGAAGTAGGCGTCAACCTGAAGCAGGGCTACAACGGAGACCTGACCTCCCGTGAGGCCGGTTCCGTCGGCGGCCAGATGGTCAAGAAGATGATCGAGTCCTACGAGAACTCCATCAAATAAAGTTCCCTTCCCCGCAAAGGGCCGGAGACATGAAAATGTCCCCGGCCCTTTGTCTATGTTTTTGGCCGTGACTTTTTCCCGCCGGTATGATATCATATTTTTATTGCTCCCCCGGTCTGTGGCAGGCGGACATTCCCATTATTTTTTACGGAGGCGGTCTTTATGCGGCATCTCGGCACACAGGTCCTGCGCACCCCGCGCCTTGTTCTGCGCCCCTTTTCCCCGGAGGACGCGGGCACCATGTTTGCAAACTGGGCGTCTGACCCCAATGTCACCCGTTTTTTGACCTGGCCTCCACATTCCTCCCCCGAAAACTCCCTGGAATTGCTGAAGCTCTGGGCCTCCTGCTACGGGGACCCCACCTTTTACCAGTGGGCCATCGTCCCGGAGGAGGTCGGCCAGCCCATCGGCTCCATCTCCGCCGTCCGACAGGACGAGGGCGTCTCCGCCGTGGAGATCGGCTACTGCATCGGCGCGGCCTGGTGGCGCCGCGGCTACACCTCGGAGGCGCTTTCGGAGGTCATCCGCTTCTTCATGGAGGAGGTGGGCGCCAACCGCGTCTCAGCCCGGCACGACCCGGAAAACCCCAACTCCGGCCGCGTGATGCGGCACTGCAATATGCTCCTCGAGGGCACGCTCCGCCAGGCCGGCCGCAATAACCGCGGGGTCTGTGACGAACGTGTCTATGCCATTTTAGCGGAGGATTACTTTGCCCTTCACAAAGGGCGGACGCCCCCGAATCTCTCTTCCGGCCAGTAAAAAAGACGGCTTTCCAAAAGGAAGGCCGTCTTTTCGCTTATGTTCGGGAAAAAAGGTTTCCACCGCTGCAGTCGATCGCCGCGATAAGCGGGAACTTTTCAAACTGCAGCTTTTTGACCGATTCACACCCAAGGTCCTCAAAGGCGATTACCTGGCAGGAGGTGATGCACTTGGAGGCCAGCGCCCCCGCTCCGCCCAAGGCGCAGAGGTAAACTGCCCCGTTTCGGACAATGGCCCGGCAGACCTCTTCGCTGCGCTGGCCCTTGCCCACCATAGCCGCAAGGCCCATATCCAGCAGCATGGGAGAATATGGGTCCATCCGCCCCGAGGTGGTGGGCCCGCAGGAGCCGATCGCCAGATGCGGCGGAGTTCCCGTGGGGCCTGCATAGTAGATCACACTGTCCCGGATGGGAAAGGGAAGTTCCTCCCCTCTTTCAATCATCTGGGCAAACCGTTTGTGCGCCGCGTCCCGGGCGGTGTATACCGTACCGGAGAGCAGTACCCGGTCCCCCGCTTTGATCCGGAAGGCCGCCTCCCGCAGCTGGGAAACCCGTAGTTCTATCGTATTCATCGAAACCATCCCCTGAGTATCTCACCGAGATCCGGCGTTCTTCCCCGCCTGCGGGGAGCTCTCCGCACCGCGGGCCGCATGCCGCTTACAGGCCGGCCGCTCTGTGCCGGCTCTGCCTGCGGCGGCTCAAAAAAAGGCCTTTTCACCGGGAAACGCTTTTTCTTCCGGGACAGGCGCCTCGGCCGGGCCCTGCTCAGCGTTTTCCCCCTCTTCCCCGCCGTGCTCTTCCTCTGCCGCTTTCTCCGAAGAAATCTCCTCCTCGGAGGCCTTCTCCTGCTGGTTTTCCAAATAACTTTTTAGGCAGCCCGCCGTCCCCGCAAGGGAGGCGTCTATCCGGCTCAGGTCGCCGTCCAGCGTTTCCACCGCGCTGTCTATCATCCTGCGCAGGTCCGCCACCCCGCCCTGAAGCTTTTCCATATCCTGATATGCGGCGTGAAGGCGCTGTTCCGCATCGGAGGTGATCTCCTTTGCCTTGACCTCGGCCTCCTCCAAAATCCCGTTGGCAGTCTGCCGGGCCTCTAAAATCACCGTGCCGATGTCCAGCGACGCTTCGTCAAATTTTTGAGCCTTATACTCCATCGCCTCGGCTTTAAACTGAAACTGACGGCATTTCTCCTGGCACAGACGCACCTCACGGCACTTTTCCTCCAGTGCCTTGCCCTGCCGGGCGATCTCCAGGTTCAGGTTGTTTACCAGAGAGTTTGTCTCGCGGCTTTTGGCCTGCTCTGCCTGAAGGGCGTTTTCCAGGTCCATCATTTTTTTCCGCTTCTCTTCCAGCTGCCCGCTCAGCTCTCTGTTCTGGCCCTCCAGGGAGGTTATTTTTTTCTGCAGTTCCGCCTGCGCGTTCTGCGCCGCCTGGTTGAGCTGGTCGATATAGCCAAGCACCGATGCCTTGTCAAACCCTCCGAATGCCGCTGTTTTAAATACTGCCTGATCTGCCATCGTTTCCACCTTTCTCCGCCGCTGCAAAGCGTCCGTGAACACTTCTCATCCTCCGCCCTCCGCCGGAAAACAGGGCCCGGCCGGGGCGCCTTTTCCGCCCGGTTTAATGGAACATATCCTTTTTTACCAGAATGATCACCGCCGCCGCTGCCGAAACCGCCGAGAGCACAATGGGGAACCAGGAGTTTGCCAGCGGCAGATGGGTCACGTTCATGCCATAAAAGCTGAACACCATGGTGGGGATCGCCATGACGATGGTCAGGGAGGTCAGCACCTTCATCACGATGTTCAGGTTATTGGAGATGATGGAGGCAAAAGCATCCATCGTCCCGGAAAGAATACTGGAATAAATATTACACATCTCGATGGCCTGCTTGGTCTCAATCAGCACGTCCTCCAGCAGGTCCTGGTCTTCCTCATACAGCTTGATGATGCGCCCGCGCAGGATCTTTTCCATCGTCACCTCGTTTGCCTTCAAAGAGGTGGAAAAGTATACAAGAGATTTTTCCAGATCCAGCAGCTGAAAAAGCTCCTTGTTTCTCATAGAGCGGTGGAGCTGAAGTTCCATATAGCTGGAAATTTTATCGATCTGCTTTAGGTGCTGCAGATAGCGCACGGCGATGCGCAGCAGCATCATCAGCAAAAAGCGGGTTTTTAACCCCGTCTGAACATTGCGCACCAAACCGTCGGAAAACTCCGTGATCACCGGGTTGGAACGGATGCAGATGGTCACGATGTAGCGCTCGGTCATCACAATGCCCAGCGGCATGGTGGCGTACACCACCGTGTTCTCGCTCTGCTTCTCCGCATAGGGCACGTCGACGATCACCACCGTCTGCCCATCCTCCGATTCGATCCGGGAGGTCTCCTCCTCATCCAGGGCACTTCGCACAAATCCCTTGTCCAGGCCGATCTGATTCACCAGGAAATTCAGCTCCGCCTCGCTGGGATCGATAGCGCTGATCCAGCAGCCGTCCTCTGCAAATTCAATCGGGATCAGTCGGTTGTCCTGGGTCTTATACATTTTCAACACACAGGTTTCCCCCATTTCTATGGGGCAAAAACAGCGATGACGCCGCTTTTGCCGATCTTCGTTTTTTGTCTACACGCCGGGTCGGGGTTCACAACGTCACCTCCAAATGCTGCAATAAAGTTTTGTCTCCGCGGGGGTCTTACAGGCACGGTCCACGCCAAAACAGCCTTCGTCCTTTAGGACCAAGGCATTAAAACCCTCTGCGGCTGCGGCGTCAGAAGTGCCTCGCACGCCTGATCGCCACCGGCCATAAGGGCGGGAGCGGGCTGCCGCCCGCGCATCGCTCCGGCCATAGGATATAATGGCCGCCTGCGGCTATTATATCACAAAAATGCCCGGATGCAAACGCCATTCTTCGGTTTTTCCCGATATCCGGCCCTGTTTTTCCAAAACCTTTCTTTTCCCGCCAAAACTGCCCAAAAGCCGGGAATATCCCCTAAAAAATTTTTGCAGAAGCCGCGGCAGGGCGCAAAAGGGCACCGGTGCGGCAGCTCCGCACCGGTGCTTCCAAAACACTTTTTACGCACGGCCCGAAGCCGATGCGTATTCATTGCAGATCTATTCCTTCTCCTGTTTTTTTGAGCCCCATCCAGGATCCTTCTCGGGCATATAGCGGTCGATGACCGCCTCACACATTTTCCGGGCCGTATGGGAAACCCAGGAGAGCTCTACCACCAGCTCCACCAGGCGGGCCATATCCGGCTCCTCCTCCGGGCACAGGGCGGAGGAAAGCTCCAAAAGCGCCCGCGTGGTTTCCCCCTTGCTGTCCTGAAACTTCTCGTACACCGCGATCAGGCTCTCCCGCTGCGAGCCCTCCCCGTCGTCGGGGAGGCACCGGAGCACCCGGCGGATATCCCCGATGGAAAGCGCCTGTTTCAGCCGGTAGATATACAGCATCTGCATGATCTGTTCCTTGGTGTATTTTTTTCCTTTGATAGGCTTGATGATCCCATCCTTGCTGTAGTTGTTCACCATGGTCTTGGTCAGGGGCTTCTCCCCGGCCCCCCGGCCCCCGGAAGAGATCTTCTCCTCAAAAAGAGTGATAATCTGGTCCATATACAGGTCGATGCCGGGAATTTCCTCCGGAGTGATGTCCCGATCCCGGGAGGCCGCCGCAAGCAGCTCCATCAGTTCCTGTTTTGCCGCATTCATATCCTCATGCCTCCAAACTCCGGCCCCCGGCGCCGTCTTCTGCCTTTGGGCTCTTTTTCTGCAGCGGCGCCTGGAGCATATTGCACATCCTTTTCACCAATACTATATCTGATATTCTGAAAAATATCAATAAGAGTATTGATTATTTTATAAAATATGTTATGATATTCACATAAAGTAGTTTCAAAAACCATATAAAGTATTTTTTCTTGCAGCATCAAGTATTTTAAGGAGATGATCCCATGTCCCGTTACGCAAAGCTTGCACGAGACCCGGTCAGCAGTATCTCTCATCTGGCCGGAGCCATCGGTTTTTCTGCCGGTACCATCCTGCTCTTCTTCCGCGCCATGCTGCATGGAGACAGCTCTGCCCCCAAGGTGTTTTCCTTGGCCCTGTTCGGCTTTTCCCTGATAGCCCTCTACAGCGCCAGCGCCTTTTACCACTTCTCCACCGCCTCCGCCAGTGAGGTATTCCGCCTGCGCAAGCTGGATCACTCCATGATCTATATCCTCATCGCTGGGACTTATACCCCTGTGCTGCTCAACTACTCCAAAGCCCCCTGGGGCGTATGGCTTACCCTCGCCATCTGGCTTCTGGCCGCGGCCGGCATCTTTTCAAAGCTCTGCTGGTTTTGGGCTCCCCGGTGGCTCTCCACCGGTTTTTATCTCTTCATGGGGTGGTTCATTCTTTTTGATCCGCAAGTTTTTGCCCGTATGGAGCCCGGAGCCCTGACCCTGCTGATTTTGGGCGGCGTTTTCTATACGGCGGGCGGCGTTATCTATGGGCTCAAAAAGCCGAACCTCTCCAGGCGTTTCGGCTTTCACGAGCTGTTTCACATCTTTGTGCTGCTGGGCAGCCTGTTCCACTTCCTGATGGTATTTCTCTCCATTGCCTGATGCTGCTGCAAAGGGGGGCGCTTCCATCTTATGATGGAAGCGCCCCCCTTTTTTTGCAATTCACACGCGAAGGTCATTCCTCTTCGGTCTCCTCTTCCTCGGAGGGCTCCTCTTCCGGGGCGTCCTCCTCGTCCCCGGAGCTCTCCTCCGGCTCCGCAGGCGGCCACTGCTGGTAGATAAGGCTCTCGATGCAGCTCACCTGGTAGTTTGTGTTCGCCGCAAAAATGTTGTTGATAAACAGCACATCGGTCACGCCGTGTTCCCGGATAAAATCGATGGCGTTGAGCTCAAAATACCGGATGTCCGCAACATACACCGTATCAAAATTATTGATCAGCCACGGGGAAAAGGCGTTTCCGAAAGATTCTTTAAACACCATGATCTTCCGCCCGGTGCCCGCGCCGGTGCGGATCTCGAACAGAGGCTGGTCCCCCGCCAAAAAGACGCTGTAGCTGTTGACGCCGGTGGCATACTCCGCCCAGGGCGAACAGGGATAAGCGGTAAACGGGTCTCCCCTTTGATAGAGATACCCCTGGTATTCCCCGGGCATGATGTAGTAGTCCACATGGTCCGGGTTGTTTTTAAGCTCCACATCCTGCGATTGGGTATACAGAGAGCCCAAAAACGGCTCGATGGTGCGCTTTTCACAGTCCTCCAGCTTCACCGGCTCAAACCCGGCCGCCTCACCCATGGCACAGTAGGCGTAGTAGGCACCCAGACCGGTCCAGTGGTGGTCGGTGCCGAAATAAATGTACTCGTCGCGGTGGCTCATCAGCGCGTCGTAGGCATTTACCGTCTTGATGCGGCTGTCCAGCTTGCTGTAGATGGAATCGATATTGGGTTTTTCCGGGGTGCTGATGCCTTTGTATTTATCCGGCAGCAGCAGCTCGATGGAGGAAGGGATCACCAGATCGTAGATCTGCACCTCGTCGCCCAGGATCTCGGCGTACTGGTTGAGCACATTGGCGTAGTGCTGTACCTCCCACTCGTTCCCGCCGAAGATCGGCAGCGCCATACCGTTGTAGATAAACAGGGACCCGCGCTTTTCCCCCTCACCCTCCGGAAGCTCCGGGCGGCTGACCGCCTGGCTGGAGGAGCTCTCCCCGGAAGGGGCGGAAGAAACGCTTTCAGAGGAAGCCCCGCTCTGTTCCGGAGCGCTGCTCTCCGGCCGGGAAGGTTCCTGCCCGGTGACCCCCGGCTCCTCGCTGGGAGCGGGGCCCACGGCGGGCTCCTCATAGATCTTTACATTATCGGCCCGAAACCCCCGGGCCTCCTCCAAATAAGCTCCGGTCTTGACAAAGAAGTCCCGGAAGGGGAAGGTGTCGGCGTAGAACAGGTCAAACTGTGAAGTATATTCCTTGCCGAACAGCGCTTTCCAGGAAAACTCCGGCATTTTATTGAGCTCCCGCTTTTCCTCCTCCGAAACCGTCGGCTTGGGAAGCACCGCGGAGAGCACTCCCATGGCCGCCAGTGCCGCGATAAACAGCACACAGCCCGCGGTTTTGGCCTTTGCAAGGCGGGCGGTTCTCTTTTCCTGCTCCATATGGTTCTGGCTCAAATTTTCCGCCCTCCTTTAAAATCTGAAATACAGGAAGGGGTTGTAGCTTTCCCCTACCAGCATGGCCGTGCAGACAAACAGAATACCCAGATAGATGAGCGGCTGCAGCGCCGTCACCCATAGGGCACTCTTTGCATCTTCCCCGTCGCCGATCAGCTTTTTCTTCAGCAGCGGCACGACCGGGAGGCACCCGATCACGGCGGCAATGATCCAAAAGAGATTGTTGGAAAGGGTCAGGGGCAGCAGGGTATCCACCGCCGGGCGTCCGCCCGCGCCGAACATCGCGCCGATAAACTCCCCCAGGCGCCCCAGGTCTGTAAAATAAAAGATCGCCCAACCGAAAATGGCAATGAACAAAAAGTACAGCCTCGACACCACCTGAGAGAGCGCCCCCGGCAGCCGGTCAAACAGCTTCTGCAGAAAGAGCTTCTCTGCCACGATAAGCACTCCAAAGTAGAGCCCCCAGAGGATAAAATTCCAGCTGGCGCCGTGCCAGAGCCCGGTAAGAAACCACACGACAAACAGGTTTATGTACTGGTGTCTCCTGTTTCCGCCCATGGGGATATAGACATAGTCGCGAAAAAAGCTTCCCAGGGAGATATGCCACCGCCTCCAGAATTCCGTAGCAGAGCGGGAGATATAGGGGTAGTTAAAGTTTTCCCGGTAGTGAAAGCCAAACATCCGCCCCAGGCCGATAGCCATGTCGGAATAGCCGGAAAAATCGAAATAGATCTGCAGCGAAAACATGGCGATGCCA
>JALELV010000004.1 GCA_022768545.1 Oscillospiraceae bacterium
CGATGACGGGGATCCGCAGAAGAGCCCATTTCCCACAGAGAGCCGCGGCGGCTGAAAAGCGGCGGAAATGTTTTTTGCGAACTCACCCCTGAGCGGTCGGCTGAAACTTTTTTAAAGGATTAGGTTCGAACGGTTTTCCCACCGGTAGCGGGGAAGCGTGTTGCGGCCTTCGGGCGCAAGACACAGCAGAGCGGGCGCCGACGCGCCAATGGAAGTGGTACCGCGGAGCTTTGAATAGTCTCCGTCTTCTTACAGGAGAAGACGGGGGCTTTTTTATTGTCTTAAAACGGGCCCACGACCGGAGCAATACTTAAGGTTTTGGAGGTAAACAGCATGAGCGATTTTATGTCTGTGACAGTTGGAAAATTGCTGGAACAGGTGGCGGAGCAGTATCCCAATGATCAGGCGGTCAAATACACCGACCGCGACTACTGCCGCACCTGGAAGGAATTTAACGAAGAGTGTGAGCGGGTGGCAAGGGGCCTTATGGCCATCGGCATCCAAAAGGGAGATCACGTTGCCATCTGGGCCACCAATGTGCCGGAGTGGCTAATCACACTGTTTGCCACCGCCAAGATCGGCGCGGTACTGGTGACGGTGAACACCGCATATAAAGTATTCGAGCTGGAGTATCTGCTGCGCCAGTCCGACTCCAAGGCGCTGGTCATGATTGACCACTTTAAGAAGAACAGCTATGTGGACATCGTCAACGAGCTGTGCCCCACGCTGAAGGACTCTGAGCCCGGCAACTTCCAGAACCCCATGCTGCCCTTCCTCAAAAGCGTGATCTATGTGGGAGAGGACACCCCGGCCGGGATGATCCCCTGGAAAGAGCTCTACACCCGTGCGGATTCTGTGCCGATGAAGGAGTTTGAGGCCGTTTACAACAGCCTGGACCCTCACGACGTGGTGAACATGCAGTATACCTCCGGTACCACAGGCTTCCCCAAGGGCGTTATGCTGACCCACTATAACATTGTCAACAACGGCAAGGCCATTGGGGACTGCATGAAATTCACCCATGATGACAAGCTCTGCATCGTCGTGCCGTTTTTCCACTGCTTTGGGCTGGTGCTGGCCACCATGGCAAGCCTCACCCACGCCACCTCCATGGTGCCGGTGGATCTGTACAGCCCGGTGAAGGTGATGGATGCGCTGCAAAACGAAAAGTGCACCGCTTTTCACGGAGTGCCCACCATGTATATCGGCATGCTGGAGCACCCGGATTTTCCCAAATACGATTTTTCCCACATGCGCACCGGCATTATGGCGGGTTCTCCCTGCCCGGTGAAGGTGATGCAGCAGGTGGTGGAGAAGATGCATATGTCTGAGATCACCATAACCTACGGGCAGACCGAGGCCTCGCCCGCCACCACCATGACCACCACCGATGACAGCATCGAGCTGCGGGTGACCACGGTGGGACGCCATATGCCTCATGTGGAGACCAAGATCGTGGACCCGGAGACCGGGGAAGAGCTGGGGCCCGGCCAGCCCGGGGAGTTCTGCTCCAGAGGCTACAACACCATGAAGGGCTATTATAAGATGGAAGAGGCCACGGCGCAGGTCATCGATAAAGATGGCTGGCTGCACTCCGGAGACCTTGCAACTGTGGACGAAAACGGTTATTATAAGATTACAGGCCGCATCAAGGATATGATCATCCGAGGCGGTGAGAATATCTATCCCAAGGAGATCGAAGAATTTCTGTATACCCATCCGTCCATCAGCGATGTTCAGGTCATCGGCGTCCCCAGCGAACGCTACGGCGAGGAGGTCATGGCCTGCGTCATCCTCAAAGAGGGCTGCAGCATGACGGAGGACGAGGTAAAGGACTACGTGCTTTCCAGCATGGCGCGGCACAAAGTTCCGAGCCATGTGGCGTTCATGGATGCTTTTCCCATGACCGCCAGCGGAAAGATCCAGAAGTTCAAACTGCGCGAGTGGGCAGTGGAACATCTAAACCTGCAGGGAGCGGCTTCCGCCGAAACTGCGTGATGTTCTTCTCCTTTTCCGTGTGGGTGATCCGCGGGTACCTGTTAAAAGTGATATAAAGCACAACAGATATCGATTATCAGATCGGGAGCGTGATTACCTTTGATTTTGGAAAAGGATTTGGGGCTGTGTATGGGCTGTATGAGCAAGCTGGAGGAGGGGCAGACCGAATGTCCCCGCTGCGGATACCGCGACGACACGCCCCACAGCCTTGAATATCTGCCGCCGAAAACGGTTTTGAAAGAGCGGTATATTGCCGGGCGCGTGCTCTCCAAAAACGCGGAGGGCGCCACCTACATCGGTTACGACAGTCTGGAGAACCACAAGGTGCAGATCCGGGAGTTTATGCCGGAGGGAGTGGCGGCCCGCAACGAGTCGGACCAGAGCGTTTACCCCAGGCCCCGGCAGCGAGGCGGAATACAAGGCCCTGATGGAGGATTTTGCGGAGCTCTCCGCGTCCCTTTACAAGCTGGGCCCCACCAAGGGCATCGTCCCGGTAGTGGATATTTTTGAAGAGCGCGGCACATTATACACGGTGTACCGCTATATCCGCACCCTGAAGCTGGGGGAGTTCCTTCACCGCAGCGGCGGGGAGCTCTCCTGGAGCCAGGCCAAAAAGATCTTTATGCCGCTGTTCAACACCATGGCCGGCATGCACAAGCACGGGGTGCTCCACCGGGGGATCAGCCCGGACACCCTCTGTATCGACCAGGACGGCGTTTTGTGGCTGACCGATTTCTGTATCGCCGCGGTGCGGACGGATTTCGGTGAGCTGGACGCGGAGCTGTTCCCGGGCTATTCCGCTCCGGAGCAGTATTCCCAGAGCAGCTGGCAGGGTTCCTGGACCGATATCTACAGCGCGGCTGCGGTGCTCTACCGTGTGCTCACCGGCACCCAGCCCACCGAGGCTGTCAACCGCAAGATAAACGACAGCCTGTGCCCGGCAAACGAGCTCAACCGGTCTATTCCGGAAAATGTATCCGATGCGATCTACGCCGCCATGCTGGTGAGCACCGATAACCGGGTGCAGTCGGTGGATGATTTTACCGGCATGCTGTTGGAGGCTGCAAGCTCCCACACTGCGGTGTTCGATTCCTCTCAGGTGAGCATCTCGGTCAAGCAGAAAAAAGGGCGGGGCAGAAAGAGCGGAAAGAAGATCCCCTATATGCTGTTTGCCATGCTGATCACCTTTTTGCTGCTCATCCCGGCGGTTATTTTGGTCGCCATGCCCTATATCCGGGGCGAGTCGGAGCCGGGCTCCCGGCCCAGCCAGAGCATTTTCTACCCGGAGGAATCCAGCGGGGCCGCCGCGGAAAACGGCGTGCCGAATTTTATCAACCAGTACATAGAAAATGTCAAGAACAACCAGAGCTATACCGATAAATACGAGTTTATCATCAAAGAAGAGTACAATGAGGATTACCCCGCCAACGTGGTGTACGACCAGGCCCCTTCCGCCGGGACCCCCATGCTCAATAAGGGAAAGGTGATCCTTTACGTGAGCAAGGGCTCCGAGCTGCTTGTCATGCCCAAATTGGCCGGGAGCACCCTTGACTTTGCCATCCAGACCCTGACCGACATGGGGATCTCCTTCGAGATCATGGAGGTGGAGAACGCCGACATGGAAGTGGGGCTGGTTTCCAGAACCAATTTCACCGAGGGCTCCTCCATCAACAAGAACAAGGATACGGTGATTTTGGTGACCCGGAAAGCTGACCCTTCGGAAGAGGAGGACTCCTCTTCCGAAGAGGAGAGCGGGTCTGGATCGGAGGAAGAAGAATGGTGGAACTGATCCTCTTGAAACAGTAAGGAGAAATGGATATGAAGCTGTGTTTTTCAACCTTAGGCTGCCCGGGCTGGTCCTGGAACGAGATCTTTGCCACCTCGAAGGACCTTGGCATGAAAGCGATCGAGGTGCGCGGCGTCGCCAACGAGATGTTCGTGCCGAAGATCAAAGAGTTTTCCGAGGGCCGCCGGGAAGACACGTTGGCCCGGCTTGAGAAGGCCGGTATGGAGATCAGCATGCTGACCTCCGGCGCCTGTCTGGGCGTGGAGCAGCCGGAGCGGTATATGGAGGAGGCCAGGGCTTATATCGACTTTGCCCCGCTTGTAGGCGCCAAATATGTCCGGGTGATGATCACTTCTGTGCCGTACCCCTCCGAGGAAGAGGACGTGGAGCAGGCTGCCCGCCTGTACCGGGAGCTCTGCCGCTACGCCGAGGGGAAAGGGGTCAAGGTACTGCTGGAGACAAGCGGCGCCCTGGCGGATTCCCACGTTCTGGCCCAGGTGATGCAGAATACCGGCAGCCCCGCCGCCGGCGTCCTGTGGGATATCCACCATCCCTACCGCTATTTTGGCGAGCGCCCGGAGCAAACCTACGGGAACATCGGCCCCTGGGTGGAGCACCTCCATGTAAAGGATTCTGTCCAGGGTGCGGAAAAGGTAGAGTACCGCATGATGGGCTACGGTGACGTGCCGGTGTTCGATACTCTGAAGCTGCTGAAGAAACACGGCTATGAGGGCTATATCTCCCTGGAATGGGTCAAGCGCTGGTGCCCGGAGCTTCAGGAGCCGGGGATCGTTTTCTCTCACTATGCAAGCTATATGACCTTTTTGATGAACCAGCTGGACTGATGTTTTAAGCGGACAAAAGGCGGCCTGTACTTTCGGTACAGGCCGCCTTTTTTGCGGAAGGGAAGTATTACCCCTGCAGCATCATGCGGGCGCATTTGTAAATATCGCCGCAGCCCAGGGTAATGACCAGGTCCCCCGGCTGGGCGTGGGCCATGACATAGCCGGCGATCTCCGGGAACCCCGGAAACCAGACACACCCGGGGATCTTTTCGGCCAGGTCTTTGGAATAGATGCCGTAGGTATTTACCTCCCGTGAGCCCATGATCTCGGAGAGGACCGTGTGATCCGGGATCTGGAGCACGCGGACAAAATCGTCAAACAGCAGGGAGGTGCGGGAGTAGGTAAAGGGCTGAAACACCGCCCATACCTTCCGGAACCCCATCTCGGAAGCGGCTTTTAAAGTGACCTCCAGTTCCCGGGGATGATGGGCGTAGTCGTCGGCAATGGTGACGCCGTTTACCTCCCCAAGGATCTCAAAGCGGCGGCCGGCCCCGCGAAACTGCGCCAGGTACTCCGTGATGTCCCGGGGCTTTGCGCCGGCGTAAAGCGAAGCGGCGGCGGCGGCCAGGGCGTTGCAGACGTTGTGGCGCCCGGGGATGTTCAGAGTAACGGGGCAGACCGCCTCACCGCGGTGCATCAGGGTAAACCGGGTGCAGGCTCCGCTGGGATAGGAAAGGTCCGCCGGGTAGTAGTCGTTTTGGCTGGAAAGGCCAAAGGTGATCATCTCTTTGCCCTCGATGCCCTCTACGGCGCGGCAGGTGTTGGCGTCGTCGCCGTTGTAGATGACGGCGCGGCTGGCCATCTCTGCAAACCGGTGGAAGGAGCGGATGGAATTATCGATGGTTTTAAAATAGTCCATGTGGTCATCGTCGATGTTGAGGATGACCGCCACGTCCGGGTCAAGGTGCAGGAAGGTATCCACAAACTCGCAGGCCTCGCAGACAAAGAGGCTGCTCTTTCCCACCCGGCCGCTTCCGCCGATGGCCTTGAGCTTGCCGCCGATCACGGCGGAGGGGTCCAGTCCCGCCCCCAGCAGGATCTGGGTGATCATGGAGGTGCAGGTGGTTTTGCCGTGGGTGCCGCAGACGCAGACGGCGTCGGGGTATTCCCGGGAGATGAGCCCCAGCATCTCGGAGCGCTCCACCACCAGAGCGCCGGAATTTTTAGCGGCCACCAGCTCCACGTTATCCGGCAGGATGGCGGCGGTGTAAACGACGCAGTCCGCCCCTTTGATATTCTCGGCGCTGTGCCCTAAGTGGATGGGGATACCCAAAACGCTGCGCTCATAGTTCAGGGTGTCGGTCTCGTTGTTGTCGGAGCCGGTAATGTAAAAACCCCGGGAATGCAGGATCTGTACCAGCGGGAACATGCCTGACCCGCCGATACCGATAAAATGCAGGTGCTTTTTGGTGCTCAAAGTTTTTTCGTCAATAGAATGAATCATGGCAGCCAGTGTCCTCCAGGCCCGCTCCCGGGGGAAGCGGATAAAATTTTGCGGTCCAGGGGCATCCGGTTCTGAAACGGGATGTCCGGCCATATACTTACCTTATTATATTGCTTCGGAGGGATAAAATAAACACCTTTTTTGTTTTTCTGCGCAAAACCCGCCCTTTTGGGTGGGGCAGGCCTCCGGGAGGGGCGCTTTGTAAAAAATCTCCGTCCGGATGCGGCAGTACCTGCATAAAGCTTCCTGCTTTGCAAAATAATACCTACAGCGGCCCTTTCAGCCCGGCGGAAGTGCCGGGCCGCCCGCCGGCGCGGCGCCGGTATCCGCAACATTGACAGGAGGAATTGCAGTGAATATCACCGATATCAGGATCAGAAGGACATACCAGGACAACCGCCTCAAGGCGCTGGTCTCCGTCACCATCGACCACGACCTTGCGGTGCACGACATCAAGGTCATCGAAGGGCCGGAGCGCCTGTTTGTGGCCATGCCCAGCCGAAAGGATGACGGGGGGATGTTCCGGGACATTGCCCATCCCATCACGCCGGAAGGGCGGAGAAAGCTGGAGGACGCCATTCTCTCGGAATACCGTCACTTTGTGGAAAACCAGGCGGTACAGAGCCTGGGCTCCTAAAACCACTTCAAATTCAGTGTATGCAAGGGTAAGTTTTAAGGTGTTAGATCTTAAAAATGCAGGAAGAAGGCTTCTTCCTGCATTTTTTGCGCCGATTTTTGTGTTTTCCCTTGATTTTTGCAGGAATTCCCGGTAAGATATGGATAGTAAAATTAAAAGACGCCGGACAAAGGCGGGCCAGCGGCGGAACTCGGCTTCCGCGCGGAAAGGATCTTGTTCATGAATCGGGATTTGATCAGCTATATCGGCGGAAAAATGAAGGGGTTTTCCAAAGGGCAGAAATTGATTGCCCAGTACATCATCGAGCACTACGACAAGGCGGCTTTTATGACAGCATCCCGCCTGGGCAGTACTGTGGGGGTCAGCGAATCCACCGTAGTCCGCTTTGCGGCAGAGGTGGGTTTTGAAGGGTACCCTCAGCTGCAGAGGGCCCTGCAGGAGCTGATCCGAAACCGGCTCACCTCGGTGCAGCGCATGGAGGTGACCAGCGACCAGATCGGGTCCTCCGACGCCCTGCACAAGGTGCTCAACCTGGATATTGAAAAGATCCGCCATACCCTGGAGGAGGCCTCTCTGGAGGATTTCAACAACGCGGTGGACGCGATCGTAGGCGCAAAGAACATTTATATTCTCGGTATCCGAAGCGCCTCGGCTCTCTCTGGCTTTCTGAGCTTTTATTTTAACCATATTTTTGAAAACGTGCGTCTGGTCAATACCACCAGCGCTAGTGAGATGTTTGAGCAGATCCTGCGCATCGGGAAGGACGATGTGTTCATCGGCATCACCTTTCCACGGTATTCCAAGCGTACCTACAACGCGGCGGCCTACGCCAGGGCCAACGGCGCCCAGGTGGTGGCCATCACGGATTCCCGCTTGTCTCCTATCGCCCAGACGGCGGACCACCTGCTTTTGGCCCGCAGCGACATGACTTCTTTTGTGGATTCCCTTGTGGCCCCCTTAAGCCTCATCAACGCCCTCATCGTAGCGGTGGGCCTTAAAAAGAAGGATGAGATCGCGCAGACCTATTCCCGTCTTGAGCAGATCTGGGACGAGTACCATGTCTACGAAAAGGTGGAGGAGACGGGGAACGGAAATGAAATATGACGTCATTGTAGTAGGGGCCGGCGCCGCCGGCCTTTTTGCCGCGGGTACCGCGGCGGAGCAGGGTGCCTCCGTCTGCCTGGCGGAGCGCAACCCCCGCCCGGGGCGCAAGGTGATGATCACAGGGAAGGGGCGCTGCAACGTCACCAACAACTGTACCCCGGAGGAGTTCCTTCGGGCGGTGCGCTCTAACGCAAAGTTCCTCTACGGCGCTGCCTACCGCTTTCCCCCGGAGAGGACGATAGAGTTCTTTGAAAATGCCGGAGTCCCTCTGAAAACAGAGCGGGGCGGCCGGGTGTTTCCGGTTTCGGACCGCGCGGTGGATATTGTGGACGCCCTGGCCGCGTACGGGCGGCGCTTTGCCCAGACGGAGCAGAGCTGCCGGGTGGAGGCGCTGATGATCCGGGACGGGGCGCTGGAAGGGGTCGTCTGCGAGGACGGGCGGAAGCTCTTTGCCCCGAAGGTCATCGTGGCGACGGGTGGCCTCAGCTACCCCGGCACCGGTTCCACCGGGGACGGATACCGCCTGGCCCGCCAGGCGGGGCACACGGTGATCCCCCCGGAGGCTTCCCTGATCCCGGTGGAGACCCAGGAGGAATGGTGCCGGGATCTGATGGGGCTTTCTTTAAAAAACGTGACCTTGACGGTGCGGGATGTCACCCGGAAAAAGGAAATATTCTCCGAGCTGGGGGAGATGCTTTTTACCCATTTCGGAGTTTCCGGCCCCCTGGTGCTCAGCGCCACCTCCTTTATGAAGGCGGGGCGCCTGGCCGACTACCGCATGGAGATAGACCTCAAGCCCGCTTTGACATTGCAGCAGCTGGATGATAGAATAAGAAGAGATTTTGCCGGGTACTCCAACCGGGACTTCTTCAACGCCCTTTCCGACCTGCTTCCCAGAAAGCTTATTCCCCCGGCGGTGCGCCTCAGCGGCATTCCCGGAGAGCTGAAGGTACATCAGGTCACCCGGGAGCAGCGGCTGGGGTTTGCCCGCCTGCTCAAGTGCCTTCCGCTTACCCCGAAGGCCTTCCGCCCGGTGGAGGAAGCAATCATTACGGCGGGCGGCGTCAAGGTGTCGGAGGTGGACCCAAAGACCATGGAGTCGAAGCTCCTGCCGGGGCTCTATTTTGCTGGCGAGGTGCTGGATGTGGACGCCTGCACCGGCGGCTACAACCTGCAGATCGCCTTTTCCACCGGGTACCTTGCGGGGCAGAGCGCGGCGCAGGGGAAATAAAACGCACAAGGAGTGGAAGATTTTGGTTTCTGTCGCCATCGACGGCCCCGCCGGAGCGGGGAAGAGCACTATCGCCAGGGCCCTTGCGGGGCGCCTGGGGTATATTTATGTGGATACGGGGGCGCTGTACCGCTCTGTGGGGCTGTACGTGCTGGAGAGCGGGCGGGATACCGCCGACCCGGCACAGGTGAGCGCCTGTCTGGATGAGATATGTATCGAGCTCAAATTTATAGAGGGAGAGCAGCGGGTACTGCTGGGCGGCAGGGACGTCAGCGAGCGGATCCGTACACCGGAGGTTTCCATGGCGGCGTCCCGGGTGTCCGCTGTGCCTGCGGTGCGCAGTTTTCTGTTTGACCTGCAGCGGAATATGGGCAAAACAAATTCCATCGTGATGGACGGCCGCGATATCGGCACAGTGGTGCTGCCGGATGCCGATGTCAAGATCTTTCTCACGGCGTCGCCGGAAAAACGGGCGCAGCGCCGCTGGAAAGAGCTGCGGGAAAAAGGGGAACAGGTCACCCTCCAACAAGTTTTGGAGGACGTGATCCAGCGGGATTACAACGATTCCCACCGGGAAACGGCGCCTCTGCGCCAGGCGGAGGACGCTGTTTTGATCGATACCTCCGAGCTCACACTGGAGGAATCCATCGAGGCGCTTTACCGGACGGTCCGGGAGAGGCTTGATCTGCCGGAAGGGGAGGAAAACAGATGAGCTGGTTTTATCATTTGGGAAAAATTCTCACGGGGATACTTTACCGCTCCTGGTACAAGCTCATCTATATCGGGGCGGAAAACCAGCCCCGGGATGGGGGATATATCCTCTGCTGCAACCACCGCACCAACTTAGACCCTATTCTCATCGCGCAGAAGCTGGACCGCCAGCTTCATTTTATGGCGAAGGAAGAGCTGTTCCAAAACCGTTTTGTGGGCTTTATCCTTCGAAAGCTGGGCGCTTTTCCGGTTTCCCGGGGCAAGGGAGACACCGGCGCCATGGATTTTGCCGCGGAGACGGTGCGTTCCGGGAAGGTTTTGGCCATGTTCCCGGAGGGGACCCGCTCCAAGGACGGCACCCTGCTGCGCCCCAAATCCGGCGCGGCGCTGATCGCCTCCCGCACGGGGGCGGACGTGCTGCCCGCCGCCATCTATTTTACCGGGAAACTCCGCTTCCGCAGCCGCATCGTCATCCGTTACGGGAAGGTGATCCCCAACGGCGAGCTGGCCGTTCGGGAGCACTCCCCCTCGGATATCAAGGCCGCCAGCCGGAGGATCATGGATGAGATCGCCGCGCTTTTGGAGGAGAATGGATGAGAAAGGTCAGCGTGGCTAAAACAGCCGGTTTCTGCTTTGGGGTGGACCGGGCGGTAAAGATCGTGGAGGAGCTCCTGGACCGGGGTGAACCGGTGTGTACCCTGGGCCCCATTATCCACAACCCCCAGATGATCGACGGGCTCTCCCGCCGAGGTGCCGTCGTGGTGGACAGCCCGGGCGAGGCGCCGGCGGGCGCCGCCGTGGTCATCCGCTCCCACGGGGTGGCAAAGTGCGTGTACGATGAGCTGGAGGCTCTGGGCGCAAAGGTGGTGGACGCCACCTGCCCTTTTGTAAAAAAGATCCATCAGATCGCCTCCGGGCACAGCGCCGGGGGAAAGCTCGTCCTGATCGCCGGAGATCCGGATCATCCGGAGGTACAGGGGATCGCCGGGCACTGCTCCGGCCCGTATTTTGTGGTGCGCTCCAGGGAAGAACTGGCAGAGCTGGCGGAAAAACACCCGGATTTTTGTGCAAAACCCTGCATTTTGGTCTCTCAAACCACTTTCAGCACTGTAAAATGGAAGAAATGTGTAGAAACCGCAAAAAAACTATATACAAACCTCGAGATTTTTGATACAATATGTAGTGCTACGGAAAAAAGACAAGAAGAAGCTGTACAACTGGCCCGTGAATCTGATATAATGGTCGTGATAGGCGGGAAAAACAGTTCTAACACGGCGAAATTGTATGATATCTGCGGAGCGTATTGCAGGGCCGTTTATGTGGAATCCGCGGACGAGCTGTCGAAGTATTCTTTTCCGAGGAGCGCCAAAATTGGTGTGACTGCCGGGGCCTCGACGCCGGCTTGCATAATTAAGGAGGTACAAGAAACCATGAGTGAATTTATTACCAATGAAGAAATGAGCTTTGGGGAGATGCTGGACCAGTCTTTCAAAAGTACATATAACGGCAAGAAGGAGACGGGCGTAGTTGTCGGGTACACACCGACCGAAGTACAGGTCGATATCGGCACCAAGCACACCGGATATGTTCCGCTGCACGAGCTGACCGACGACCCCAACGCCAAAGTGGAAGACCTGGTCAAGATCGGCGACCAGATCGACCTTCTGGTTGTCCGCGTCAATGACGTGGAAGGTACCGTGATCCTCTCCAAAAAACGTCTGGACGCCATTGCCGGCCTGAAGAAGGTTGAGGAAGCCGCCGAGTCCGGCGAGATCCTGGAAGGTACTGTGGTCGAAGTGGTCAAGGGCGGTGTTATCGTCTCCACCAACGGCGTGCGCGTGTTTGTGCCCGCATCCCAGGCCTCTCTCTCCCGCATTGAGGACCTGAACGTTCTGCTGAAAAACAACGTTTCCTTTAAGATCCTGGAATACAAAGAACTGCCCCGCGGCCGCAAACGCGCCATCGGTTCCATCAAGGCCGTTCTCAAGGAGCAGAGAAAAGAGCTGGAAGAGAAGTTCTGGGAGACTGTCGAGATCGGCAAGACCTATACCGGAGCGGTCAAATCCCTCACACAGTACGGCGCTTTTGTGGATCTGGGCGGCATCGACGGTATGGTGCATATTTCCGAGCTTTCCTGGAACCGCATCAAACATCCCTCTGAGGTCGTCAATGTGGGCGATGTGGTAGAGGTATATGTCAAGGACATCGACCGCGAGAAAAAGAAGATCTCTCTTGGCTACAAAAAGTCTGAGGACAATCCCTGGGAGATCCTTAAGAAAGATTATCCTGCCGGCACTGTCACCAAGGCGAAGATCGTTTCTCTCACCACCTTCGGCGCCTTTGCCCAGATCATCCCCGGCATCGACGGCCTGATCCACATTTCCCAGATCTCCAACGAGCGGGTCAACAAAGTATCCGACGTTCTGGAGGTCGGTCAGGAAGTGGACGTCAAGATCACCGAGATCGATTTTGACAAAAAGCGCGTCAGCCTTTCCATCCGTGCTCTCTCCGAGCCTGCGGCTGAGGAAGCTTCCGACGAGGAATAAGACAAAGCCTTCAAAGCCCTCTGTGAGTTTTCACAGGGGGTTTTTTTCTGTCCGCAGAGTGCGGAAAACCGCTCCCGCGCATAGAACCCTCAAAAACGGCGGATAATGGTAGAAAGGGCGCTTGGCCCAAATACAAAAAACGGCGCGCCGGCGCAGGGGAGAGATGAAAACGTGAATACAGGAAAAACAGCGGTCCTTTTGCTGCTGTGCTGTATTGTTTTTTCCGGGTGCATCGGGGGCGGAAGGCCGCAGGCCCGCCTCAGGGAGGGAAAGAGCCTGCAGGATATCGTCCTGGAGGCGGAGGATGAATTTGAAATATCCATGGCGGCCCCGGTGGATGAGCGGGCTTTGAAGGAGTTGTTTCACATTCTGCCGGAGGACGCCGCGGAATATGCCGGGGCATATTCCATGTCCTTTACCTCCGCAGACAATCTGCTGGTGGTGCGCGCAAAACCGGGGCGCGGGGAAAGGGTTCGAAAAGGTTTAGAACAGCGCCGGGAGGAAGTACTGCGCAATTTTGAGGCCTCTCTTCCGGAGCAGTACCGCAAGGCGGAGGCGGGGAAGGTAGGCAGCCTGGGAGATTATTGGTTCCTGATCCTGCTGGGAGACCCGGAAAAGGACGCCCGGGAGGAAGCAGACCGAGCGTGGGAAATGGTACAAGCAAACTTTACCGCGTAAGAGAAAACGCCGGGCCTTCGCTCTTGTGTTTTAGAAAATTATCTGATATAGTATCTGTAATTTGGTTTTTTGGCTTTTCAATACGAGGCAGAACGGCGGTGCGCCGGTTTGGCGCCGGCCCGGCTTTAAGCGCCCGCGGCAGGCCCGTTGAGGTACGGGCGGGGTACCGTTTAAAAAAGATTTTGAAATTCTGTTTTTGTTGGAAGACAGCCGGATGTGACAGATAGATTTGGGGGTTGCCATGGTATTCAGCAGTATTTTGTTCCTGTTTCGCTTTTTGCCTATCGCCTTTATTCTCTATTACCTCACGCCAAAACGCGCTAAAAACGCCGTTTTATTGGTGTTGAGCCTTGTTTTTTACTCCTGGGGCGAGGCAAAGTATTTCCCCATCATGATCGCTTCCATTTTAGTGGATTATACCGCATCCCGGGTGATAGAATCCCACAGGGATAAAAAATGGGTCTGCCGGGCGAGCCTGGGCGCTTCGCTGTTTTTTAACCTGGGTATGCTGTTTTTCTTTAAATATACCAACTTTTTTGTCGATAACATCAATGCCCTGGCCGGAACGGCGATTGGCCATATCGACCTCACCCTGCCCCTGGGCATCAGCTTTTACACCTTCCAGACCCTCTCCTACACCATCGACGTCTACCGCGGCAAGGTGAAGGCAGAGCGGAACATCATCGATTTCGGCGCCTTTGTGGTATTGTTCCCCCAGCCGATCGCCGGGCCAATTGTCAAATATACCGATGTCCAGCGGGAGCTGCGGGAGCGGCGCTTTGACGCGGCGCAGATCACCGACGGCATCGCCCTGTTTATCTTCGGCCTGGGCAAAAAAGTGCTCATTGCAAACAACATCGGTTCTCTCTGGGATGTGGTGCAGCAGACCGGTTTTTCCGAGATCTCCTCGCCGCTTGCCTGGCTGGGGATCCTGGCCTACTCCTTCCAGATCTATTTCGATTTCAGCGGGTACTCCCTGATGGCCATCGGCCTTGGAAAAATGTTGGGCTTTGAGTTTCCGCAGAACTTTAATTATCCCTATATCTCAAGGAGCATCACGGAGTTTTGGCGCCGTTGGCATATGACGCTGGGCTCCTGGTTCCGGGAGTATGTCTACATCCCCCTGGGGGGAAACCGGGTGTCAAAGGGGAGGATGTATTTTAACCTCTTTGTGGTGTGGGCTGCCACCGGGTTTTGGCACGGGGCCAGCTGGAACTTTGTGCTCTGGGGGCTTTTCTTCTTTGTTATCCTGGTGCTGGAGAAGCGCTTTTATTTGGAAAAACTAAACCAAAGCCGGGTGTTTTCTCACCTGTATGTTATTTTCCTGCTGATCATCAGCTGGGCGCTCTTTGCCATTACCGACCTCTCTCAGCTGGCGGTATTTATTGGAAAGCTGTTTTCCTTTACAGGCGGGGCGGATTGGGTCTATTATCTGCGCAATTACGGCATCACCTTTGCCGCGGCCGCGTTTTTCTCCACGCCGCTGGCGGAGCGGCTCTACAATAAGATCAAAAAGCATCAGGCCCTCGACCTTGCGGTTTTGGGGCTCATCCTGGTGATCTCGGTGGCCTACCTGGTGGATGCCACCTACAATCCGTTCTTGTATTTCCGGTTTTAAGGGGAGGGCAGAGAGATGAAACGACTGTTATGCGGCATCAAAAAATATCCGCTGTTCTTCCTGTTCGGTCTGTTTTTAACGGGCTATATGGTGTGTGATATGTGCAAGTACAACACGGAATACTCCGAAATGGAAAACCGCATGCTGGCGCAGCGGCCCGCGTTTACCCTCTCCGGCTTTTTGGATAACACCTTTACCCCCAAGTATGAGACCTATGTCAACGACCAATTTGTCTGGCGGGACAGCTGGATCAGCTTAAAATCCCGCACGGAGCTGGCCATTGGAAAGATCGAAAACAACGGGATCGTCTACGGGAAGGACCACTACCTCTTTGAGAAGTACGAAAAAGCGGATGACCAGCGGGTGAAGATGAACCTACGCTTTTTAAACGAGTTTTTTGCGCAGCACCCCCAGCCCATGACCTTTGCCGTGGTACCCAATTCCTATGAGGTGCTTTCGGAAAAGCTTCCTTACGGCTTGGACCAGCTCGATCAGGAGGAGTATATCCGGCGTATCTACGGTGAGATCGACGCCCCCCAGGTGCGTACGCTGGACCTGCTCCCGGCGCTGCGGGAGCACCGGGATGAGTATATCTATTACCGAACCGACCACCACTGGACGGCGGACGGGGCTTACCTGGCCTACCGCGCCTATGCCGAATCCATGGGGTTTGTACCGGTGGAAAAGGACGCCCTGCCGGGCCGGACCGATGTGGAGGGTTTTTACGGCACCTATTTTTCCAAATGCAAGCTGTTTAACGCCGTTCCGGACGTCCTCACCTATTACAACATCCCGGTCACTGAGGTCACAATCAATGGAGAGGCGGCGGATGGGCTGTACGACTATTCCAAATTTTCCGGGCGGGACAAATATGCGGGGCTTCTGCGCGGCAACAACGGGCTCACCGTTATCCGCAGCGGCAACAACACCGCCCCTGAGGAGGAGACCACCCGCATTTTGGTGATCAAAGACTCCTATGCAAACTCTCTTGTCCCGTTTTTGACCTATCATTACGACGAGGTCTATGTAGTAGACCTCCGCTCGCTGCCCATGAAGATGAGCGAGCTGATGGCGGAGACGGATTTTGACGAGGTGCTGGTGCTCTATAACTTCATGAACCTGGCAAGCGATACGAACATTGCAAGGCTGCGCTATTAAGCGGGCCCTGCAAAACAGCCGAAAGGGCCGCGGACG
>JALELV010000018.1 GCA_022768545.1 Oscillospiraceae bacterium
ATCGATGCCAGAAATATCTTTACTGCCGATGAAGAAAAACATGTGAAGTTGGCAGCAAAAGAACTCTACAACACACTTACAGAAAAACGCAATGAGTTGTTCATTGTGGGATGGCAAAACGATCCGCAGCCAAAGGAGCGAGTAAAAGGTGAGAGTGTCTATATCCTAAATAAGTTCTTGCCGGAAAGCTATGACAGAGAAGTTTTCTTGAGAAAAGTACGCTTGTATTTGACCATATCGTCGATCAGGCAATAACTGGTTATAATTGGGTCGCATGAATTAGTGCAAACAACACAGCCCACCGATCATCTGACCGGTGGGCTGGGCTACGTTTATTCTCAATCCATCAATCGATGCTCCGGTGTACCCTGTAGGTACTTCTCAATTTCACCGCTCAGCACCAGTTGAGTATACTCCAATGACTTATTGTAGATCAGCCAATCCAGCTCTGACTGCTGGTACATATTGTCTGCTAAATCGTTCTCCACGGCGATGGTATCGATGGCGATCATGCTTCCATCGGAGTATTCCAGATCCACACAGGCAGCATCCATGTTAAAACAGAAAGAAACCAGCCGTTTCATCTCATATCTCTCCTAAACAGTGATGGCCGCTATGTACCGAACTTCTATTTCATGCCCGATTGCAGTACGGTCTGCACGTGTAAAGTTCGCACGTCGTACGGTATTCATCTTCTTCGTCATTTTGGGGCCGCTCTGTGCTCTGCAGGAAACCGCGGAAACGTCAGGGTCCACGGCCGGCTCCGGGGCTGCCATATCAATCACCGTCACACCGGTGTCCTCTTCCTCATAAAAATGTTCCATTACCGGCATAAAGTCGGCATAGCTGCTGGAAAGACCGTGCTCGTAAAAATCGAGCCCCGCTATTTCCTCCTCCCGGGTGACCCGGAGGCCCACCGTCTTTTTGAGGAAAAAGAAAGCGACTGTCATTGTCCCGGCCACCCAGGCGGCAACACTGAATACGCCCAGTGCCTGGGTTTTCAGCATCTCGGCCCCGCCGCCGTAGAAAAGCCCTCCATCCTGTGCAAACAGGCCGGTAAGCAGCCTGCGGCACCGCAGATGCCATGCACACCGATGGCGCCCACCGGGTCGTCAATTTTGAGGGTCTTATCCACAAACTCCACACCGAATACAATCAAAAAGGCGGCAATCAACCCGATCCAGAATGCACCCGCCGGAGTCACAACGTCGCACCAGGCGGTAATGGCCACAAGCCCCGCCAATGCTCCGTTGAGCGTCATGGAAACATCTTTCCCGACAGATGCCCCGTTTAAAGCCGCCGGGGCTGCCATAAAGAAAGGGCGTGCACTTTCGTGCACGCCCTTGTGCTGTTTTGTTTTGCTTTTCTCAGACGCTGAACAGCATATCACCGTAAGAAGGCACCGGCCAGTACTTCTTCGCGGTGATCACCTCCAGCTCATCGACACAGGCGCGCAATTCCTGCATGGCGGAGAACACCACCGCCTGGTAATACCTGGCATTGTCCAAAGGTTCCGTATGCTCCTTGGCTCCAAGCAGTGCTGCCTCCAGACCATCCGCCTTCTTGTAGATACAGGCGGCAAGCCGGGAGAGCTTTTCCACCATCTCTTTCTCCAGAGCGGTGTCCACCCCAAGCTCTTTTTTGAGGGCGGCTGTTTTGGCCAGGTCTTTGCTGTAAGCCTCTGCGGCAGGCAGAAAATCTTTCCGCGCCATGTCCACCATGGTCAGTGCCTCGATGTTGAGCACCTTGCTGTAGTTTTCCAGCTGGATCTCGTAGCGGGCGTGCATCTCCGTCTTTGTGTAAATATTGTGCTTGGTGAACAGGTGGATGTTTTTGTCGCTGATATAGTAGGGCAGGGCGTCGGGCATGGTCTTCAGGTTCAAAAGCCCGCGTTTTTCGGCCTCCACCTGCCACGCGTCATCATAGCCGTTGCCGTTGAAAATGATCCTCCTGTGTTCTTTCACTGTCTTTTTGATCAGCGCAGAAAGGGCTTCCCCGAAGTCCGCCGCGCCCTCCAGCCTGTCGGCGAACTGCTGCAGCTCCTCCGCCACCATGGTGTTGAGCATGATGTTGGGGCAGGCGATATTGAGGGTAGAACCCAGCATGCGGAACTCAAACTTGTTGCCGGTAAAGGCAAAGGGAGAGGTCCTGTTGCGGTCGGTGTTGTCTTTGGGAATGGCAGGCAGGGCCGCAACACCCATAGACATCCTGACGGCCTGATGCGGGTCATAGGCGGTGTCGTTCTCAATGGAGGCGAGCACCGCGTCCAGCTCCTCGCCCAAAAACATGGAGACAATGGCGGGCGGCGCCTCGTTGGCCCCCAGACGGTGGTCGTTTCCGGCGCTCGCCACCGAGATCCGCAGCAGATCCTGATATTCATCCACCGCCTTGATGACGGCGCACAGGAACAGCAGGAACTGGGCGTTGTCCCGGGGGGATTTTCCGGGATCCAGCAGGTTGATGCCGTCATCGGTGGAGATAGACCAGTTATTGTGCTTTCCGGAACCGTTTACCCCCGCAAAGGGCTTTTCGTGCAGCAGGCACACCAGCCCGTGGCGCAGGGCCACCTTTTTCATCAGCTCCATGGTCAGTTGGTTGTGGTCGGTGGCCAGGTTGCTGGTGGTAAAGACGGGGGCCAGCTCATGCTGGGCCGGGGCCACCTCGTTGTGTTCGGTCTTGGCGTAAATGCCCAGCTTCCAAAGCTCTTCATCCAGCTCTGCCATAAAGGCCTTCACCCGGGGCTTGATGGTACCGAAATAGTGGTCGTCCAGCTCCTGCCCCTTGGGGGGTTTGGCGCCGAAGAGGGTCCGTCCGGTAAAGATCAGGTCCTTTCTCTCGTCATACAGCTTTTTGTCCACCAGAAAATACTCCTGCTCCGGCCCCACCGTGGTGACCACCCGTTTGGTGGTGGTGTTTCCAAAGAGCCGCAGGATACGCAGGGCCTCTTTGTTGATCGCCTCCATGGAGCGCAGCAGCGGGGTCTTTTTATCCAGCGCCTCGCCTCCGTAAGAGAAAAAGGCACAGGGGATATATAAGGTATCGTCCTTAACAAAGGCATAGGAGGTGGGGTCCCAGGCGGTGTAACCGCGGGCCTCAAAGGTGGCGCGCAGGCCGCCGGAGGGGAAGCTGGAGGCATCCGGCTCTCCCCGCACCAGCTCTTTGCCGGAAAACTCCATGATCACGCTCCCGTCGCTGGTGGGAGAGATGAAGCTGTCGTGCTTCTCCGCTGTGATCCCGGTCATGGGCTGAAACCAGTGGGTAAAATGAGTAGCGCCCTTCTCGATGGCCCAGTCCTTCATGGCGTTGGCCACCACATCGGCAATGGAGGGGTCCAGCTCCCGGCCACCCTCTATGGTTTTTTTCAGCTGCCTATACGTATTCTTCGGCAGCCGTTCTTTCATAACACTGTCGCCAAATACCATGCTTCCAAAAATCTCGGATACGCTGTTCATACCCACACAACCTTTCTGCTTCGTCAGAGGATTTTGTTTCTTTCAGCTTGGGGTGCTGTCTGTAACATAAGCCTATGCGGGCTCTCCGCCCAAAAGGCAAAACAAAAGGCGCCGTGGAGAAAACCTCCACAGCGCCCTTGCTGTCTATGCCCGCAGTATACCCTTCAACCGCGGAGATGTCAACCCTTATTTTCAGTTTTTTGCAGTTTCCATAAATCGGGGCTGTCGATCCCTTCCGTTTTTGCGCAAATGGGAAAAACCGCACCGCCATCCAAAAAAAACCTGTTTTTCCCCCTGCGGCCGGTTGACAACCAAAGGCTCCTGCTTTATAATGTGAAGCGTGAACAAGGGCGTTCATTGCAGAACACGGTATTTCCGCCGTGCTTTGCAATGAACGCCTTTTTCCTTTTATGCCGGGCCTTGCGAAGAAACCGGCTCCCTTCAAACGACCCTGCGCTGTTTTAGGAAAGACTATCCGGTTTTCCGCCGGGTCCGCTGCTTTCCCCGGCTCTGCGGCACAGGCGGAAATATCATGATATGAGGAGATGATCCCATGCTGCAAAAAGAAGGCGCGGTCCGTATTCCCGCCGGCTGCGCCATATCCGGCATCATCAACAAGAGCGGCAGGCCCGTCTGCGGCGACGCCATTGTCCGCTCCATCGCCATGATGCCGGAGCGCTCCAACGGTCTGGGCGGCGGTTTTGCGGGCTACGGCATCTACCCCCAGTACAAGGACCTGTACGCGTTCCATGTATTCTACGATTCTCAGTCCGCCAAAGAAGAGTGCGAAAAATTTTTGGAGCAGCGCTTTGATATCGTAAACCTCTCCAAGATCCCGGTAAAGCGGCATCCCCGCATCACCGACGTCCCCCTGATCTGGCGCTATTTTGTCGTTCCGCTGCATACCCGGCTTGTGGACAGCCAGCTGGATGAGGACGAGTACACCGCCCGCTGCGTCATCCGCATCAACACCGATATCCGGGGGGCGTACGTATTTTCCAGCGGCAAGAACATGGGGGTCTTTAAGGCGGTCGGTTTTCCGGAGGACGTAGGGGAGTTCTACTGCCTGGATGAGTACGAGGGCTACTGCTGGACAGCCCACGGCCGGTACCCCACCAACACTCCCGGCTGGTGGGGCGGAGCCCATCCCTTCGCCCTGCTCGATTACTCCGTGGTGCACAACGGCGAGATCTCTTCCTACGACGCCAACCGCCGCTATATCGAGATGTTCGGCTATAAATGTACTCTGCTCACCGATACGGAGGTCATCAGCTATATGATCGATTTCCTCAATCGCCGCCAGGGGCTCACCCTTCGGGAGACCGCCAGCGTGATCGCCGCCCCGTTTTGGAGCACCATCGAGCGAAAGCCCCGGGAGGAGCGGGAACAGCTCACCTACCTTCGCAACGCATTTTCCAGTCTGCTCATCACCGGCCCCTTCTCCATTCTGCTGGGCTTCTCCGGCGGGCTGATGGCCCTCAATGACCGCCTGAAGCTGCGCTCCCTGGTCATCGGTGAAAAAGGCGACACCACCTATATTGCCAGCGAGGAGTGTGCCATCCGGGTTCTGGAGCCCAGCCTTGACCGCCTGTGGGCGCCCAAGGGCGGCGAGCCAGTTATCATCACCCTGGACGGAGGTGCCGAAAAATGCCGGTGAATTATTTATATCCCGATTACGAAGTGATCCGAAACCCCACCCGGTGCGTCTCCTGCCGGGTGTGCGAGCAGCAGTGCGCCAACGGGGTCCACTCCTACGACCCCTCCTCCGGCCTCATGGTTTCGGATGAATCCAAATGTGTGGTCTGCCACCGCTGTGTGGCTCTCTGTCCCACCCGTGCCCTTAAAATCGTAAAGACCGACCACACCTTTAAATCGAACTGCAATTGGACCGGCCAGGCCATCACCGACATCTACCGTCAGGCAGCCACCGGCGGGGTACTGCTCTCCTCTATGGGGAACCCGGAGCCCGCCCCGGTGTACTGGGATAAGATCCTGATCAACGCCTCCCAGGTGACCAACCCTCCCATTGATCCCCTGCGGGAGCCCATGGAGACCAAAACCTTTCTGGGCGCCAAGCCGCAGTCGATCTGCCGGGACGAAAAGGGCAGGCTTGTAAACAACCTTGCCCCTCAGTTGGAATTGGCTGTTCCCATTCTGTTTTCCGCCATGAGCTACGGCTCCATCAGCTACAACGCCCACGAAAGCCTGGCCCGCGCCGCCGTCCGTCTGGGCACCTGCTACAATACCGGCGAGGGCGGCCTCCATGAGGATTTTTACCGGTATGGCGCCAACACCATCGTCCAGGTGGCGTCCGGGCGCTTCGGCGTGTATAAAAATTACCTGGAGGCTGGCGCCGCCATCGAAGTCAAGATGGGCCAGGGCGCCAAACCCGGTATCGGCGGGCATCTGCCCGGCACCAAGATTGTGGGGGATATCTCACGCACCCGGATGATCCCGGAGGGCTCCGACGCCATCTCCCCTGCCCCCCATCACGACATCTATTCCATTGAGGACCTGCGGCAGCTGGTTTATTCTTTAAAAGAAGCCACAGAATATAAAAAGCCGGTCATCGTCAAGGTGGCCGCCGTCCACAATGTGGCCGCCATCGCCAGCGGAATCGCCCGCTCCGGCGCGGACATCATCGCCATCGACGGCTTCCGGGGCGGTACGGGCGCGGCGCCCACCCGCATCCGTGACAATGTCGGCATTCCCATTGAGCTTGCCCTTGCCAGTGTGGATCAGCGCCTTCGGGACGAGGGGATCCGCGGCAGGGTCTCCATCATCGCCGGGGGCTCCATCCGCAGCAGCGCCGATGTGGTCAAAGCCATTGCCCTGGGGGCGGATGCGGTATACATCGCCACCAGCGCCCTGCTGGCCCTGGGGTGCCACCTTTGCCGCAGCTGCCACTCGGGGCTCTGCAACTGGGGCATCGCCACCCAGCGTCCGGATCTGGTGAGCCGGCTCGACCCAGACGTCGGAGCGGACCGCCTTGTAAACCTGGTCACCGCATGGGAACACGAAATCAAGGAAATGATGGGCGGCATGGGCATTAACTCCATCGAGGCGCTCAAGGGCAACCGTCTGATGCTCCGCGGCATCGGTCTCAATGAAAAAGAGCTTGAGATCCTCGGGATCGCCCACGCCGGGCAGTGATCTGTCCGCCTCTTCCGCCGCATATTTTAGGAGGTATCGTCAAATGTTAACTGCTATCGTCGGCATCAACTGGGGGGACGAGGGCAAAGGCCGCATGGTGGACCTGCTCTCCTCCCATTACGACATCGTAGCCCGCTATCAGGGCGGCAACAATGCCGGGCACACCGTCATCAACCATCTGGGGAAATTCGTCCTCAATCTGCTGCCCTCCGGCATCCTTCGTCCGGAAGTGGTCAATGTCATGGGCACCGGCATGGTCATCGACCTCCAGCACCTCTGCGGAGAGATCGGTCGCCTGCGGGAGGCCGGGGTGGAGGTCAGCCCCGAAAACCTGAAGATCAGCGACCGCGCCATCATCTGCCTGCCCTACCACGTCCGGCAGGACTGCCTGGAGGAGGACCGTCTGGGCGATGCCAAATACGGTTCCACCCGCCGCGGCATCGCCCCGGTCTACGGCGATAAATACCTTAAAAAGTGCATCCGCATGGGGGATCTTCTCTATCCGGAGACTACCAGGAGGCGCCTGGAAGGCATCGTGGACTGGAAAAACATCATGATCCACAAGGGCTACGGGGCTGATACGGTGACGCTGGAAAGTATTTTAGAATGGCTTAAAACCTATGGTGACCCGCTGAAAGATCATATCTGCGATACCGGCGCCTATCTTACCCAGGCACTGGAGGACGGCAGATCGGTGATGTTTGAGGCGCAGCTGGGCGCCCTGCGGGACATTGACTACGGCATTTACCCCTTCACTTCCTCTTCCTCCACCATCGCGGCCTATGCCCCCATCGGCGCAGGCATCCCCGGGCGGAAGCTTGACCGCACCATCGGCATCATGAAGGCCTATTCCACCTGTGTGGGGGAGGGCCCCTTTACCGCCGAGCTCTTCGGTGAGGCAGCCGAACGGCTGCGGGCTGCCGGCGGGGAATACGGCGCCGCCACCGGGCGTCCCCGCAGGGTAGGGCCCTTCGACGCAGTGGCCTCCCGCTACGGAGTGCGGGTGCAGGGGGCGGATGAACTGGCGCTGACCAAGCTGGATATCCTCTCTTATCTCGACCGGATCCCCGTCTGCACCAAGTATGAGGTAAACGGGACCGTCACGGAGGATTTCCCCTTTGGGGACCTGTTAAATACCGCCAAACCCGTGGTGGAGTATCTGCCCGGATGGCACTGCGATATCAGCTCCTGCCGCCGGAAGGAAGACCTGCCCCAGGAGGCCCTCCGCTACATCGCATACCTGGAGGATGCCGTGGGCTGCCCCATTTCCTATGTTTCCGTAGGGGCCGACCGGGACGCCTGCATCAAAATGAATTGACCCTATTTGCCGCAGCCTCCCGGGCTTAAGGCGGTACGGAGAGCCTTGAATACGGCCGCGCCGCGGCGGATTGGAGCTTTGACAGATGAACATCAATGCGAAAAATATCCCCTATAAAACTCTCAACGAACAGGTCCGCACCTCCCCTGACCGGGATGTGACCATAGAGGGATGTCTGGGGCAGCGCTTTATTGCCGCGGGCCTTTCGGATAAGCGCATCACCATCCGGGGGGTACCCGGCAATGCTCTCGGCGCGTACCTCAACGGCGCCGGGGTGGAAGTGTACGGGAACGCCCAGGACGCCGTAGGAGACACCATGAACGCCGGGGAGATCGTCATCCACGGCTCGGCCGGGGATACCGCCGGCTACGCCATGCGCGGCGGGAAGATCTTTGTGGAGGGCTCGGCGGGCTACCGGGCCGGCATCCATATGAAGGCCTACGAGGACCGCCACCCCGTACTGGTGATCGGCGGGACGGCAGGCAGTTTCCTGGGCGAGTATCAGGCCGGAGGGACCATCATCGTTCTGGGCCGCGGCGCGGGCGGAGAGCCCCCGGTGGGCTATTTCTGCGGCACCGGCATGCACGGCGGAAGGATCCTGCTGCGCTGCAAAAAGCCGCCCTGCGACCTGCCCCGGCAGGTCATCGCCCAAAAGGCGGGCGATGAGGAGCTGCGAGAATTTCTCCCCTACCTGGAGGAATACTGCCAGCGGTTCGGGGCTTCTCTCAACGAGATCCTGGATGCGGATTTCTATCTTTTAACTCCCGACACAAAAAACCCCTACAAACAGCTTTATACCCACAACTAAATTCTGTATAATAAGGTCAGGCCCGGGTTTCGGCCTGTCGTCTGCGCCCCGGGGCCGGCCCCGCTTTGGGGGCTATCATTTGGGCGGAGGTTTATCATGATGAATTACACAGCCAAAGAAGTTCTGCAGTTTGTGGAGGAAAACGACGTCAAGTTTATCCGGCTTGCTTTCTGCGATATTTTCGGGCGGCTCAAAAATATCTCCATTCTTGCGCCGGAGCTGCCCCGGGCCTTCGAGCACGGGATCTCCTTCGACGCTTCCGCCATCCGCGGCTTTATGAACGTGGAGGATTCCGATCTTTTCCTTTTTCCGGATCCCGGAACGCTGGTGGTGCTTCCCTGGCGTCCCCAGCAGGGGCGGGTAGCCCGCTTTTTCTGCGATATCCGCTATCCGGACGGCTCCCCCTTTGAAGGGGACGGCCGCCACCTGCTCATGCAGACGGTGCACATGGCCGAGGAGATGGGCTATCAGTGCAAGATCGGGCCGGAATGCGAGTTTTATCTCTTTGAGCTGGATGAAAACGGAGACCCCACCCTGCGCCCCCAGGACCAGGCGGGCTATTTTGACGTCGCCCCTCTGGATAAAGGGGAAAACGTCCGGCGGGAGATCTGTCTGACGCTGGAGCAGATGGGCCTGCACCCCGAGACCTCCCATCACGAGCAGGGCCCCGGCCAGAACGAGATCGATTTTCGCTATTCCGATGCCCTCTCCGCCGCCGACAACCTGGTCACCTTCCAGTCGGTAGTCAAGGCGGTGGCGGCGGCGAACGGCCTGTACGGCTCCTTCCTGCCCAAGCCCCTCCCCGGCAAAAGCGGAAGCGGCCTGCATGTGAACCTCTCCCTATTTAAAAACGGTCTCAACATCTTCCGCACCGGGCCCAGGGAGCACTCCCGTGAGGCGGAATGCTTCATCGCGGGCGTCCTGCGGCATATTCGGGAGGTCACCCTGTTTTTAAACCCTCTCACCAACTCCTACCTGCGGTTCGGCAGCTTTGAGGCGCCGCGCTATGTTACCTGGTCGCGGCAGAACCGCTCCCAGCTTGTGCGCATCCCCGCCGCCAGGGGGGAGTTTTCCCGCATGGAGCTGCGTTCACCCGACCCCGCCTGCAGCCCCTATCTGGCCTTTTCCCTGCTCATCCGGGCCGGGCTGGACGGGGTAGAGCGGGGGCTTCCCCTGCCCCCCAGCACCGACCTCAACCTTTACGAGGCCCCCGGGGAGCTGCTCGGCTCCCTCGAAGCCCTCCCGGCCGATCTGGGCGAGGCCATCGAGGCCGCCTCCGCAAGCAGCTTTGTCCGTTCCGTCCTGCCGGAAACGACGCTCCGGCGCATTCTGGCGGATAAGACCGCCGAGTGGAACCGCTGTTTTGCCGCGGCGGACCGGCGGGAATTTGAACTGGCAGAGTATTTCCACCGCATCTGACCCCATTTTTTCAACGACCGGAAGAAGGGAGGGAGCTCCATGAACAGTGTACTGCTTGCCTGCGGGCGGGACAAAAGCCGCGAGGCCCTCACCGGGCTTCTGGTCACCTCCGATTTTTCCCAGGTCACGGTGGCGGAAAACGGCTCCGAAGCCCGGCGGATGCTGTTGGCCGCGGACTACGATCTCATCATCATAGACGCCCCCCTTCCCGACGAATTCGGGCATGATTTTGCCCTTTACGCCGCCGAAAACACCGCCTCCGGCGTGCTCATCCTGGCCAAGGCGGAGCTTGCCGACAGCGTGGCGGCCAAGGCGGAGGACTACGGCGTGGCGGTGGTGGCAAAGCCCATGAACCGGCAGCTCTTTTTCCAGGCGGTCAAGCTGGTCACCGTCTCCCGCCGCCGGCTTCTGGGCCTGCGGGACGAAAACCTCCAGCTTCAGAAGAAGATCGAGGAGATCCGCCTGGTAGACCGCTCCAAGTACGCGCTGATGCAGTATCTGAAAATGACGGAGCCCCAGGCCCACCGGTATATTGAAAAGCAGGCCATGGATCTGCGTATCACCCGCCGGGAAGTGGCATTAAATATTCTTAAGACCTATGAAGTATGAACCCTGCAGGAGGTACTCCCTTATGAAACGAGCTTTTACCAAAATGCACGGCTGCGGCAACGACTACATTTATTTTAACTGCCTCTCCGAGCCCATGCCAAACCCCGAAAAGGTAAGCCGCGCGCTTTCCGACCGCCACTTCGGCATCGGCGGAGATGGCATCGTCCTCATCTGCCCCTCTGGAACGGCGGACGCTAAAATGCGGATGTTTAACGCCGACGGCAGCGAGGGGAAAATGTGCGGCAATGCCATCCGCTGTGTGGGGAAATACCTTTACGACAACAAGCTCATCTGCGGCGACTGGGTCCGCATCGAGACCCTCAGCGGCGTCAAGGTGCTGCAGCTCTTTCCGGAAAACGGGCTGGTAAAATCGGCCCGGGTGGATATGGGCCCAGCGGAGCTTTGCCCCGCCCGCATCCCCGCCTGTTTCCCCGGCGAGCGCGCGGTGGATGTGCCCCTCACGGTGGAGGGACGGGAGCACCGTGTCACCTGTGTCTCCATGGGGAACCCCCACTGTGTGGTGTTCGTGCGGGAGACGTCCTCGCTCGACCTGAACCGCATCGGCCCCGGGTTTGAAAAGCACTCCGCCTTTCCGGAACAGGTAAATACCGAGTTCGTCCGCGTTATCGACAGCCGCACCCTGGAAATGCGGGTATGGGAACGGGGCAGCGGGGAGACCTGGGCCTGTGGCACCGGCGCCTGCGCCGCCGCCGTAGCCGCGGTGGAAAGAGGCTTCTGCCCCAAAGGGGAGCCCATCGCCGTGCGCCTGCGCGGCGGAGAGCTTGTGATCGAATACACCGAGCGCACCGTGTTCATGACCGGTTCCGCCGTCCAGGTATTCGAGGGGACCGTGGAACTTCCTTTTTGACGGGTAAACCCTCCAAAAGGGCTCTGCCCCATACCCCTATGCCCGGGAAAGGCTTGTTCCCGGGCATAGGGGCCAGCGCTGATAAATTTGCCGCGACTGCGGCAGAATGGATGGGATGAGAAAATGAGCAAGTACATTTTTGTAACCGGCGGTGTGGTATCCGGTCTTGGCAAGGGCATTACGGCGGCCTCTCTGGGCAGGCTGCTCAAGGCGCGGGGGCTCAAGGTGGCGGCCCAAAAGCTGGACCCCTACATCAATGTGGATCCCGGCACCATGAGCCCCTATCAACACGGCGAAGTGTTCGTCACCGAGGACGGAGCGGAGACCGACCTGGACCTGGGACACTATGAGCGTTTTATCGACGAGGATCTCAACAAGTTTTCCAACCTCACCACCGGCAAGGTTTACTGGAACGTGCTCACCAAGGAGCGCGGCGGTGAATATCTTGGAGAGACGGTGCAGGTCATCCCTCATATCACCAATGAAATCAAAAGTTTTATCTATTCCGTGGGCAAAAAGACAAACGCCGACGTGGTGATTACCGAGATCGGCGGCACCACCGGAGATATTGAAAGCCAGCCTTTTTTGGAGGCCATCCGGCAGGTCTCTCTGGAAGCGGGCCGGGACAACTGCCTTTTTATGCACGTCACCCTGGTCCCCTATATCAAAAGCTCCGGCGAGCATAAGTCCAAGCCAACCCAGCACTCGGTCAAGGAGCTGCAGTCTCTGGGCATTATGCCAAATATCATCATCGCTCGGTGCGACGAGCCCATCGACGAATCCATCCGTCAAAAGATCAGCCTGTTCTGCAATGTACGCCCCGACTGCGTCATCCAGAACCTCACTGTCCCCGTGCTGTACGAAGCCCCCCTCATGCTGGAAGAGCAGCATCTTTCCGACATCGTCTGCCGGGAGCTGAGGCTTGACGCCCCCGCTCCGGATATGGGGGAGTGGCTGGAGATGTTAAAGCGCATCCACAGCCGTTCCCGCGAAGTCACCATCGGGCTGGTGGGCAAATATGTCAAGCTGCATGACGCTTATCTCTCCGTGGCGGAGGCGCTGCGCCACGCCGGCTACGAAAACGGGGCCCATGTGGAGATCCGCTGGATCGACGCCGAACAGGTCACCGAGGAAACCGCCGGGGAGCTGCTGGGCTCTCTGGACGGCATCCTGGTACCCGGCGGCTTTGGAGAACGCGGCATCGAGGGCATGATCACCGCCGCCCAATATGCCCGTGTCCACGACAAGCCCTATTTCGGCATCTGTCTCGGCATGCAGATCGCCGTGATCGAATACGCACGCAATGTATTGGGGTACCGGGACGCCAACTCCAGCGAATTTTATAAAGACGGTCCCCACTCGGTCATCGACCTGATGCCGGACCAGCAGGGGAACCTGCCCAAAGGCGGCACCATGCGCCTGGGCGCCTACCCCTGCAATATCGCGCCGGAGAGCACCATGGCCCGGGCCTATGGCCGCCCGCAGATCATGGAGCGGCACCGCCACCGTTACGAGTTCAACAACAGCTACCGTCAGGCTATGGAGCAGGCGGGGCTCACCATCTCCGGCACTTCCCCCGACCGGCGCCTGGTGGAGGCGGTGGAGCTCTCCGGGCGTCCCTTCTATGTAGGCGTTCAGTATCACCCCGAGTTCAAAAGCCGGCCCAACCACGCCCACCCTCTGTTCCGGGAGTTTATTAAAGCATCTTTGGGCTGAGCTTTTGCAGGAAAGCTTATTTTTGTGTTGATTTATCCGGCCATTTACGGTAGAATATGCGCTATAAACTTTATTTTATTAAACCAGCGTCTTTGAGAGCAGCAGTACCGGCTGTGCCGCTGCTCGGCGCGCCGCTCTGCCATATGGAAGGAGGCTGCCCTCAATGAAGATAAACCCCTGCTACGAAAACCTCGGGCAAAACTACCTGTTTGCCGCCACCGCTAAAAAAGCCGCTGATTATGCGGCGGCCCATCCCGACAAAAAGATCATCCGACTCGGAATCGGAGACGTGACAAAGCCCCTCTGCCCCGCAGTGATCGGGGCCATGCACAAAGCCGTGGACGACATGTCCCGGCCGGAGAGCTTTTACGGCTATGGCCCCTACGAGGGCTACGAATTTCTTCGGGAATCCCTCAGCCGTTACTATGCCCTGCGCGGCGTCTCCCTCGGCCTGGACGAGATCTTTGTCAGCGACGGCGCCAAAAGCGACCTCGGCAACATTCTGGACCTCTTTGACCGGGACAACACCGCCCTGGTGCCAGACCCGGTCTATCCCGTGTATGTGGATACCAATATCATGGCTGGGCGCCCGGTTCTGTTCGCCGATGCCCGGGAGGATAACGGCTTCCTCCCCATGCCGGATCCATCCGTAAAGGCCGACCTCATCTATATGTGTTCCCCCAACAACCCCACCGGGGCCGCCTACAGCGCCGGCCAGCTCAAGGCGTGGGTGGATTACGCCAATGCCCAGGGGGCTGTCATTCTCTTTGACGCTGCCTACGAGGCCTTTATCCGGGATGAGAGCCTGCCCCACAGCATTTTCGAGGTGGAGGGGGCCCGCACCTGCGCCATTGAGTTCTGCTCGCTCTCCAAAACCGCCGGCTTCACCGGCACCCGCTGCGGGTACACCGTCATCCCCAAAGAGCTTGTGCGGGGCGGTGTGTCCCTCGGCGGTATGTGGCTGCGCCGTCAGGCCACCAAGTTTAACGGCACCTCCTATGTGGTGCAGCGGGGCGCCGCCGCGGTCTTTACCCCGGAGGGCCAGGCTCAGGTACGGGAGGCCATCGACGGCTATCTTCAGAACGCCCGCGTCATCACCTCCGCCCTGGCGGATATGGGGATCTGGTACACCGGCGGGCAGAATTCACCCTATATCTGGCTCAAATGCCCCGACAGAATGGATTCCTGGACGTTCTTCGATTTTCTGCTGGGCCGGGCCGGAGTGGTTGGGACCCCCGGAGAGGGCTTTGGGAAAAACGGCGAGGGGTTCTTCCGCCTCACCGCTTTTGGAAGCCCGGAAAGCACCACAGAAGCCATGGAGCGCATCCGCAGAATTTTTTAAAGCATCTCCCCGCCGGAAAAGATTTCGGCGGTTTTTTTGTTTTGCCCGCCATTTCCCCTTTCCCCATTGGTTTTTGCTTCGTTTTTTGCTATAATGACACCGTTACCCCGCCGCCCTTTGAGGCCGGACGGGCTCTTTCCCCGCGCAGAAGGAGGATCTTTATGAAAATAAGCGATATTCTCTCTCAAAAGAGCACCACGGTCTCCTGTGAGCTGTTCCCCCCAAAAGCAGGGGGAGATCTCGCTCAGATGGAGCAGGTCGTCCGTCCCATCGCCGCTCTGAAGCCGGATTTTATCAGCGTCACCTACGGCGCCGCGGGCGGCACCTCCAAAAACACCCTGGAGGTGGCCCGGATGGTGCAGAGCTGCGGTGTCTCCTCCATTGCACACCTCACCTGCGTCTCCTCCACCCGGGAGGACATTCGGGAACGGTTGGAAGGCCTTGCCCGGGCAGGGATCCAGAACATCCTGGCCTTGCGGGGAGACCTGCCCGCGGATGGGGATTTCCCCTCTCCTCTGCACTACCGCTACGCCTCGGAACTGGTGCGGGAGATCCGGGCCGACGGGCGGTTCTGCATCGGCGGCGCCTGCTACCCGGAGGGACATGTGGAGTCGGACAGCCGGGAGAAGGATATGGACCGTCTGAAAGAAAAGGCGGAGGCGGGCTGCGATTTTCTCACCAGCCAGATGTTTTTTGACAACGACGTCTTTTATAATTTTCTCTACCACATCCTCGCCCGGGATATCCGTATCCCCGTGATCGCCGGCATCATGCCGGTGACCAATGCCCGTCAGGTGCGGCGGATCACCCAGCTCTCCGGCGCGGCGCTGCCCCTGCGCTTTCGCATGATCCTCGACCGCTACGGTGAGAACCCCGCCGCCATGAAGCAGGCCGGCATCGCCTACGCCACTGAGCAGATCATCGACCTGATCGCCAACGGCGTCCGGGGCATCCACATCTATACCATGAACAAGCCGGACATCGCCACAGGTATTATAGAAAACCTCTCGGCAGTCCTGGGCCGGTAAGGCGGTGCAGCATGAACCGGAAGGAAATTTACCGCTACCTCGGCTATAAAGGGCAGGAACCTAGCCCCCGGGAGCTCGCCGTCATTCAAGATGCCGCCCGGGAGGCGGAGGCTGCCAGCGCCCCCCGCTGGACCTGGGAGCGGGTAAAGGTTTCCCCCGCTGCCGGCGGCGTCTTCCTGGGCAGCTGGGAGGTACACAGCCATAGCCTTTCCGCCCATCTAAAAGGCTGTGGGGAGGCTTTTTTGATGGCTGCCACCCTGGGCAGCGGGGTAGACCTGCTGCTGCGAAAGCTGGAGCACCGGGATATGAGCCGGGCGGTGGCGGCGGGCGCCGCGGCCGCCGCTTTGATCGAAGAGTTCTGCGACAGCGCGGAGGAGGAGCTCTCCCGCCTTGCCCCGGGCCTTTTCCTCCGCCCCCGGTTCAGCCCGGGCTATGGAGATTTTGACATTGCCTGTCAGGAGGAGTTCCTTCGGCGGCTGGACACCGCCCGGCGCATCGGCCTTGCCATGACCGGCGCCTGCATGCTCACCCCTTCCAAATCGGTGACGGCGGTCATCGGCCTTGCCCCCGTCCCGGCCGAATGTCCGCCGGAAAAATGCGCCCGGTGCAGCAATACAGGCTGCCCCTTCCGGGCGGAGGAAAAGCCCCCTGTGAAAGGATGAAAAAGAGATGGATATCTGGAATGAAAAGGGGAAACGCATCCTCTTTTTTGACGGCGGCATGGGCACCATGCTGCTCTCTGCGGGTCTTGCCCCCGGAGAGCTTCCCGAGAGCTGGAACCTGACCCGGCCCGAGGCGGTCAGGGAGATCCACCGCGGCTACCGGACAGCGGGCTGCGACATTCTCACCGCCAATACCTTCGGAGCCAACCGCTTAAAGCTTGCACATCAGGGGCTTTCTGTTCCGGAAGTGGTGGCGGCAGGGGTATCCCTTGCCCGGGAAGCGGCCGGAGGCCGCTGTGCTGTGGCCCTGGACGTGGGGCCCACCGGCCGGCTGCTGGCACCTTTGGGCGACCTTGCCTTTGAGGACGCGGTGGAGATTTTCCGGGAGATGGTGCGGGCCGGCGCCGCGGCCGGGGCCGACTGTGTTATCATCGAGACCATGAGCGACACCTACGAGTGCAAAGCCGCGGTGCTGGCCGTCAAGGAGGAGGCCCCGGGCCTTCCCGTCTTTGCCTCCCTGATCTTTGACAGCCGCGGCAAGCTGCTCACCGGTGGGGATATCCCCGCGGCGGCGGCCCTGCTGGAAGGGCTTGGGGTGGATGCCATCGGCCTCAACTGCGGGCTGGGGCCCCGCCAGCTGGAGGCCCTGCTTCCCCAGCTGTTCTCCTGCGTCTCCGTCCCCGTCCTGCTCATGCCCAACGCGGGGCTTCCCCGCAGCGTGGACGGCCACACCGTCTTTGACCTCGGCCCCGAGGAATTTGCCGACGCCATGGAGCCTCTGGCCCGCTCCGGGGCATGGTACCTGGGCGGCTGCTGCGGCACCACGCCGGCGCATATGGCTGCGGTCATCCGCCGTTTTAACGGTTTGCCTCCTGCCCCTCTCACCGACAAAGGCCTCACCGTGGTCTCCTCCTGCACCCATTCCGTCTCTTTTGGGGGCGCCCCGGTCATCATCGGCGAGCGCATCAACCCCACCGGAAAAAAGCGTCTGAAACAGGCCCTGCGGGAAAACGACATGGACTACCTTCTGCAGGAGGGCTTTGCCCAGCAGGACAACGGCGCCGACATCCTTGACGTCAATGTGGGCCTGCCCGAGATTGACGAGAGAGCCGTCATGGTGCGTGCAGTGCGGGAGCTTCAGGCCGTCATCGACCTTCCCCTGCAGCTTGACAGTTCCAGCCCCGGGGTGCTGGAGGCCGCCCTGCGGGCATACAACGGAAAGGCCATGGTAAACTCGGTAAACGGCAAGCGGGAGTCCATGGAAGCGGTGTTCCCTCTGGTCAAAAAATACGGCGGCGTGGTGGTGGGGCTCACCCTGGACGAGGACGGCATCCCCGCCGACGCAGAGGGGCGCTTTGCCATCGCCAAAAAAATCGTCGGGACCGCCGCCCGCTTTGGGGTCTGCAAAAAAGATATCGTCATCGACGCCCTAGCCATGACCATCAGCACAGGCGAAAACTGCGCCGCCGTCGCCCTGGAGACTATTCGGCGCGTGAAGAAAGAGTTGGGGGTAAAAACCAGCCTCGGCGTCTCCAACATCTCTTTCGGGCTTCCCCAGCGTGAAATCGTCAATAGCGCCTTCTATTGCCTGGCTTTGGAAAACGGCCTGGACGCCGCCATTTTAAACCCCGCCTCGGAAGCCATGATGCGGGCCCATTGGGGTTTCCTCGCCCTCAAGGGGCTGGACCCTGGCTTTGCCGGCTACATCGCCCGCTTTGGAGGGGAGGCCGCCAAGGCCCCGGTCCCCGCATCCGCCCAGGCGGACTTAAAACAGCTTATCCTGCGGGGTCTCAGGGACGGCGTCCCCGACGCGGTCCGGGCGCGCCTTTCCCGGGGGGAAGGGCCCATGGAGATCATCGAAAATGCCCTCATCCCGGCGCTGGACACCGTGGGCAAGGGTTTTGAAAGCGGGAAAATCTTTCTTCCCCAGCTTTTGATGAGCGCGGAGGCCGCCAAAGCCGCCTTCGGGGTGCTGAAAGCGCAGATGTCCTCCGGCGCCGGCGGCGCAAAGGGCCCCAAGGTCCTGCTGGCCACCGTTAAAGGGGATATCCACGACATCGGCAAGAACATCGTCAAGGTGCTGTTGGAAAACTACCGCTACGATGTGGTGGACCTGGGCCGCGACGTGGCGCCGGAGGCGGTCGTCGACGCCGTCTGCCGGGAGGGGATCCGCCTGGTAGGGCTCTCCGCCCTGATGACCACTACCGTGGGCAGCATGGAGGAGACCATCCGCCTGCTGCACCGTGCCGCGCCGGAGTGCCGGGTAATGGTGGGGGGAGCAGTGCTCACCCGGGACTACGCCGATCAGATCGGCGCCGACCGCTACGTACCCGACGCCATGGCCTCGGTGCGCTACGCCGGGGAAGTGCTCGGCCCCTTTTAGACGCATAAAAAGCGGCCGGACGCGCCGCTAAAATAAATGACAGGAGAGATAAAAATGGGTACAATGAAAAAAGGCGGAAAATTCTTTGGAGAGTTTAAGGAGTTTATCTCCCGGGGCAATGTGATGGACATGGCCGTCGGTATCATCATCGGCAGCGCCTTTACCGCCATCGTCAACTCCCTGGTCAAGGACATGATCATGCCCCTGGTGGGGAAGATCATCGGCGGCATCAATTTCGCCGATCTGAAGATCGTGCTCACCGCCGCCGTGGGGGAAACGCCGGAGGTCGCCATCTGCTACGGGAACTTTATTCAGCAGATCCTCGATTTTCTCATCATCGCCTTTGTGGTGTTTTTGATGGTCAAGGGGGTCAACTCCTTCCACAAAAAGCTCTCGAAACAAAAAGAGGCCGCCCCGGAGGAGCCCAAAGCGCCGGAGATCCCGGAAGATGTCAAGCTCCTCACCGAGATCCGCGACCTGCTCAAAAAATGATGCCCTGCCTCAGGCCCAAAAACACCCCGGATGCGGTACATCCGGGGTGTTTTCTTTTTATGCAGGCCCTTCCCGCCCCGCCGGACGGGAACTGGCCGCCGCTTTGGAAAAATGCACTACATTTTTTCCTCCAGAGCGCGGAGGGCCTCCTTCATGGTCTCCCACTCCGCCCCTGTGGGGGAAAGCTCCCCATACCGCACCCTGCAGTAAGCCCGGGTGGGGGCCGTCCAGTCCTCCCCGGCGGCTTCCATCGCCGCCCGGCAGAATTCCTCCGGCGTTTCGCCGGGGGAAGGCGCTTCCCCCTTGAGGGACAGCCACCGGAGCATCAGCCTATAGCTCTCCCGCACGTCCTCTGCCCTGCCCGGGCGGCGGAGCAGCTCCCTGCAGCGCCTTTTCCAGTGCCGGGCCCCAAAGCGCCCTTCCCTGCTCTCCCGGGGACGGGGCTGCAGCGATTCCACCCGGTCCTCGTAATATTCCGACCCCTCCTGCGGGAAGAGGGCTTTTCTCTCTCCAAAAAGCTTTTTGATCAGGCGGAGGGCCCCGTCCCAGCCCCGGCGCAGCCAGGCAAAGATCTCCCTTCGCTTCAGCCAGAGCAGCCAGATGAGAAACAGCGAAAACAGCACGATGACCCAGGTGTTGTCCCTTTCCCTGCCCTCTTCCACCATAAACTCCGGCAGCGGCGGCATCCCGCCATCCCCGGCGGCCTCCGACGCCGTCTCCCCAGCAAAAAGCCCCGCTAAAAACACCGCAGCCCGCACCGCCAAGGCAAGCAGCCACAACAGCATCTGGCCCACCGCCTTCAGCGCCCCGGCAATGGAGGCCCGAAAACAAAAGCCCAGCAGGACAACTGCCAAAAGCCCGGCCATAAGCAGCAGATTATAGCGGCGGATCCTTCCCGGCAGATGCTCCATCCTGTGGCGGCGCCGCTGCATCAGATGGTCGATATTTGACTGGTTCCGGCAAAAGGCAAAGGCAGCTCCAAACAGGAAAAGCCCGCCCGTCAAAATGTCCAGCGGGTAGCTTTGCGGGGCAAAAACGCCTTTTACCCAGCGTGTCAGCGGCGCGGCAGCAAAACAGAGAAGCCCGCCGTAAAACACACCGGGGGTCAGGATCTCTCCATAACTTCTGCGGGAGACCGCAAGCCCCGCCCCCCACGCGGCGGCGCACAGCAGAGCAGCAAACACCGCCTGACCCAGCCCCGCCGGGCCTTTCAGGACCCAGAGGAAAAGCCCCGGGCACAAAAACGCCCCCGACCCCTTAAAAACAGCAAAAAGCCCTTTTCCGGCCCGGGGGCCCAGGGCCCGCTCCAGCTCCCCCAGGGCAAAGCCGCCCAGGCCGCAGAGCAGGATCGCCGCGCCCTTCCACAGCCGCAAACGCCCGTCATTCCCCGAGAGCACCTCTCCGAAGGCAAGCAGGGCCGTGCCGGGAAGCAGCATTCCGAAGGCCGACAGCCAGCGCAGGGCCGCGGCAAGTTTCGGGTTCATATCCGCCCCTCCCCCCTATCCTTCAGGCAGTATACCTCCACGTCATCCGGGGCCTCGTCCAGCCAGGCAGTGACAAAGATCTTCACCGAAGCGCCGCTTTCCGCCTTGCCCCGGGCAAAGTCCAAAATCGTTTCGTTTAAATAGGACGTCACCAGAAAGAGGTTTGAAGCGGTCAGGCCGTCGTACCACTCAGCCAGAAAATCTCCAAAGGGCTGGGTGCTCGCAAGCTCCAGCCGCGCCAGCAGCACCAACAGGTCGTGGACATGCTCCGGACCAAAATATTCCTCTGACACCGTGGCCGCGCGGCTCCCCTCCTCCACCGGCCCATTGGCCAAAAAGCGGAGCGGTACCCCCGCCCCGGCCACCTCCCGGAACAGCCAGGCACACACCCGGATGGCGTCCTCCACCGCGGGCGCGTCGATGACCTCACGGCTTTCAAACTCCCGGGACTGGATGTTGAGGACCACGGCAGCGCTCTGCCGGGCCGTGTACTCGTTTTGATACACCATCAGCCGCCGTTCCCGGGCCGTGGCCGGCCAATGGATCCGGTTCATGGGGTCTCCAAAGGCGTATTCCCGCACCCCGGCGATAAAAAACGGGTCCGCCAGCAGGTTCCGGCGCACGGAAAAATCTCCGTACAAATGGCGCGGGGAGGAAAACCGCGCGGGGACGTCCAGCTCCCCGGGCAGCACCATGATCTGGGAATCCACCTCCACCGGCTGGGAGAGGCTGCTCATCCCCAGCAGGTCGGACGCCACCAGCACCGCGCTCTGCAGGCGGAACACCCCGCGCTTGAGGCACCTCACCTTCCAGGTGCGCTGTACCTTTTGATAGCTTTTGCAGATGAAAAAGCTCGGCACAAAACGGGTCTTGTCGGTGACCACCGACTGTGCGCCGGCAAAATCCAACCAGCGCGCGGTGGTGATCTCCGACTTGAGCCAGGGCACCGGCAGCCATTTCCGGTTGGCCACCGTCTCCAGTATCTCGATCTCCTCCCCCTCCCGGGCCTCCTCCCGGCTCAGGCGGCAGGTGTAATCCAGGCGGCGGAACACCCATTTTGCATAGAGCAGCATCTGACCTACGGCCACGCCTGTCAGGAGGAGCATCAGCACTAAAATCTCCATAGTGCCTCCTTTACAGCGCCTCGGTGGGGGCGGCGGTCTGCACCAGAATCTGCCGGGCGATCTCCCGCGCCGCCTCTCCGGAGGAGGCGGCCTGATGCCCGCGGCAGAGGATTCGGTGGCACACCACGTCGGCAAACACCGCTTTCACATCGTCCGGCGTGACAAAGCCCCCGCCCCGCACCGCCGCGTGGGCCTGAGAAGCCCGCAGCAGCGCCAGAGTGCCCCGGGGGCTCACCCCCAGACGGATCTTCTCATCCTCCCGGGTGGCCCGCACCAGCCGCACCATATAGTCTTTCACCGCTTCCCCCGCCATGACCTCCCGCACCATGGCCTGGGCCTTTTCCACATCCTCGCCGGAGGCCGCCGCACCCAAAGCATCCAGCGGGCTTGCGGCGGAAAAACCGGTGAGCATGTCTTTTTCGGCCTCCGGCGCCGGGTAGCCCACGGAGAGCCTCATGAAAAACCGGTCCAGCTGCGCCTCCGGCAGGGGGAAGGTGCCCTGGATCTCAATGGGGTTCTGGGTGGCAATCACCAAAAACGGCCGCGCCATGGGGTAGGTCTCCCCGTCCACCGACACCTGGCGCTCCTCCATGCACTCCAGCAGGCTGGACTGGGTGCGGGGGGTAGCGCGGTTGATCTCGTCGGCCAGCAGGATATTGGTAAACACCGCGCCGGGGCGAAAGAGGAACGCCTCCTCCTTCTGGTTAAAAAAGTTGATGCCTGTCAGGTCGGAGGGCAGCAGATCCGGTGTGAACTGTACCCGCTTGAACCCGCAGTCCACGGACCGGGCCAGTGCCTTGGCCAGGGTGGTCTTTCCCGTTCCGGGAATGTCCTCCAGCAGGATATGCCCGGCGGAGAGCAGGCACAAAATGACCTTGTCTATCACATCGTCCTTGCCCAAAATCACCTTTTTCATGTTTGCCTTCAGCGCTTTTGCCAGTTCTTTTACCGTTTCCATGTCCAATTCCTCCCGCTGCCCCGCAGCAATTATTTCCGCCGCTTTGGGCCGGCTCTTTGTTTTCTATGATACCACAGCTGTTTTGTGAGCACAATGAAATTCCCGGCACAGTTTTTCTTATCTACAAAGCCGCCGGGGCAATACACCAAAGCCCCGGGACGTTTTAAAAACGACAAAACGGCGGGCCAAAGGCCCGCCGTCTCAGACGAAAGAAGAACTTATTCGGCTTTCATTTTCGCGAAGCAGTCGCTGCAGTATACAGGTCTGTCCTCTCTAGGTCTGAAAGGAACCTTCGCCTCGCAGCCGCAGGAAGCGCAGGTGGCGATGAACATCTCTCTCTCGGGCTTGGCGCTGTTTTTGCGGGCGTCACGGCAGGCTTTGCATCTCTGAGGCTCGTTCACGAAGCCTTTTTCGGCGTAGAACTCCTGCTCACCGGCGGTGAAAACAAACTCAGAGCCACATTCTTTGCAAATAAGGGTTTTGTCAGCGTACATTTTTTTTACCTCGCTTATAGAATTTGAAACTGCCCAACGACAACCGCACCGACATTGACTTAACAACGCTCTTGCCTGACATTCCGGGGCATTTCGATTATAAATACAGCCTGATCGCAGGCCATATTACAAATAGTGTCTGTCCAGCGCTTTTCCCGCCGAACGGAGCTTTCGTCTGACTCTTTGCAGGGCATTATCCACAGATTTTTCAGTGGACTTCAGACGCTTCGACATTTCTTCATAGGTAAAACCGCAGAGGTAAAGCTTTAGCGCATCCCGTTCAAACGAAGACAAAAGTGCTTCCATCTGCCTGCGGCGCTGCTCCATCCCCTCTTCCAGAATAAGAAGGGTCTCAGGGCCGTCCACAGACGGTTCGAAGGCTCCGGGAAAAGGGCTCCCTTCTCCTTCTAAGGAGACGTAATTGTTCAGCGGCCCATGCTTTTTTGCCAGCCCCGCTTTTACTGCGGTAAACAGTTGGCGCTTCATACAAAGCACCGCATAGGGCCGAAAAGACGCGGCGCCATCGTAATTGCGCACCGCCTTTAAAAGCCCAATAAGGCATTCCTGCGTCAGGTCCTCCTCCTCCAGGCCGGCCACACGGTAACTCTTTGCCCTGCCGCCCGCCAAAACGGAGTACCTGGCGATCAGCAGAACCAAAGCGTCGGTATCACCCTCCCGGGCCCGCCGCGCCAGCTCGTCATCGGGCAGATCATTTTGTTCGCTTAAGGGTTTTTCGCTCATATTTGCCCGCTCCGAAGGAAGTCTGATTACGCTCCATTGTTTTCAAGAATATACTACCGAATTATGATTGTCAAGGGCTTTTAGAAAAATTACGAAAAAATTTCGTTTGCTTTCCAGAGAAATCTATCAAAATTCGACAAATTCTCTCATCTTGTCACATCCCGCACCCATTTGCCCCTAAAAAGGCGCCCCACGCATGCGACGCTCTTGGCCACCTGGTCGCTTTTCAAAAAGATGAAGGTCACCGCGGGGGGCAGCCCAATGACGATCCCGGCAAGGAACCCCAAAAATACCGAACAGACCCACATGGAACCCACGTCGCAGAGGAAAACGAACTTCGAGTCTCCGCCGCCCCGGAGGGTACCGATCAGGTTGACCGAGCCCACAGACTGGAAGATCATCATCACTGCCATCACAGTCATCAGCTGGTAGGCCAGCGCTTTGGTGGCGTCGGATACATTATAAAAGTCGATGGCCACATGCTTGATGAGCAGCATCAGCGCACAGGCAAACACCCCAAAAATAACGCTGAGGGAGAAGAAGGTGCGGGCCTGGTCCTTCGCCTTCTGGTACTCCCCTTCCCCGATGGTGTTGCCGGTGATCACCGCCGCAGAGTTGGAGATCCCCTGCACCAGCACGGTGGTAAACTGCATCAGCACCCGGCAGATGCTGAATGCCGCCACCATCTCGGAACCGAGGCGCCCCATGATCACGGTGATCATGGAATCCCCCAAAGACCAGAGCACCTCGTTGCCCATGACCGGGGCGCTGTACCGGATAAACTTTTCCGTGATCTCCCGGCCGCAGCGGCTGAAAAGATAGCGGATGCGGAAACAGATCTTTTTCTCCACCGCCAGCATATAGATGCCGATAAATAAAAACTCCGAGACTCGGGCGATCAGCGTGCCCAGTGCCGCGCCGACAATCTCCATGCGCGGGGCGCCCAGGTGTCCAAAGATAAATACCCAGTTAAAAAATACGTTGACCACAAAGGACAGGCTGTAAACCGCCAGGGAGATCTTCACCGTGCCCACCGTGCGCAGCAGGCTGATGGAGGTGAGGGTGATCCCATACATCCCGTAGGTAAACGCCATGATCCTCAGATACCGGATTCCCTCGGCTATGACCGCCTCATCGGTGGTGAAGATACGCATCAAAAAGCCCGGCGTAAAGAGGGAAAGCACACTGAAAATAAGAGACATGCCGATGGAGATGCGATAGGTAAGGCCCATCACCCGCTTGATCGCTTCTCCATCCCCCCTGCCCCAGTACTGCGCCGTCAGAATGCTGGCACCCCCGGTAAGGCCGAAATTGATGATCATAAATACAAAGCCCACCTGGTTTGCCAGGGATGTCGCTGTCAGCTGTGCCTCCCCCAGCTGCCCCACCATCACGGTATCCATCATGTTGACGCCGAAGGTGATCAGGTTCTGCAGCGCAATGGGCACTGAAATGGACAGCAGCTTATGGTAAAAGCTCTTGTCCTTTACAAAGATCTGCATCGGTTTTCCTCCTTCTTTTTCTGTGCCGCGGTGTCTCCCCGTTCGGGCCTCATCCCGCTTCCCTCAAAAAGATTCCCGGGCGAAAGAAAACCGGCCGCCCCTCCACTTAAGCAGAAGACGCGCCGGGCCACTGCCGCCGGCCGCACACTTCGCGGTCGCCCTGTTTTTCATATCCGGGATACTGAAATTCAAGGACATTATAGCACGTATTATCAAAAGAGAAAAGAGCCGTTTTTACTTTTAACACACTGCCGCGGCAGAGCATCTGTTTTTGGAAAAGGCTTGATTCTTCGCCGAAAATGTGTATAATAAAAACGTACCTTTGCCGGTATGATGGAATTGGCAGACGTGACGGACTCAAAATCCGTTGGTAGCGATACCGTGCCGGTTCGACCCCGGCTACCGGCACCAAAAGCCCCGAACGCGTCAGCGTTCGGGGCTTTTTTATCCGCTCTTCACTAATTTCTCCCCCTATCCGGGATTTTCGGCAGTGAAGAAGTATGATGTGACGCTTTGCGCAAACAATGCGCCTGACGCTGCTGTTCTCCCGCAGGCATTTTCAGGTACCTCCCCTGAGCCGCCGGCTCTTCGCGGCTCAGGGCGCTTTGTTTTCCCGGGCGCCTTTCCCGCAGTGCAAACTCAAACCGGGGCCCTGAAATTCCGAAGCGTCCGGGGCTCTGTTTTTTCCTGAGGGGCGGGCGTTTCACCGCTCTGCCCGAAAAAGCGCTCTGTCAGCCCCCGCCGCGGGCCCTTCACATTTTGGAAGCAAAAATTCCCCGCCGCCCTTTCTTTCACAGGCTTCCGGTGGTATAATAATGGCAGCTTATTCGGCCCAAGCCGTACCCCGGAAAGGAAGGATCGCCATGGAAAACGCCTCTGTTATTCTTCGCCCCGCCCGTGAGGATGACGCGGAAGCGCTGCTTGCCATTTACGCCCCCTACGTCACCGACACCGCCATTACCTTTGAGTATGACGTCCCCTCCCGGGAGGAGTTCGCAGAGCGGATCCGACTCACCCTGGAGCGCTACCCCTATCTCGTGGCCGAGGAGGACGGAACGGCCGTGGGCTATGCCTACGCCTCCCCCTTCCACCCCCGCGCCGCCTACGGATGGGCGGCGGAGCTCTCCGTCTATCTGGACCGCAGCCGCCGGGGCCGCGGCCTGGGCGGCCTGCTGTACCGGAAGATGGAGGACATCCTTCTGCGGCAGGGTATTTTGAACCTCAACGCCTGTATCGCCTTCCCCCGCGGGGAAGACCCGCACCTCACCACCGCCAGTATCTCCTTCCACCAGAAAATGGGCTACCAGACCGTGGGGCATTTCCACCAGTGCGGATACAAGTTCGGGCGCTGGTACGACATGGTCTGGATGGAAAAGATGCTGGGCCACCATCCGGACTCCCCTTCCCCCGTTATCCCGTATCCGCTGCTTCCCCGGTAAACAGGCTGCGCCCTATCTTTTTGGAGGTGTTTTGATGGAACTTTCTTCTCTTGCCCTGGTCCTGGTCGGGACGGGTTTTACCTTTTTGGCCACGGCTTTAGGCTCCGCTATGGTGTATTTTGTCAAAGACACCGTTTCGGAAAGCCTTGAGAGGGCCTTTTTGGGCTTTGCCGCGGGGGTGATGATCGCCGCCTCGGTGTGGTCGCTGCTCATTCCCGCCATAGAATCGGCGGAGCAGCAGGGGAAAACCGGCTGGCTGCCCGCCGCCGCAGGCTTTGCCTTCGGGGGGCTCTTTCTCATGCTGCTGGACCGCCTGCTCCCTCATCTGCACCCGGGCTCTGAGGACGCGGAGGGCCTTCCTTCCTCCTGGAAGCGCACCACCATGCTGGTGCTGGCCGTCACCCTGCACAACATCCCCGAGGGGATGGCGGTGGGGCTGGCCTTCGCGCTGGCGGGGGCCGACGGGGCCCCTGTCTCTCTGGCCGGGGCGGTCGCCCTCTCCCTGGGCATGGCCCTGCAGAATTTTCCCGAGGGGGCGGCCATCTCCCTCCCCCTTCGGAAAGAGGGGCTTTCCCGCACCCGCTCCTTTTTCTACGGGGCCCTTTCCGGCGCGGTGGAACCCATCGCAGGGCTCTGCGGCGCCCTGTTGGCGGTAGGGGTCGCCGGGTTCATGCCCTGGCTGCTCTCCTTTGCCGCCGGCGCCATGATCTATGTGGTGGTGGAGGAGCTCATCCCGGAGGCACATCTGGGAGAGCACTCCCACACCGGCACTGCCGGCGTCATGCTGGGGTTTCTGGTGATGATGGTGCTGGACATCGCCCTGGGCTAAAGCTTTTCCCCTTGATTTTTCTGCTCTCCTGTGCTAATATGAATAATTGTGAAAAGAGCTTACGCGTATCATATTTTTATGATGCGCGTAAGCTCTTTTTCCTGTGCCGGCGGTTTTGGGGCATGCCCCTGCCGCCTTTAAAAAAGAAAGGAAGTGCAGTGTATGAAACGCCGTCTCCCTCCCTGGGTAAAAAACACCGCCATGGAGCTTATCGGAAGCATCTTTGTAGCCATAGGGGTCTATAACTTCGCCGTGGCAGCCGAGTTTCCCATGACCGGTTTTTCCGGTATCGCCATTATCTTTTTTCGTCTGTGGAACGTCCCCATCGGTCTTTCCACCGTCCTTCTCAACATCCCGGTGGTCATCTTCTCCTACCGGCTGCTGGGCCGCGGGTTTTTCCTGCGTTCGGTGCGCTGCACCGTCATTTCCTCCGTGGTGATCGATTATCTGGCCCCGCTGCTCCCCCTCTACAGCGGCAGCCGGATGCTGGCCGCCGTCTGCACCGGGGCCTTTGCCGGCGTAGGGTATGCCCTCATCTATATGCAAAACTCCTCCACCGGCGGCAGCGATTTTATCATCATGTCGGTCAAGGCCCTGCGGCCCCATCTCTCCGTGGGGAACATCGCCTTTGTCTCCGATACCCTGATCGTCATCACCGGCGGTATCCTGTTCCAGGATATGGACGGCATCATATACGGCATCATCATCAGCTTTCTCATGTCCTCCGTGGTGGATAAGATCATGTACGGCAGCAACGCCGGAAAACTCTCCCTCACGGTAACAGAGCACCCCCGGGAGGTAATCGACGCCATCGACCGCAGCTGCGCCCGGGGCGCCACGGTGCTGAAGGCCGAGGGGGGCTACCAGGGGGATAAAAAAGGGGTGGTCATGTGCGCCTGCAACAACAAGCAGATGTATGAGATGCAGAAAGCGGTCAAGGCGGCAGACCCGGATTCCTTCCTGGTGATCCTCGAATCCAACGAGGTGCATGGCGAGGGCTTCTCCCCTCTCATCGTGGGGGAAAAGGCGCAGGAACCCATCCGTTGATTTTTAAAGCGCCTGGAGGTAAAATAGAGGCAGACTTCCCGGCGGCCTCTTCCCGCCGGGAAAACAGAAAGGAAGCGAATGATCTCATGGTCACCATCCATCAAGGCCGTGTCCGGCGCATTGCGGAGGAAATGAACCGCCAGGGGCTGGATCAGCTCCTGATCACCTCCATGTCCTCGGTGTTCTACCTCACCTCCCGCCGCATTGACCCCGGCGAGCGCTGTATGGCCATCTACATCACCGGCGAGGGGCAGGCCACCGTGCTCTTCAACATCCTCTTTGCCATTCCCGAAGTGGAGGGGGCACGGCTGCTGCTGTACAGCGACAGCGAAAACCCCGTCGAGCGCCTGGCCGGGCTCATCCGCCCCGGAAAATTAGGTGTGGACAAAACCTGGCCTTCCCATTTTCTCATCGACCTGATGCCCCGGGTGCCGGACACCGTCATGGTAAACGGCTCCCCTGTGGTGGACCTGGTGCGCATGGTCAAGGATGAGGAAGAGCTGGAGCTCATGCGCCGTGCCTCCCGCATCAACGACCAGGCCGTGGCCCGCGCCATCGGTATGATCTCCCCGGAGCTCACCGAGCTGCAGCTCAGCCGCGCCACCACCGAGGCCTACGCGCAGCTTGGGGTCAAAAACCTGCGCAATACCCCCATCGTGGCCTACGGCGCCCATTGTGCCGAGCCGCACCACGGCCCGGATGACACCCGCCTGCAGCCCGGCGACAACGTCCTGTTCGATATCGGCAAAAACATCGACGGCTACAACTGCGACATGACCCGTACCGTGGCCTATCGCTCCGCCGGAGAGCTCCAGAGGAAGATTTATCAGATCGTGCTGGAGGCAAACCTGGCCGGCATTGCAGCGGTAAAGCCCGGGGTGCGCTGCTGCGACGTGGACCGCGCCGCCCGCCAGGTCATCGAAAAGGCGGGCTACGGGGAATACTTTACCCACCGCACCGGCCACAATATCGGCATCGACGTGCACGAGTTTCCGGATATCGGCCCCCGCTGCGAGCTGGAGATCGTCCCCGGCATGGTGTTCTCCATCGAGCCCGGCATCTACCTGCCCGGCTCCGTGGGCGTGCGCATCGAGGATCTGGTCATCGTCACGGAAAACGGCTGCGAAAACCTCAACTCCTACACCAAGGAGCTGCAGATCGTGGGCTGACCGCCCGGAGAGGAGGATGCTTCATGGAGGAAGAGCGGGCCCGCTGGATCGCCTTTTGCCTCACCCTCCCCGGCTCCTACGAAGACTATCCCTTTGACGACCCCAATTGGTCTGTCCTGCGCCACAGCGAGGGGAAAAAGAGCTTTGCCTTTCTCTACACCAGGCTGGGAAAGCTCTGGCTGAACCTCAAGTGTGAACCCGCCGAGGGGGATTTTCTCCGCCGGGCCTGTCCGGGCATTCTGCCCGCCTACCACATGAACAAGACCCATTGGGTAACGGCGGACCCCTCCGCGGTGGACCCGGAAACCCTGAAAGAACTGGTCCGTCGCAGCTGGGAGCTCACCCTCACCCCCTCCCGGCGGCCGCGCGGCGGGGAAAGGAAGGCCCATGGACGGTAAAAAACGCTCTGATATCCATCCGGGCGCCCTGGTGGACATCGTCCTCAAAAAGGATCAGCCCACCGGACGGCTCACCCGGGGACGGGTAAAGCGCATCCTGACAAACAGCCCCACCCACCCCCACGGCATCAAGGTAATGCTGGAGGACGGGCAGGTGGGCCGGGTGCAGTTTATCGCGGAGGCCCCATGACGCCCTTTTGCGGTACACGCCTCTTTTGGCGCCTGTGCTCCGTCCGTCTTGACAACCGGCAATAAAAGCCCCGGGACGGCGCTGGTCTTTCAGCGCTGTCCCGGGGCTTTATTCTTCTTTGGCGGCGGAATGGCTGCACCGCCCCAAAAGTAGCCTTTAATTTTTATTTCAGCCTCTCCCACTGGCTGTGCAGTACAAGGGCGGTCACCGCGGGCACTAAAGCGGAACCGATCAGTGACATCCCCACCGATATCAAAACACCACTCCCTCCCTGGATGCTCTGTACAGAGCCCACAATACAGGAGAGCACCGCACAGACGCACATGACCCAAAGCCCCAGTTTTCTTTCCCGGGCCAGCAGCAGGACCATCCCCACGATGGAGACTACCGCGATCACTACAGAAAGCCAGCGGCCGCTCAGCGCGTTTAAAGCCGCCGTACAGGCACAGAGGATCAACGCGGCCCAGAGCCATACCTTTGACAGTTTATTCATTTAAAATTTCTTCTTTTTCGCCTTCGCTGTACCTTCACAGGCCTCTTCCGGCGCGGAGCGGCACATCGCCCTTTCCAGCAGCGACAGCAGCTGCTGCCGTTCCTCCCCGTTCAGCGCCGAAAGCTTCTGTTCGTCCCATTCAAAAAACACCCGATGGCTTTCCTCAAACACCTCCTGGCCCCGGGCGGTAAGGGTCAGTCGGTAAGCCCTTCCTCCCTCGCCGGGCCTCTCCTTTATCACAAAGCCCTCCCGCACCAGCTTCTCAACGCTGCGCTGGGAATGTCCCCAGTCCACACGCAGGGCCTTTGTCAGCTCCGACGGGGAGCACCCCGGGTGCTTGCCGATGTATAAAACAAAAAA
>JALELV010000033.1 GCA_022768545.1 Oscillospiraceae bacterium
GGATGACCTTTCCGCATCAGCTGGCCAGGGTGATGCTGCTGGAGCAGATCTACCGCGGGTTTCAGATCTCCACCGGCGGAAAATATCACAAATAGAGTTAAAAATGAAATAACAAGAAAGAATAATACGGTTAGTATAAAACAAACGGCGGACAAAAGACGGGATCAACCTGCGGGCACTTTTTGGCAGCCGGACCGGCGGGCCGGAAAGGTTGTTTGGGCCGGCCCTTTGCAGCAGGACAGGGCTTTATGGACAGGACAGAAAGGCGGCTGACGATGGAATTTTCAGAACTGATCAAACAGGCGGAAAAGGTGCTGGGGTACCGTGAGCTCTCCGGCAGTGCGGAGGCGGGAAGTGTGGCGGCAGCTATTTTGGGGGCCAACGGAAAGGTGTATGTGGGCGTCTGCATCGACACCGCCTGCTCCTTGGGCTTTTGTGCGGAACACAGCGCCGCGGCGGCCATGGTGACCGACGGAGAGAGCCGCATCCTGAAGGTGGCGGCGGTGGGCGAGGGAGGCGCTGTGATGCCTCCCTGCGGGCGCTGCCGCGAGTTTTTGACCCAGCTGCACCCGGAGAACCGGGAGGCTCTGGCGCTGGTGGCGTCGGACACGGCGGTAACGCTGGGAGAGCTGCTGCCCTTCGACTGGAAGGCCGGCGGAAACAAATGACGGAGTGAACGATATGGGACAGATCTCCCGCAGCCTGTTTTTTTTTGTGATCCTGTTTTTGGCCAATGTGATCCAGGCTATCACCGGCTTCGCGGGCACCCTGCTGGCCATGCCTTTTTCCATCCGGCTTTTGGGGGCGGAGGAGGCAAAAACGCTGCTCAACTTCTTTACCATGCTGGCCTGCCTTGGGGTGGCGGTGCAGGGGCGCCGGCACATCCGCTGGGGGGAGCTGGGGAAGATCCTGCTGGGCATGTCCCTGGGGATGGCGGCGGGCATCTGGGCTTACAGGGCCTTTCCCCTGGGGATCCTGCTCAAGGGATACGGCCTTCTGATCATCGCGGTCACCGTCAGAAATATGGTACGGCCGGGCGGTGCCCGGATGCCGGCCCCGGTGATGTGGCTCGTCCTGTTTTTGGCGGGAGTCATTCACGGGATGTTCGTGTCCGGTGGGGCGCTGCTGGTGATCTATGCGGCGGTAAAGCTGCCGGATAAGGATGAGTTTCGCGCCACGGTAGCGTCGGTATGGGTGGCGCTCAACGGTTTTCTGGCGTTTTCCTATGGATGGGAGGGGAGCTATACCCCGCAGACGCTCTGGACGCTGGCGCTGGGGCTTGTGCCGCTGGCGCTGGCCTTGTGGACGGGGGCGCGCCTCTACTCCAAGGTGGATCAGATAAGATTTACAAAGCTCAACAACATCCTGCTGCTGCTCTCCGGGGCGTCGGCCCTGTTTTGAACGCCTCGGGGACGGGGGAGGCCCTCTGCCTGCCGCAGGGCGAAAAAAGCGCGGGGAAAAAGATGGAGGAATATCACATGAGGCTTTTCCTTCACGGATTGGGGCAAACCCCGTCGGATTGGGACAGGGTTTTGGCCGGGATGGCGCCCGGGGAGGATGTCCTCCGGCCGGACCTGCGGCAGCTTCTGGGGGGGCAGGGACGCGGAGTTCCCCGCTTTGTTCCGGGGCTTTGAGGAGTACTGCGGCCGCCTGGAAGGGCCGCTCTGCCTGTGCGGGCTCTCTTTAGGGGGCGTGCTTGCCCTGCGGTATGCCATGGAGCACCCGGCGCGGGTGAGCTCTATGGTGCTTGTCGGCACGCAGTACGCCATGCCCTCGGGGCTGCTGCGGTTTCAAAACGCGGTATTTCATCTTATGCCGGACAGGGCCTTTCCGCGGGACGGGTTTGGAAAACAGGGTTTTATTGCCCTCTCCCGCTCCATGATGTACCTGGATCTGGAGCCGCGCCTGAGAGAGGTGCGCTGCCCGGTGCTTGTGGTGTGCGGGGAGCGGGACCGGGCGAACAGATCCGCCGCCCTGCAGCTGAGCGGGAAGCTTCCCCACGCCGAAATAGCCTTTGTGCCGAAGGCGGGGCATGAGGTGAATACAGAGGCTCCAAAGGCGCTGGCCGGCCTGCTTACCGGCTTTTGGGGCGGGCCCGGAGCTTCAGCCGGCCTTTAAAAACGCGCATTGAAAAAGCTTCGGGGGGACGCTGCCCTTCCGAAGCTTTTCTGACCCGACAGAAAAACCCTGTCCGGCTGTTTTGTTGTGTCCTGTCACCGCTGCCAGTATTTGCGATCCAGGCTGCGGTACTGCACCGCCTCCGCCACGTGGGCGCGGCCGATCTTTTCCTCGCCGTCCAGGTCCGCAATGGTGCGGGATACCTTCAGGATACGGTCGTAGGCCCGGGCGGAGAGGCCCATGGAATCGAAGGCCCTCCGCAGCAGGGAGGCGGCGTCGTCGGTCATGGAGCAGAAGCGGCTGACCTGGGAGGAGGTGAGCGCCGCGTTGCTGACGGCCCCAAGGCCGCGATAGCGCTCCTGCTGGAGCCGGCGCGCCCGGTCTACCCGGGCACGGATGGCGGAAGAGGGCTCCTCCTTTCCCTGGGAAGAAAGATCCTCATAGGCCACGGGTGCTACCTCGATATGCAGGTCCAACCGGTCCAGCAGAGGGCCGGAGACCCGGGCCAGATATTTGGCCACCGCGCCGGGAGCGCAGGTACAGGGCTTTACCGGGTGGCCGAAATAGCCGCAGGGGCAGGGGTTCATGGCGGCCACCACCATGACGGAGCATGGGTAGGTGAGAGTGCCTGCCACCCGGGAGATGGTGACGGTCTTATCCTCCATGGGTTGACGCAGTACCTCCATGGCGGTGCGGGAAAATTCCGGGAGCTCATCCAAAAACAACACCCCGTTATGCGCCAGAGAGATCTCCCCCGGGTGTGGGATCATCCCACCGCCGGAGAGCCCCGCCGGAGAGATGGTGTGATGGGGCGCACGGAAAGGGCGCACCGAGATGAGGGAGGCGCCCTCGGACAGGGTGCCCGCCACCGAGTGGATCTTGGTGGTCTCCAGCGCCTCCTCAAAGGTCATCTCCGGGAGGATGGAGGGGATGCGTTTGGCCAGCATGCTTTTCCCCGCGCCGGGAGGCCCCACCAAAAGAATATTGTGCCCTCCCGCGGCGGCTACCTCCAGGGCCCGTTTGGCGCCGGCCTGCCCCTTGACGTCGGAAAAATCCAGCGGGTGGTCGGTTTTGCCGGGGGTAAAGGGGACGTGCGCCTGGGGAGAGAGGGGAGCGCTTCCTTTCAGGTGCTCCAGCAGCTCTTTGACCGAACGCAGGGCGAAAACCTGCAGTCCCTCCACAACGGCAGCCTCGGCGGCGTTTTCCCAGGGGACAAAGATGGCCTCGAGGCCCATTTCCCGGGCCTGCAGCGCCATGGGAAGGACACCGGTGCAGCGCTTGATCTCCCCGGAGAGGGAGAGCTCCCCCACAAAGGCGGCGCGCTCCAGAGAGGCGTCCAGCATCCCTGCCGCCTTCAGGATACCGAGAAAGATGGGAAGATCGTACAGGGAGCCCTGCTTTTTGACATCGGCAGGGGCCAGGTTGACGACGACCTTGCCCACGGGAAAGGCAAAACCGCAGTTTCGGATGGCGGAGCGCACCCGATCCCGGGATTCCCGTACCGAGGCATCTGGCAGGCCAACTACGTCGAAAGCGGGCATGCTTTGGGAGAGGTCCACTTCCACTGTTACGGAATAAGCCTGCAGGCCCAAAAGCCCAAGACTATTCACTTTGCAAAACATGGCGTTCCCCCCGCAGCTCAAAATATAGTTTTATTATAGCAACTTTTCCCTGTTATTTCCACTCTTCCGCGGAAAAGAACAGAAAATATGTAAAAACGCTGAAAAAGCTTCCCCAAGATTTTACTTGTGCAATACATACAGATAGAGTATAATGAAATCAAATATCATTTGTAATATCCCATAAAAACAAAAGCAATTGAACATTAAAATAGAGGAGGCCTGTTAGATGGGACACTTGGAAAGCTACAAAAGATGGCTCAGCTTCCCCCTGGAAGACCCGGCGCTGCGGGAGGAACTTTTGCGCATAGAGGGGCAGGAGGATGAGATCTTCGACCGCTTTTACCGGGAACTGGAGTTTGGCACCGGCGGGCTTCGGGGCGTTTTGGGCGCCGGGAGCAACCGGATGAATATTTACACGGTGCGCCGGGCCACCCAGGGCCTTGCCGATTATCTGCTTGCAAAATATCCCTCACCTTCGGCGGCGGTATCTTACGACAGCCGTAACAACTCCGAGCTCTTTGCCAGGGAGTGCGCCCGGGTGCTTGCCGCCAACGGGGTAAAAGCGCACCTCTACCGCCAGCTGATGCCCACCCCGGCCCTCTCCTTTGCGGTGCGGGATCTGCACTGCCAGGCGGGCATTATGATCACCGCCAGCCACAATCCCGCGAAGTACAACGGCTACAAGGCTTACGGCGAGGACGGCTGCCAGATGACGGAAGAGGCGGCTGCCGCCGTTATGGGCGCCATGCAGAAGGCGGATATTTTTGACGGTGTGAAGGTAAAGGCCTTTGACGAAGGGCTGGCCGATGGGTCCATCGTCTATATCGGGGAGGATCTGATCGCCCGGTATCTGGACGCGGTGTATGCCCAGTCCATCGATGGGGAGATCTGCCGGGAGGCGGGGCTCTCTGTGGTGTACACCCCGCTCAACGGGGCGGGCAACCTGTGTGTCCGCCGCATTTTGGAGCGCATCGGAGTGGAAAAGGTATACCCGGTGAAGGAACAGGAGGCCCCGGACGGGAACTTCCCCACCTGCCCCTACCCGAACCCGGAGATCCGGGAGGCGCTGCAGAAGGGGTTGGAGCTCTGTGAGGAAAAACAGCCGGACCTGCTGCTGGCCACCGACCCGGACTGCGACCGGGTGGGCATTGCGGTGCGGCATAGCGGCGGATATCAGCTGCTGACCGGCAATGAGGTGGGCGTCCTGCTCACCGATTATCTGATCCGGGCCAAAAAAGAGGCCGGCACGCTTGCAAAAGACCCGATCGTGGTCAAAACCATCGTCACCACCTCCATGATCGACGCCATCGCCCGGGAAAACGGCGTGCAGGTGATCAACGTGCTGACCGGTTTTAAATACATCGGCGAGCAGATCCTCTATCTGGAGCAGAAAGGGGAGGAAAGCCGTTATCTGTTCGGCTTTGAGGAGAGCTATGGGTATCTGTCCGGCACCTATGTGCGGGATAAGGACGCGGTCAACGCCTCTATGCTGATCTGCGAGATGGCGGCGCTTTACAAAAAACAGGGCAGGACCCTTGTGGACGTGCTGGACGGTCTCTATGAGAAATACGGGACCTACCTCAACACCCAGGCGAGCTTTACCTGCGAGGGGGCCTCCGGCATGGAGCGCATGAATGAAATCATGGACACCCTGCGCACTGAGGCGCCGGATTCCATCTGCGGGTTAAAGCGCCTGTGGATGGCGGACTATCTTGCCTCGGAAAAAGACGAGGGCGGCGTCAAAAGCGAGATCCGGCTGCCCAAATCCAACGTGGTGGAATATGGCATGGAAGGCGGCAGCGTGATCGTGGTGCGCCCCTCCGGCACCGAGCCCAAGATCAAGGTGTATTTTATGATCCGCGGAGAGAACATCGGGGCAGCCCGGGAGCTGGAGAACAGCTTCCGCGCAGAAATGACCCGGGCAATGGGCTTTTAAGCCCGGGGAGAGCCCTGCTGGGAAAAAGAGAGAAAACGGCGCGGATATGCGGAAAAAGCTTGCATTTTAAGAGACGTTGTGATAACATACTAATGTTGACTTGTGATACAGAAAGAGGTGACTTGCATGAAACAGGGAATCCATCCCAACTATGGCCCCACCACCATCACCTGTGCTTGTGGTGAAGTGATCGAGACTTGCTCCACCAAGAAGGATATCAAGGTTGAGATCTGCTCCAAGTGCCATCCCTTCTTTACCGGGAGACAGAAACTGGTAGATACCGGCGGCCGTGTTGACAGATTCAACAAACGTTTCGGCAGAGCTGGAAAATAAAATCTGGATATGCGGATGTGAGGCGGCGCAGAGTGGATTTGCGCCGTCTTTTATTCGTATCCGGAAGGAGGCCCGCCCATGAAGCCCTATAAAACCATCGCCGCTGAGGCGTCCGATGAATTTGTCGAAAAAAAGTCCCGTTTTATCGGGCATGTGTGCCCGGTGGCCACCGAAGAGGAGGCCCAGGCCTTTGTTGCCGCCAAAAAGGCGAAGTACTGGGACGCTACCCACAACGTGTGGGCTTATATTTTGCAGGAGGGGCAGACCAAACGCTACAGCGATGATGGGGAACCCCAGGGGACGGCAGGGGTGCCGGTGCTGGATGTGCTGCAGAAGGAGGGCCTCACCGACCTGGTGGTGGTGGTGACCCGTTATTTTGGCGGCACCCTGCTGGGGGCGGGCGGTTTGGTGCGCGCCTATTCCCACGGCGCAAAAATTGCCGTAGACGCCGCCCGCATCCTTCATATGAACCCCTGTACCGTTTTGGAAATGGAGTTGGAATACGGCCTTTACGGCAAGGTGAGCTATATCCTTCCCCGTTACAACGCCCAAGTGCTGAGCTCTGATTTCGGCGCGGCGGTGCGGCTGCGGGTGATGATGACTTCAGACCGGGTCTCCTCCTTTCAAAAGGAGCTGGGGGAGCTGACGGCGGGGTCGGTGATCCCGCGGGTGGCGGAGGAGCTCTGTGCCGACCTGCAGTGAAAGAAAGGGCGAGTTTTAAAAAAATTTGCAGAGCGGGCAGGAATTTTTAAAACCAGCGCAGTATTATAGAAACAGAGGGGCAGAAAACCGGGAAGTTTTCAGGGGCTGCCTGTCGTTATAAAGGATGTGGAGGGGAAGGCTGTGACAATACGGGAGCAATCGGAACAGTGGGAGAAGCGCTCCCTTTCCCCGCTGGCCGTCTGTGCGGCGTCCTCCCGGGGAAGGGAGCGCCCGGAGGAGCCCTGTTCCATCCGCACCTGCTTTCAGCGGGATCGGGACAGGATCCTGCACTGCAAATCCTTTCGAAGGCTGATGCACAAGACCCAGGTGTTCCTGAGCCCGGAGGGGGATCACTACCGCACCCGCCTTACCCATACGCTGGAGGTCTCCCAGATCGCCCGCACCATCGGACGTGCCCTCCGGCTCAATGAAGACCTGATCGAGGCCATGGCCCTGGGACACGACCTGGGGCACACCCCCTTCGGCCACGCCGGAGAGCGTGCGCTCTCCGAGGTATGCCCCATGGGCTACCGGCACTACCTTCAAAGCGTGCGGGTAGCGCAGCGGCTGGAAAACGGCGGGGCAGGCCTCAACCTCACCTGGGAGGTACTCAACGGCATCGCCTGCCACACCGCCGGGCGGGAGGCCTCCACTTTGGAGGGGCAGGTGCTTCGCTACGCCGACAAGATTGCCTACATGAACCACGATATAGAGGATGCTGTCCGGGCAGGCGTGCTTTCGGAGGGAGATCTTCCCTGGGACGTGACCTATATTCTGGGACGGGGCAAAGGGGAGCGCATCACCTCTCTTGTCACCTCGGTGATCGGGAACAGCGGGGAGCATATTGATATGGGCCCGGAATGCCGGAGGGCTTTTGAACAGCTGAAGGCATTTTTGTTCGAAGCGGTATATACCAACCCCATTGCCAAGGGGGAGGAGGGCAAGGCCGAAGACGTGGTGAAGTCCCTGTATGCATATTTTGTCAAATATCCGGAAAAACTTCCAACAGAATACAAGGCAGTGGGGGAGCGGGAAGGCGTTCACCGCGCTGCCTGCGACTATATTTCCGGCATGAGCGACCGGTATGCCATCTCGGTATACAGCGACCTGTTTATTCCAAGATCCTGGAGCGGGGTCGGGGGCTGAAAGGAGGGAGAAGGGTGCTGAGCGAACAGTTTCTGCAGGAGCTGAAGCTCCGAAATGATATTGAGGGTGTGATCTCCTCCTATACGCCGGTGAAACGGCGGGGGCGGAACTTGGTGTGCCTGTGCCCTTTCCACAACGAAAAGACCCCTTCCTTTACCATTTATCCGGAAAACCAGTCTTTTTACTGCTTTGGCTGCGGCGCCGGCGGGGACGTCATCACCTTTGTGCGCCGGGCGGAAAACCTGGAGTATATCGAGGCGGTCAAGTTTTTGGCCGACCGGGCGGGACTTGCCATGCCGGAGGACGGCTACGACGACCGGACAGCCAAGCTGAAGGCCCGGGTGTTGGAGATCAACCGGGAGACCGCGCGGTTTTATTTCAGCTGCCTGATGAGCCCCGCAGGGCGGCAGGCGCTGGAATACCTGCGGGGCAGGGGCCTTTCCGACAGCACCATCCGCCGCTTTGGCCTGGGCTACGCGCCGGATTCTTGGGATATGACCCTGCGGCATCTGCTCTCCAAGGGGTTTAGCAGGGAGGAGCTGGCGGCGGCTTGCATCGCGGTGCAGAGCAGCCGGAATAAGGATCGGTATTTCGACCAGTTTCGAGGGCGGGTGATGTTCCCTATCATCGACATCCGGGGAAACGTCATTGCCTTCGGCGGGCGGATCATGGGGGAGGGCGGCCCGAAATATTTAAACTCCCCGGATACGCCGGTGTTTAAAAAAAGCCGCAACCTGTTCGCCCTCAACTTTGCAAAATCCACCAAGGAGAACCGGTTGATCCTGGCAGAGGGATATATGGACGTGGTGGCCCTGCATCAGGGCGGGTTTGGGAACGCGGTGGCTACCCTGGGTACCGCCCTCACCGGTGAGCAGGCCAGGATGATCGCCCAGTATGCCGACACGGTGGTGATCGCCTACGACTCTGACGGGGCGGGGCAGACGGCCACCAAGCGGGCCATCAATATTTTCGGCGAAATAGGCCTAAAGGTGAAGGTGCTCTCCATGACCGGCGCGAAGGATCCGGACGAGTATATTAAAAAATACGGCGCCCAGCGCTTTAAGCTGCTTTTGGACGGCAGCAGCGGCGCGATGGATTTTGAAATTGCCAAGCTCAAGGCGAAGTATGACCTGGAGACCGACGAGGGCAAGGTGGGGTATCTTAAGGAGTTTGTAGCCTTTATGGCGGGGATACGCAATGAGATCGAGCGGGATGTGTATGTCTCCCGCACGGCGGAGGAGCTGCGGGTGGAAAAGAGCACTCTGCTGCTGCAGATCTCCCATATCATCCGGCAGCGGGCCCGCAGCGCGGAGAAAAAGCAAGCGCGGGATCTTTCCACCTTTGCGGTGGACCCGAAGGACCGCCTGGACCCGGAACGCTCCCGGAATATCCGGGCGGCGCTGGCAGAGGAGAGACTGATCGCGATCCTGTTTAAAAACCCCGATTACCGGGAACATATTCTGGCGCAGATAGCGCCGGAGGAGTTTGTAACGGCGTTCAACCGCCAGGTGTTCGCGTTTATGTGCGGCCGGCTGAAAGAAGAAAAAAGCCTGGATATGATCTCGCTCTCCGCGGCCTTTGATGAGGCACAGATGAGCCGGATCTCCGGGATACTGGCAGCGGCGTCCGGACAGAATTTTACGCGGGCGGAGGCGGATGACTATATTAAAGTGATCAAGGAACAGGCAGGGCAGAAAACCCCCCGGGAACTGGCTGAAATGGATGAGGAACAGCTCAAGCAGTACATATCCGGCCTTGTGGGGAAAAAGCCCAAAAGCACTTTGTAGCGGGCGCGGCGCTTTGCCTGGCAGAGGCTTTGAAAAAGTTTCCCGGCACCCCACGAGGCCGGGAACTGGAGATGAATTTCCTATTTTAAATGGGGAGAATGGAGCAGATCTATGGCAGCACAGGACAAAAAAACAGTAATTAAGGATTTGATCGAGCAGGGAAAGGCGAAGGGAAAGCTCACCACCAAGGAGATCACGGACGCTTTGGAGGAGCTCGACTTTGATGTGGAGCAGGTGGACAAGCTCTACGATACCCTGGAGGGCCAGAACATCGAGATCATCGAGGACTTTGAGCCGAACCTGGATCTGGATTTTGAAACGGTGCCGACGGCTCCCGCCGAGGCAGAAGAAGAGGAGCCGTCCCCTTCCGATGGGGTCAGCATCGACGACCCGGTAAAGGTTTATTTAAAAGAGATCGGCCGGGTGCCGCTTTTGACGCCGGAGGAAGAGATCGACCTGGCCACCCGGATGTCCCAGGGGGACCCATACGCCAGAAAGCGGCTCTCCGAGGCGAACCTCCGCCTGGTGGTGAGCATTGCCAAGCGCTATGTGGGTCGTGGGATGCAGTTTTTGGACCTGATCCAGGAGGGAAACCTGGGGCTTATCAAGGCGGTGGAAAAGTTTGACCACACCAAAGGTTTTAAGTTTTCCACTTATGCCACCTGGTGGATCCGTCAGGCCATCACCCGTGCCATTGCGGACCAGGCCAGGACAATTCGCATCCCTGTGCATATGGTGGAGACCATCAACAAGGTAAAGAAGGTCTCCAGCCAGCTGCTGCACAAAAACGGGCACGAGCCCACGGCGGAGGAAGTGGCTAAGGAACTGGACATGCCGGTGGACAAGGTGCGGGAGATCATGCGTGTGGCGCAGGAACCGGTTTCGCTGGAGACGCCCATCGGCGAGGAGGAGGACAGCCATCTGGGAGATTTTATTCCCGATGACGATGCGCCTGCCCCCGCGGACGCTGCCTCGCATATTCTGCTCAAGGAGCAGTTGGGCGAGGTGCTGCAAACCCTGACTCCACGGGAGGAAAAGGTACTTCGGCTGCGCTTTGGCCTGGAGGACGGCCGAAGCCGTACCCTGGAAGAAGTGGGCAAGGAGTTTAACGTTACCCGTGAACGCATCCGCCAGATAGAGGCCAAGGCCCTTAGAAAGCTGCGCCACCCCAGCCGCAGCAAAAAACTGAAGGATTTCCTGGACTGAGACGGTGCACGGCGGGATGATCCACCTGGTACCCGCTTGAGTTCTGCCCGCCGGTCAAGGGGGGCAGGGCCCAAAGCAGGAAGGAGGAAAAGTTATGCATTTGACATTGGAATCCGACTACGCGGTCCGCATCGTTTATGTACTGGCCTGCAGCCGCGCCCGAATGGATGCGAAGGCCATCTCCGAGGTAGCGGGGGTGACGCTGCGGTTTTCCCTGAAAATTTTGAGAAAGCTGGTGGAGGCCGGCATTGCAAAATCCTTTAAAGGGACGCACGGAGGCTATGAGCTGGCCAGGGACCCGTCTGAGATCTCGGTCTACGATGTGATCTCGGTGATCGAAGGGCCGATCCATTTTTCCCGCTGTATCGACAGCGAATTTATCTGCACCCGGGTAAAGGAAAAGCCCTGTGAGTTTCGCCGCGGGTTTGAGGAGGTTTCCGGCCTGGTGCGGGAGAAATTCTCCGCCATGACATTTGACAAGTTTATTGGGTAGGGCGTTTGAGAACGCCCGGACATAAAAAGGAGCGACGCAGAGATGGTAAAGCATATTGTAATGTGGAAACTGGCCGATCAGGCGGCGGGGGCCTCCAAAGCCGAGAACGCCCGGAAGATGAAGGAACTTTTGGAAGGGCTGCAGGGAAAGGTGGAGGGGTTGCTCCGTGCGGAGGTGGGGTTTAACTACAACCCCAACGGCTACGACGTCTGCCTTTATACCGAATTTACCGATGCGGCGGCGGAAAAGGGGTACCAAAGCCACCCAGAGCACCTGAAGGTGAAAGAATTTGTCCATCAGGTCATCACCGACCGCGTTGTGGCGGATTACGAGATCTGAGCCCGAAACAGAGATAAAAGCGCCCTCTGGAGCTTTGCTCCAGAGGGCGCTTTTTCCGTCTGAAGGAAAACATCAGAACTGCTGGCTGCGGCGCTGGCGGCGCAGTTCCCGCCGGCGGCAGGCGGCTTCCCATTCCCGGTGTTCCTCCTCGGTTTCCAGCAGGAGGGGCGGGACGGGAGTGGGATCCCCCTTTTCATCCAGAGCTACCAACACCAGATAGGCACGGTTGATGCGCTGCTTTTCTCCCGAAAGTGCCTCCACAAAGGTGTCTACCCGCACCTCCATGGAGGTGCGCCCGGTGTGGGTTACCTGGGCGCAGAGCACCACCGTGTCGTTGCGGAGGGCGGGCGCCTGAAACTGCAGGTTATCCACGGCCGCGGTGGTGACGTTGCACCCGGAATGGCGGCGGGCGGCTACAGCGGCGGTTACGTCGATCCACTCCATCAGGATGCCGCCGAAGAGGCGTTTTTCACCATTGATATGACCCGGCATGACGATCTGAACATGTTCGGTGCGGGAGGCAGAAACGGGTTTGGCGTTGACAGGTTCCATAAGGCAAAGCTCCTTTTTATCAAGATATTCTCTGATAGTCTGGCTGAAAACAGAGGAAAATAAGCGGCGGCAGGAGGCGCCTATTCGCCGGCCTGGGGCAGGTATGCCTCAAAGCGTTCTTCCACAGGCTCGATGAGCAGGCGGTCCAGCGTGAAGGCGTAAACTCTGTGACGGTCTTCCAGGCGGTCTGCCTGCCGGCGGATGGCGGAGCCCAGCTCCTCGGTCAGGGCGGGGTCCTCCTCCGGCATCGCCCCGTACAGGCGGATGAGCTCCGGCAGAGCGCTGGGAGAAAGGGAGCTCAGGTAAGGGATGTCAATATCCCGGGAACCTTGCAAAAACATATCGGCGTTGCAGCGGGCGATGAGGCGGTCGGTGTTACAGAGAGAGAGCAGTGACACCATGGCCAGCACCGTGCAGCCCGCTGCGGCCGCGGCGGGGAAGGAACTCCAGAAGCAGCGCAGCACCAGCCACACAAGGCAGAGGGCGGTGAGCCCCATGAACCAGAGGGTGAGCAGGCGCTTGACGCTGAGGCCGTAGACCTCCACATACAAAAGCATCCGGCGCACGGCAGAGACGAGGACGACACCGTTGCACAGGCAGAGCACCAGCACGCAGATGCGGACCAGAAGAGGCGGCTGCCGGTTTGCTCTGGCACGGCAGAAGGTAAGGATAAGAACGGCGGCGGCAAATACAAGCGCAGTGGCCCAGGCGAGCTCAAAAAAGCCGCGTCGGGCGTATTCCGCATAGGTGAGCCCCCCGGCGGCGATCAGAGGACGTCCGCCGAAAAAGTAGGTGAATTGTACCGCCACAAAGGCGATGAGCACCAGGTCGATGAGGAGAAGGAAGGTGCTGCAGACGGTGGGATCCCAGCGGCGGGAGAGCTCCCTGGGTTTTTGCCCGCCCAAGGCTCCGCCGCGGTTAAAAAGCAAAATGGAGGAGGCGAAGAGGGCGAGGATGCACCCAGCGGTCACGTCCAGGATCAGATGGCCTACGCGCAGACCCAAAGCATCCGCAGCAGAATCGGCCAGATATTCAAACATGGCGTCGGCACAGGAGAACAGAAAAATGAGAATACCGGCCATGGGAAGCGCCAGCAGAAGACCGAGCAGGACCTTGGCGGCGGCCCGCGTGCCCGGAGATTTGGAATCCTTCAATGTGCCGAGGCAGCGAAAGGGAAAGTCCAGATATTCCAGCGGGCGGAACAGGATGTTGAGGAAGGCCTTGGAGAACAGGTCGAAGGTAAAGATCCCCCGCAGGGGCACCCCGCTGAACAGTACCAGCTGCGCCGCCAAAAGGCCGGCCAGGGTGAGAGCGGAGATAAACTGGGTGCCCGGGTTCCAGTGCAGCAGGAACCCCAGGGAGATGACACCGATGGGCAGGGCTAGAAGCCGGGCGCCCCGGTGGGAGTTCCTTCCGCGAAACAGCCAGAACGCAAAGGCCTCATAGAGGAGCAGCATGCCGGGGACGCTGGCGCCGAGGCCGCCCCAGAACACCACGTCGCAGAGGAGCACACAGAAAACAAGGCAGAAGAGCGTTGTCATAAGCCCCTTTTCGTTTAGGATCGCCTCCTTCATGGCCCGGTAGCCGGGGGTGTCGCTGCGGAGCGGCACCGGGGCCCGGGGTGGAAAGGGGGCCGGCGCGCCCGCCCCGGGGGGCGGAAGCGGGGCGCTCTGCTGCGAAGCATCCGCCTGCGGGGAGGTGGGCTGCGAAGAGGCGGTAAAACTGTTTTCGGTCATAATCAGGTTCCTCCTTTTGCGGTGCGGCGGCATTTATTTTTCTGTTTCTGTATCCGCCGGGTCTTCTTCATAGGCAAGGATATCCGCTGGCTGGCAGCGGAGCACCCGGCACAGCGCCTCCAGGGTGGAAAAGCGCACGGCACGGGCCTTGTTGTTTTTTAAGATGGACAGGTTGGCCATGGTGATCCCCACCTGCTCGGAGAGCTCGGTGGCGCTGATCTTCCGCTTGGCCATCACAACGTCCAGGTTGACGATGATGGGCATAGGGCTCTCCTTTCTTCAGATGGTGAGATCGTTCTCTTCCTTGTACAGCACGGCCTGCCGGAAAACCTCCGCCAGCACAAAGGTGAGGGCTGCCAAAAAGAGGAACACCAGGGCGATGAGCAGCACCAGTGCAGAGGGCATGGTGAAAATTCCGACAAAATAAAGAGCGGAGATGGGCAGGCAGAGCCAGGCGACATTTTTGATCCTCCTGGCATTCTGCATGGTAAAGGGAGCGCCGCGGTTTACATCCTGAAGGATCCGCCTGAGCTGCACCAGAATCACGAGGGCGATGCCGCCGGAGATATACAGCACCACCAGCATAGAGAGGATAATGGGGCGGCCGTAATCCTCGCTTTTCAGGTTGTAGTAAAGCTTCAGCAGCCAGGGCAGGGCGGCAATCGCCACGATTCCGGCGGCAAAAAGAAAGCCGCACATTTTTTCCAGCAAGACACTGACACTCTTTTTTCCAAGGATCTTCATGGCACACGCACCTTTCGCATACTTTGTTTCTCTGGTGATAGAATATCACAATTATTATCGTTTGTCAATAAAAAAATATCATTTATCAACTTCAATTTATCGAGAATCAGTTTTAATATATTGTTTACCGCATGAGAGTTCCTTTTCGTGGCAAACTATGGTATGATAAAATAAAAAGCGGCGGAGCCGCGGAACACGGGAAAGGATGCTGGAATAAAATGGGTTCCAACTGGCTTGGCAGGATGGAGCGGAAACTGGGCAGATTCTCCATCCCCAATTTGATGCTCTATATCGCTGCGACGATTTTGGTGGTCTATCTGGCGGATTTTATGCTGGGGATGGGGATCTCCGGTTATTTGACTTTGGACAGAGGCGCGGTTTTTTCCGGGCAGGTATGGCGGCTTATCACTTTTGTGTTTGTTCCGCCCACCTTTTCGGTGGTTTCGTTGCTGTTCACCCTCTATTTTTATTATTTGATCGGCACCGGCCTGGAAGCCCAATGGGGCAGCTTCCGCTTTAACGTATACTATTTCTGCGGAATGCTGGGGGCGATCATCGCCGCGATGATCACCGGGTATGGAAGCGCTACCTACCTGAATCTCTCTCTTTTTCTGGCCTTTGCGGCCCTGTTTCCGGATTTTCAGGTGATGCTGTTTTTCCTGTTTCCCATCAAGATCAAATATCTTGCCTATTTGGACTGGGCGCTGTTTGCGTTGTCCTTTTTGTTTGCGCTGATCAGCCGGGACTGGGGGACTGTAGGGGCCATAGCGGCTTCACTGCTCAATTATTTCCTGTTTTTCGGCGGCAGCATCGGGCGGTATTTCAGAAACAGAAAAAAGTACGGTGCGGTGCGGCGTAACTTCCGCAGGGAGATGCGCCGCAACGGACAGGACGGCTACTACCGGTAAAAAAAGCGGCGTGAAGGCGCCGCTTTTTTGGAGAAAGGAGAAAAGATGAAGCAGCTGAGCGGAACAACGTGGTACCTCCCTTTCTCGGAGGAGACCGACCGCCCCAATTTGGGGTATATCCGGGGAGAGCGGTACAGCCTGATGGTGGATGGGGGAAACTCCCCCGCTCATGTGAATCTGTTTTTATCCGGCCTTAAGGGGCTTGGCCTGCCGAGGCCGGATTACACCGCGGTGACCCACTGGCACTGGGATCACACTTATGGGCTCTGCGGGCTCCGCTGCCCTGTGATCGCGGGGAGGGAGACGGCCCGGGAACTTGAAAAAATGAGCACCTGGCGCTTTGACCGCGCCTCCATGGAGCGGCGGCTGAGGGATGGAGAAGAGATCCCCTTCTGCCATGAAAACATTCTGCGGGAATACCCCTCTCCCGAGGAGATCCGGGTGCGGCGGGCCGACCTTGTTTTTGACGGCGTTTTGGAGCTTGACTTAGGGGGCGTATGCTGCCGGCTGATTCCGGTGGACGGGCCTCACAGCAGGGATTCCGTTGCGGTGTACCTTCCCGAAGAGAAGATCCTTTTTTTAGGGGATTCTATGGCGGAGGAGTTTTATGAAGGAAAACCGCACTACAGCCGGGAGCGCTTGGCCCCTTATATCGGGCTTTTGGAGAGCATTCCCTTTTCCGTGGCCATATCCGGGCACGATGAGCCGGAGGAAAAGCGCAGCCTGCTGAAATATTTGAAAGAGACATTGGCTGCCTTATAAGTGAAAAAGAAAACCGCCCGGAAAGCCTGCGCAGGCTTCCCGGGCGGTTTTCTTTGGTAAAATAGCCGATGTTAATTAAAAATGAAGTAAAGGATCAGCGGAATGCAGAGGATATACATTCCGGGATGGATCTCTTTGAATTTGCCGGTCAAAACTTTGATGAACACATGGGCGATAATGCCGGCGGCGATACCGGCGGCAATGCTGCCGCAGAAGATACCGAACATCAGCATGACAAAGGGGCCGAAGGCATCGGAAAAATTGGAAAAATCCACCTCGGTAATGCCGCTGATCATCAAAAAGCCGACAAAGATCAGAGCCGGGCCGGTGGCAGCATCCGGGATGATGACAAACAGGGGGGACAGGAAAGTGGCGATAAGGAAGAGAACAGAGGTGGTCACGGCGGTCAGACCGGTACGTCCTCCGGCCTCCACGCCGGAAGAAGATTCCACAAAGGTGGTAATGGTGGTATTTCCGGTGCAGGCGCCGACCACAGTTCCAACGGCGTCTACCAGGAAAGGCTTTTCAATTCCGGGAAGGTTTCCGTCCTTATCCAGCATTTTAGCCTTGCCGGCTACCCCTAAAACGGTTCCCAGGGTGGAGAAGAAATCTCCGAAGAAGGCGATAAAAATCAGAATAATGGCGTTGGGGGTGAGGAGGCCGGACCAATCAAAATTGAAGCACACATTGCCCACTGTGCCGAAGCTGGGCACGGCAAAAAAAGATTCCGGCAGTTTGGTGACGCCAAAGGGGATGCCCAGCAGGGTGACAGCGATGATGCCATAGAGAATGGCACCTTTAACCTGAAAGGCGGTGAGCACGGCAATGATCACAAGGCCCAGAATAGCAAGAATTACAGGGGGAGAAGTAAAATCACCCATGGAGATCCCGTCGGTAAAGTTGCCGATACCGGTGTTCTTAAAGCCCAGATAAGCGATAAAGAACCCAATAGCGGCAGAGATGGCCACTTTTATGTTTTTGGGGATCATACGGACGATCATGTCCCTGATGCCAAAGATACTGAGAATAACGAAGATGATGCCGGAGATCAGGGTGATGGACATCGCCATGCCAAAGGAGATCTCGCCGCTTTGGATCAGGGCACCCAGCAGAAAGTTGGAGCCCATGCCGGTGGAAAGTGCAAAGGGGAAGTTGGTGTACAGGCCCATAAACAAGGTGATGATACCGGAAATAAGGGCGCACATAATGAGAATAGCCTGTTTGCTGATGACTACGCCATTGCAGTCGGTGATGGTGGGATCCGGCCCGAAGCCTACGATGGCAGACGGCTGTACAGCCAGGACATAGGCCATGGTCATAAAGGTGGTAAGTCCTGCCATGATCTCGGTTTTGACATTGGTGCCGCGTTCGCTGAGTTTAAAGAACTTGTCCAACGAATTTCCTCCTCAAACAAATAAATGACAAGCCGGCGGATTCAAAGGGGAAACCGCAGGCTTTTCCATAACGGACTGAGGTAGCGCAAAAAAACAAAATATAGCGGGGCAAGCATCGCTTGCCCCGCCAGAAGCTTTTGTTAAAACTGAAATCAATATTTCAGTTTTCTGTAGTATCTTCTGACCTCGAGGGGGTGACATCTCATGAGCTCCAGGTTGTTGGCCAGTCTCATGTTGACAGCCCACATGACAATGGGGGATACCAGACCGCGGAACTCGGGACGGATGCCCTTGAGCTCGTAATCCTTGGTATCGAATACCCAGTGGTTTTTGTTGATTCTGGGCAGGAAGTCCAGAACTCTCTGCATCTGGGGACGGGTCTCATCTTCACCGAAGAACAGCAGCATGGAAGTGTCGGGATCGATGATCTCGATGGTGCCGTGGAACAGGTCACCGGCGGTAATGGATTTGGTTCTCATCCACTGCATCTCCTCCATCAGGCACATGGCCTCGGAGTAGGTGCCGCCCCACAGGTTACCGGAACCAACCAGATAGTGGACAACATCGTCATCAGCGTGCATTTTGGCAAACTCCATGGTCTTCTCGTCGCAGGCCTTGGAAACTTCGATGCAGGCGGCGGGCAGGTTCGCCATATCTTTGAAGAACTCGTCGTACTGATCGAAATCACCGTTGTTCTTCATGAAGCGGCACATGAGGACATACCATTTGTACATGCCGTCGCTGTCGGGGCAGCCGATACGGTAGTCAACGGATTTGCCCACGGGGGACTCGGGTTTGTCGCACAGGCCGATGACCTTGGCACCGATGGAGTGAACTTTCTCGATGGCGGCAACGATCTCTTTGGTATCGCCGGAGGCGGACTCGCAGATCACGATGGTGTCTTTGGTCAGTCTCTTGTAGCCCATGGAGAGGTAGTCGGCAGCGTGAACAACGGTCAGGTCGATGGTGGAGTGAGCCTTAACAATAGCTTCCATCTGCCAAGCGTAGCAAATGGTGCCGCCCACGCCGATCAGGAAGATGTTTTTGTAGCCCTCTTTGCAGATATCGTCTACGATCTTTTCGATTTCGGGTTTCAGAGCCAGGGTATCCTCAGCGGATTTTAACAAGGCTTTTTCGTCAAACTTATGCATACTGGTTCCTCCTATAAAAATATCGAATGTTTTTAAACAGTCGGGAAATGTGCTTGTCCAGCGTCAAAAGATTCAGACGGGCTTAAATTAGTATTTCAGCTGTCTGTAGTATCTTCTGATCTCGGAGGGGTGTTTCAGCTCGTCTTCCAGATGAGCGGTCAGACGGTTGCAGACGGCCCACATAACCATAGGAGAAACCAGGCCGCGGAACTCTTTGTTTACGGGCAGCTCGTAGTCGGCAGTGTCGAACACGGTCAGCTTACGGGTGATTCTGGGAGCGAAAGCCAGAACACGGTCGGTCTCAACGCGGGCGCCGTCCTCACCGCAGAACACGATGACAGAAGTATCGCGGTCGCAGACCTCCAGGCAGCCGTGGAACCAGTCGCCGGCGGTGATGGATTTGGTCTTCATCCAGAGCATCTCTTCCATCAGGCACATGGCGTAGGAGTAAGCAACGCCCCAAGTGTTGCCGGCGCCAATGAGGTACTGGAAGGGCTCGTCGCAGTATTTTTTGGCAAACTCGGCAGCGGGCTCGTCAGCTTTCTTGACAACCTCCACCAGAGCAGCGGGCATATTGCTCATCTGAGACCAGAACAGGTCGTAAGCCGGGAACTCACCGTTGTTGAACATAAAGCGGAGCATGATGGCGTACCATTTGTACAGGCCGCCACCGGTGGAGTTGATCAGGTAATCAACAGAGCCGGCCAGAGGAGTGCCGAGCTTGTCGATGATGCCGATGACCTTGGCGCCGACTTTGTGGCATTTCTCCACAGACTCAACGACCTCTTTGGTATCGCCGGAAGCGGACTCAACGATCACGATGGAGTTTTTGCCGAAGTTCTTGTTGCCCAGGGTGTTGAAATCGGCAGCGTGCTCAACATAAATTTTGATGGAGGAAGCGGGTTTTACGATGTTCTCCATGGTCCAGGCGTAAGCCAGGGTACCGCCGACACCGATGAAGAAGATGTTGTCGTAGCCTTCTTTGCAGATGCCGTCCACGATCTCTTCGATCTTGGATCTGCAAGCAAGAGCGCCGATGTCTTTTGCAATCGCTTCAGCTTCGTTGTAACGTAACATGATAAATCCTCCTAAGTATTATGAATTTCTCAGCCCGGCTTTGGACTGCGTTCAACGGAAGTATGTATGGGAAAACAAAATAAAACAAACAAAAAAGCACGCCGTTGTTTATTCAATATTCCTCATAATGTCTTATATTGTACTATGGCAGAAATGATTTGTCAATCGCCAAAAGGGGTTTCTGAGAGACTTTTTAAAATTTATTTTGGGACAACCGATTAAGAAAGAAAAAAGCCCTTGCCAAGGGGCCTGATGGCCCGCCTCGCCGGGGCTTTTCGCTAAAAAGAAAGATGTTTCCAAAGAGGCCTCAGGCCGTGGGGCGGGAGAACCCTGCGGAGGGCGGCTTTACGGCCGGGCGTCCGCCCTGACCGGAGGGACGGGTGCCGGGGGTCTTACCGCCTGTGCCGCCGTAGCCGCCGCTGACGGAGGAGCCGCTGTCGGAGATGCGCGAGACCGTATCGGTCAGAGCGGCAGTACAGAGTTTTGCGGCGCCGGAGAGCTCCCCGCCTTCATACAGGCCGTTTTGAGTGCTGCCGGATATGCTTCCGCCGGA
>JALELV010000054.1 GCA_022768545.1 Oscillospiraceae bacterium
GCGGAAGAGGAAACTCCGCCTGTTTGCGGCTTTTCTGCCCCGGAGCGCCATCTTACAGGGAAGCAGCGGCCTCCAGATTTTTTCTCTTTTGAAAAAAGGCACGGTCGATCAGATCATATTCCTCCGGCGAACAGACGGCGCGGCAGGCGGGCTCAAAGCGCGCCGTCTGCTCAAAGGCGTCCAAAAGCGTGCCGCAGAGGTATTCCGGACAGACGCTGCAGTGAGAGACCTTATGGCGCTGCGCATAGGCGGCCACCCGGTAGCGGCAGCGATTTTCCGGGCGACAGCCGGTACAGCCCATTTCTTCCGGGGCGGCAACAGCATTGCGGTAACCGATCTGGTACCAGAGAAGCGCGGCGCGCGCTTATCCCGGGTGCGGGGCAGACAGCGGGGACAGGCGGTACAAAGATTGCCGCAGGAGGCGAGGGCCTGAGCCATGGAGGAGCACCTCCTTTTTATGATGTCTCAGAATATCACAAAAACCAATGCACGGCAGGGAGTTTGCCCTTGTAAGGCTTTGCAAAAAGCGAATGGGGCCAGATTTAGCAAAAAACAGACAAAAAGCGGCCGGGCGCCCGCGCCCGCTTTAGTGAAAACAAGGTTTTTTTGCGGAACAGTAGCATAACGACGATAAAAAGATTATAATAAAGTGTATTTGAGATCATATGAGAATGCGCTTAGTTTCTATGGAAAGAAGGAATATTTTTGGTCAGGAATGATTTGAGGAACGTTGCGATCATTGCCCACGTTGACCACGGCAAGACTACCTTAGTGGATGAGATGCTCAAGCAGGGAGGAGCCTTCCGGGAGAACCAGGTGGTGGCCGACCGCGTAATGGACAACGGAGACCTGGAACGGGAGCGCGGCATCACGATCCTGGCAAAAAACACGGCGGCCTATTACAAGGACGTCAAGATCAATATTATTGACACCCCCGGGCACGCCGACTTTGGCGGCGAGGTGGAGCGCGTGCTCAAGATGGTGGACGGCGTGCTGCTTTTGGTGGATGCATTCGAAGGCCCCATGCCGCAGACCCGCTTTGTGCTGCAGAAGGCGCTGGAGCTGGGGCACAAGGTCATCATCGTGGTCAACAAGGTGGACAGGCCGGATTCCCGGGCCGATGAGATCGGCGATGAGGTGCTGGAGCTGTTTTTGGACCTGGATGCTTCGGAAGAGCAGCTGGAAAGCCCGGTGGTCTACTGTTCCGGCCGTGCGGGGACCGCGTCCATGTCCCCCTATGAGCAGGGGAAGGATCTGCAGCCCCTGTTTGATATGATCCTCGACTATATCCCCGCCCCGCAGGGCGACCCGGAGGCACCGCTCCAGATGCTGGTCTCCTCTCTTGACTACAACGAATATGTGGGGCGCATTGCCATTGGGCGTGTGGAACGGGGCACCATCCGCCTTAACCAGGATATCTGCGTGGTGGATTACTACGAGCACGACAAGGTGACCCGCGGAAAGATCTCCACGATCTATCAGTTTGACGGCCTCAAGCGGGTACCGGTGGAATCCGGTACGGTGGGGGATATTGTCTGCATTTCTGGTCTGGAAGATATCACCATCGGCCATACCATCTGTGCCGCCAACTGCCCGGAGGCGCTGCCCTTTGTGCGGATCTCTGAGCCCACGGTGGAGATGACCTTCTCGGTGAATGACAGCCCCTTTGCGGGCAGGGAGGGCAAGTTCGTCACCTCCCGCCACCTGCGGGACCGCCTGTTCAAAGAGCTCCTGAAAGATGTTTCTCTGCGGGTCTCCGAGACGGAGACCACCGAGGCCTTTAAAGTAGCCGGCCGAGGGGAAATGCATCTCTCCATTCTCATCGAGACCATGCGCCGGGAGGGGTATGAGTTCCAGGTGAGCACCCCCCATGTGCTGATGAAAGAGATCGGCGGTAAGCTCCATGAGCCTATGGAACACCTGGTGGTGGACGTGCCGGAAGAGGCGGTGGGCTCTGTTATGGAGGAGATGGGGCGCCGCAAGGCGGATCTTTTGCATATGGCACCCCAGGGCAGCCGGATGCGGGTGGAGTTTTCCGTGCCCTCCCGGGGCCTCTTCGGCTACCGCAGCGAATTTATGACCGCCACCAAGGGCGAGGGGATCATGAGCGCTGTTTTTGATGGGTATCAGCCCTACAAGGGGGATATCCCCCGCCGCAGCACCGGCTCTCTGATCGCCTTTGAGACCGGGGACGCGGTGACCTACGGACTGTTCAACGCACAGGACCGCGGCCAGCTGTTTATTGGGGCCGGGGTAAAGGTCTATGAGGGTATGATCGTGGGGCAGAACCCCAAGGGCGAAGATATGGCGGTCAACGTCTGCAAGAAAAAGCACATCACCAACATGCGCGCCTCCGGAAGCGACGAGGCGCTGCGCCTGGTGCCGCCCAAACAGATGAGCCTGGAAGAGGCCCTTGAGTTTATCTCCGACGACGAGCTGGTGGAGGTCACGCCCAAGAGCATCCGCCTGCGCAAACGCATTTTGGACAACAACCTGCGTATGAAGGCAAACGCCGCAAAAAAACAGTGACAGAACAAGCCAAAACAGGCCCGGCAAAGCCGGGCCTGTTTTTTTATGTATCCTGCGGCGGGGCCGTCTCCTCCGGGGCATCGTCGCCGGGGAATTTTCGGAGCAGCCCGTCCAGGGCGGCTGCCTCTTTGTAACGCATCCGCAGCCAGTCCTCCCCATCCTTTCGGAGAAACCGGTTCCCGAAATGGCAGACGGTCAGGGTATGGCCGTCCTCGTAGAA
>JALELV010000059.1 GCA_022768545.1 Oscillospiraceae bacterium
TTTTGAGAGAGGTGGCAGGGCTGTGGAGCTCAACGCGTTCACTGCCGGGGTGGAGCCCGGCGGGCTTACCCACGGATACGAAATCAAAATACTGGTCTGTTACCTGCTCGATCAAATCGGCGAGGGCATGACGTTCGACCAGATCCACGAGGCTCTTTTGGCCAAGGGGCTGGTCAATTATTTTGAGCTTGCCGACGCCCTGAGCGAACTTCTGGAATCGGGACACATCAAAGCGGTGGGCTGTGTCAAGGACAGCGACCGCTATCAGCTTACCCCCCTGGGGCTGGAGACAGCCCATACTTTCCAAAGCTCTTTGCCCGCCACCGTGCGGGACAAGGCGGTCCGCTCCGCTAAAAACCTTCTGGCCCGCAAAAAGCGGGAGACGGAGAACCTGGTCAGCATCAGCCGGGTGGTGGACGGATATCTGGTGGACATGACCATCTGCGACATCGGCTCCGATTTGCTTGCCATCTCTTTGTTTATGCCCACAGAGGAGGAGGCGGAGCTGGTCAAGCGCCGGTTCCTGCGGGATCCTCTTCTGATATACAAGGGCGTCCTCGCCCTGATGACCGGCGACCTCAAAACCGTCGGGGACCTAGTGGAGGCTCCTGACAATATTTATGAGGATTCTTAAGTTTTTTATAGCTCTCTTCCGCCGGAAACCGGTTTTTCCTGCTTGGGAAAAGCCGGACTTTTTTCGCTGAAAATAAAGAGTTTTTTCTCTTTTCGCTTTCATCCGGCCTGTTTAAGGAGGTTTCTTATGACATCTACCCCTGAAAATGTTTTGCATCTCGGCAAGACCCCCACCTCCACAGTGGTGAAACTTGCGTGGCCCACCATTTTGGAGCAGATGATGTACACCGTGCTCAATTTTTCCGATACCGCCATGGTAGGAGCTCTGGGGGCCGCCTCCACCGCCGCGGTAGGGCTTACCTCCACTTCTATCTGGCTCTCCGGCAGCGTGACCAGCGCCATCTCCGTGGGGCTTTCGGTGCAGATGGCCCAGGCCATCGGGGCAAAAAACCAAAACCGCGCCCAGCAGGTGGTGGATCATATCCTTCCCATCTGTACCCTCATGGGCACCATTTTGTGCGTGGCCTTTTTCTGCCTGTCCGGCGCCCTGCCGGCCTGGCTGGGCGGCGAGCCGGAAGTGATCCCTCTGGCGCAGCAGTATCTGCGGGTCATTGCGCTCTCCCGTCTGTTTGAGATGTTCTCCTCCGTCTTTTCTGCCGCTCTGCGCTGCATGGGGGATACCCACACCCCTCTGCGCCTCAATTTTTCTGCCATTCTGCTCAATATCCTGTTTAACTTTCTGCTCATCTACCCCTCCCGCACCGTAACAGCAGGGGGGATCTCCTTCCCGGTATTCGGCGCGGGGCTCGGCGTGACAGGCGCCGCCTGGGGCACCGTACTGGCCCTGATCTTTTCTTCTGTGTTTCTTGGCCTCTCCCTCCGCTTCGGCGGCCGCACCATCCGGCTGCGCCTGCGGGGAATTTCCCTGGACCGCGGCGTCATCTGGAACATGCTGCGCCTGGGGGTGCCTACCGCCATGGAGCAGTTTATCACCACCTCCGGCCAGGTAGCCGCCACCCGCATCGTCTCCACTTTGGGTACTGTCTCCGTGGCGGCAAACCACCTGGCAGTCTCGGCGGAATCGCTCTCCTATATGCCGGCCTACGGGGTAAGCGTGGCCACCACCACTCTGGTCAGCCAGTCCATCGGCGCGGGGGAAAAGGACGGCGCCATGAATTTTGGGCGCATCGCCAACCGCCTGGGCTTCTGCGCCATGGCCTTTGTCGGGGTACTGCTCTTCGCCCTTTCCGAACCGCTGATCGGCCTGTTCACCCGGGATGAGGAGGTCATTGCCCTGGGCGCCGCCATGCTGCGGATCGTCGCCGTGGCTCAGCCGCTTAACGCCTCCTGTTCCATCTTGTCCGGCGCTCTTCGGGGCGCGGGAGACGCAAAAGGCCCCTTTGTCATCTGTGCCAGCTGCATGTGGGGACTGCGCCTCACCCTCTCATGCCTGTTTGTCTTTGTGTTTCATTGGGGCCTTCACGGTATCTGGGTCGCCATGATCATCGACAACATGACCCGGGGCGCCTGGTGCATCGCCCGTTGGCGCCGGGGGCGCTGGAGGGAAAACGCCGTGTTTTCGGGAGAGTAAAGAGGTGCTTCACACATATGGCTCTTATTCACTGCGGCAGTACTGTCCGGTGTTGTTTTTTAACAAAGGCGTTCTGCAGATAACCGCGAAGAGGGCCCCTGTAATTACAGGGGCCCTCTTTTTGTATAAAGGAAACCACGCGATTATCGCGTGGTTTCCTTTATACAAAAAGCCCGCCTGTACGCCGAAGCGGGCAGGCGGGCAGTGGAAGAATACCGCAGGCTTATCACCGAAAAAAACATCTCCTGCGGCTTTTCGCAGGCGCCCGCCTTTCTCTACTCCCTG
>JALELV010000078.1 GCA_022768545.1 Oscillospiraceae bacterium
ACCGCCTCTTCCAGGCTATCGGCCCGGGCACCGGTCAGAATACGGGATGCGCTGAGATACTGTTCGAGCATGGCGTTCACCTCTCTGTTTCTTTGGCATGGGCACAGATATCCTTCATCACACAGACAGAGCACTGAGGGCTGCGGGCTTTGCACACCGCGCGCCCGTGCAGCACCAGGCGGTGGCAGAAGTCGTTGGATTTTTCCGGCGGAAGCAGCGGGCGCAGCTCCCTCTCGCAGCGGGCTGGATCCTTCGTAGTGGTAAGGCCCAGCAGGTTGGTGATGCGGATGCAGTGGGTATCGCAGACTACAGCGGGCTTTCCGTACACGTCCCCCAAAATGAGGTTGGCGCTCTTGCGCCCCACCCCGGAGAGGGAGAGAAGATCCTCCATGTTGTCCGGCACAACCGACCCGAAGTTTTCCTCCAGCTGGCGGCACATCTTTACAATGTCCCGGGCCTTGGTCTGGTACAGCCCGCAGGGACGGACGATGGCCGCCACGTCCTCCACATCCGCCGCGGCAAAATCGTGGACAGAGCGGTATTTGGCAAAGAGCTCCTTCGTCACAATGTTCACCCGGGCGTCAGTGCACTGGGCCGCCAGCCGCACGGAGATCAAAAGCTCGTGGGGCGCGGTGGTGTTGAGGGAACAGACGGCTTCCGGATAGGCCTCCTCCAGAAGCCTGACCGCCTCCAGCGCCTTCTGTTCTTTGGTCATGGCAAGCTCCTCCTTTTCCCGGGAAATTACAGCAGGAATTTTTCGATCACGTGGGCGATACCGTCCTCGTCATTGGAGGGGGCTATGTAGTCCGCGGCGGCTTTTACCTCGGGCTTGCCGTTCTGCATGGCCACACCCAGCCCGGCGTACTCGATCATGGATTTATCGTTAAAGCCGTCTCCGCAGCAGATCATCTCCTCCCGGGTCATGCCCAGGTGCTCCAGCAGTTTGCCCAGGGAATAGGCCTTGTCGATGTTCTTCGGCATGACCTCCAGGAAAAACGCCTCGGAGCGGCAGACGCTGAGCTCATCCCCCACCGCGGCCTTTACCTTTTTTTCCACCTCGCCCAGATAATCGCCCTCTTCCACCATGAGGCACTTGTTCACCGGGAAGGTGACATAATCCTTAAAGCTCTCCACTTTTTTGATGGTCATCTTGTTGATGCGGGACTCCAGCTCCACATACTGGTCGTCCGGTTTCTCGGTGATGATGTTCTCATCCTGATAGGTCATGATGTTCACCTTGTGCAGCTGCGCCAGGTCGTAAAGCTCACCCGCCTTTTCCGCGGAGAGGATGCGCTCATAGATCACCTCGCCGGTCGTGCAGTCGGTAATGCGCCCGCCGTTAAAGGAGAGGATGTACCCGCCCTTGCGGGCCAGATCCAGCTCCTTTGCCAGGGGGACGATCCCGTAAGTGGGGCGCCCGGAGGCAAGCACTACCTTGACCCCTTTTTCCATAGCCCGGTCAAGGGCGGCATGGGTAACGGGGGTGATCTCTTTTTTCGAATTGGTCAGAGTGCCGTCCAGGTCCAGCACCAGCATTTTGTAAGCCATTGGCATGTTCCACCTTTTTTACAGTCTTTTTCATTCTATCTCCCGTCTGTGCGGGGCCCGCCCGAGCCAAACCTTTGAAAGGCAAAGCCTCCGCCAGGCGTTCCGCCTGCCGGGAATACAGCTTTATCTTAACATATTTCCCGCCCCTTGTCCACGAGGAGCCAGGGCACAGAACGCCGAATTTCCGCTAGGCTGCGGCATGGTTTTTGTACCATCGGCCTGCCAATGGCGCCTTTTCAGCGACGTCCCGCCGCGGCAGGGCACGCAGCTTAAAAGCGGCTTTCCTCCCCGTTCTTTTCCTGGGAAATACCACACTCCTTTTTCTCCCTCCCATGCACAGGAAGGTTTCCCATGGAGGGTTCCGCCGCCGCGCGGCTGCCCCAGAGGTCGGCCCAGCGCTCTGGGGAAAAATCGTAATACGACATTTTTCTCCTTTCCCGCAGCCGCACGCACGCCGGAAGAAAACACCACAGGGCGGAGGGCAGGGCAATCAGCGGCAGGTACAGTGGCCCCAAGAGCATCGACTGGAGAAAATGCCCGTATTCATGGACGCGCATGGCGCGAAAAAGCGCGGGGCATCCGGGGCCGTCAAGGCCCTCCGGCAAAAAGAGGAACAACCCCAGCGAAGCTCCGGCCCTTTGCTTCCAGCAAAGCACCAAGGCGCCGCGCCAAAAGACCGGGCGCTTTCCCGGGCAGAACAGCAGCCAGAATACCGCGCCCAGCAGCGTCTGCGCGGCCCCCCAGCTGCACTGGCAGAGAAAACACAAAGTTTTCTTCATTTTATATCCTCCTCCCTTTCCGCCCTCTCCGGCTCGGCGGAATAAACAGCTCAAACCCGCCGGGGTAGGGCAAAGCTTTTTTCTGCCGGAAACACAAAGTGCTTTCTCTTCTCCGGGCCCCAGCCCATGGCAGGGGCCTGTCACTCCCATCCCGGCAGGGCATCGTCTCCGATATGTAGCTTGGCCATGCCGGTGACCTCCGGGCCCGGAGTTATGGACGGCTCCCCGTCTATCCAGCGGAGGAACACCTCGCAGGCCTCCCGGTCAAAGCCTCGTTCCGGCAGAAGGGACCCACGCCCTCTCCGGCGCGGCCCAGGTACCGCGGCTGTCCCGGTGAAACACAGAGGCCGATCTTCTCCCCATCACGGAGCCGGGCGCCCTCCCTGCGCCGCAGATAAGCTTTCTTCCGGTTTTCCACAGGCCGGCCCCACTCCTCCGCTTTGGAAAAACCGCCCCCCGCAAGCCTGCGGGAGGCGGTTTATGGCTCCGTTATTTTTTAAGGGCCTTTTTCACTACACTTACGATATTTCCGGCACAGAGCCCAAACTGCTCCAGTAGCACGGGGGCGGGGCCGGAATAGCCGAAGCGGTCCTCCACGCCGATCTTGATGACCGGGACGGGGTACTGTTCGCACACCGCGCTGGCAACGGCCTCGCCCAGGCCGCCGATCACGTTGTGCTCCTCCACCGTCACAATGGCCCCGGTCTCCCGGGCGGCCTTGACGATGAGCTCCCGGTCCAGAGGCTTGATGGTATGGATATTGATGACCCGGGCGTCCACGCCCTCGCGCGCCAGCTCGGCGGCAGCTTCCACCGCCTGCGCCACCATCAGGCCGGTGGCCACGATGGTGATATCCCTGCCATCCCGCAGGGTAACGCCGCGCCCCATTTCAAAATGATAAGTCTCCGGGTCATTGATGACCGGCACGGCCAGGCGCCCAAAACGCAGATAGACCGGGCCCTCGTACAGCGCCGCGGCGCGGACAGCGGCCTTTGCCTCCACATCGTCCGCGGGGTTTAAGATCACCATTCCGGGGATAGTGCGCATCAGGCCGATATCCTCGCAGCACTGGTGGGTGGCACCGTCCTCACCCACAGAGATACCCGCGTGAGTGGCGCCAATCTTGACATTCAGGTGGGGGTAGCCCACGGAGTTGCGGATCTGTTCAAACGCCCTGCCCGCCGCGAACATTGCAAAGGACGACGCAAAGGGGATCTTTCCGCTGGCCGCCAGGCCCGCCGCCACGCCGATCATATTGCCCTCGGCAATGCCGCAGTCAAAAAAGCGGTTCGGGTATTTCTTTTTAAAAATGCCGGTCTTGGTGGCTGCGGCCAGGTCTGCATCCAGCACCACCAGGTTCGGGATCTCCTCCGCCAGCTCGGTGAGCGCCTCGCCATAGCTCTCTCTTGTCGCTTTTTTTATGATCTCTGCCATGTGTTTACCCCTCCAAACCGGCCAAAACCGCATTTAAATCCTTCACCGCAACCTCGTACTGCTCCGCATTGGGGGCGGCGCCGTGCCAGTTTACGTTGTTCTCCATAAAGGAAACGTCTTTTCCCTTCACCGTCTTGGCGATGATTGCAGTGGGCTTGCCCTTTACCGCTTTAGCCTCCTCCATGGCGGCCTCGATCTGGTCGTAGTCATGCCCGTCGATGTTGATCACATGGAAGCCAAAGGCCGCAAACTTCTCGGGGATCGGGTAGGGGGAACAGACCTCCGCCACCGGCCCATCGATCTGGAGCCCGTTGTTGTCTACGATCACACAGAGGTTGTCCAGCTTGTAGTGGGCGGCAAACATGGCGCTCTCCCACACCTGTCCTTCCTCGATCTCGCCATCCCCCAGCACCGCGTAGACGCGGTAATCCTTCTCGGATATTTTCCCCGAAAGGGCCATACCACAGGCGGCGGAGACGCCCTGTCCCAGGGAGCCGGTGGTCATATCCACGCCGGGGATGTGCTTCATGTCGGGGTGCCCCTGCAGCATGGCGCCCGGGTGGCGCAGGGTCTTCATCTCATCCATGGAAAAATACCCCCGCAGTGCCAGCGCCGCGTAAAGGCTGGGGCAGGCATGCCCTTTGGAGAGCACAAAGCGGTCCCTGTCCTCCCATTTGGGGTTCTCAGGGTCGATGCGCATCTCCTTGAAGTAGAGATAGGCCAGAAGATCCGCGATCGAAAGGGCCCCGCCCGGGTGCCCTGCCTTTGCGCAGAATACGCCTTCCACCGCTCCCAGCCGGATCTGACAGGCTTTTCGTTTCAAATTGCGTTTTACATGCTCATCCAACGATACATACCTCCGTTTATCTTACTTTTCCGCCCCCGTCCACGCCGGACAGAGCAAAAATACCGTGCTTTTTTCTATTTCCGCTTCACAGTATACCGCAAACCGGCCGCCGTTGCAATCGCCCGCCCTCAGCGAAGCCCCTCTTTTTTCTCCAGATATTCGATCAGGTCTGCCGCCGCGCCCCCGGCACAAGGGCCCACCGTCATATCGCACATGGCGCGGATCTCCGGCGCTCCATCCCCCACCGCTACCGAGGTGCCGGCGGCCTTGAGCATGGAGACATCGTTGAAATAATCTCCGATGGCAAAGGTGTTTTCTATGGGAATACCCAGGACACGGGCGAGCTTGCGGAGGCCCTCCCCTTTGTTCACCGTCTTTTCCATGATCTCGCAGAGGGATGCGGCGGAATTGACATAGCAGCATCCGGGCAGCGGGTTCTGGTCCAGATAGGCATGGAGCTCCGTCATTCCCTCCGCCTCCCGAAAAAGCAGCGCCTTGTACCATTCCCCCGGAACATCCTCCGGCCGGGTGAGGGGCAGTTCCTCGCACCATCTCCGGCACACCTCCGTGACAACACGCGGCTGGTTCAGGCGGATAAAACTGTGTTCGTCAAAAACCGCCAGACAAACGTCCGGAAAGTACTCCGCCGCCTTCAGAAGCCCTTCCCGGGCCTCCCGGGGCAGATAGGTGGGCTCGATCTCCCGGTCCGCGGCGGGGTCGTACAAATATGCCCCATTGCAGTGGATGGAAGGGATGCGGATCCCCAGCTCCTTCAAAAGGGAGCTGCATCCAAAATGTACCCGTCCGGTATTTAAGGAAAAATTCCCTCCTTCGGCGATAAAACGCCGTACCGCTTCCACTGTGCGGCGGGGCAGCTCCCCGTCCCCGGGCAGCAGCGTCCCGTCCACATCGGAGACAATTAAATAATCAGAAAGCAACTGTGCAGCGCTCCTCTCAAAAAATCAGGCCCTCAGCGTATTTAAAAAACGGATAAAATATTCCGGAAGCGGGCTTGTAAATTCCATACGCTCCCCTGTCCGCGGATGAACAAACCCCAAGGTGCGCGCGTGCAGGCACTGGCCGTTCAGCTGCCGGATCACTTTTTTGGGGCCGTACACGTCGTCCCCCGCCAGGGGATGACCGATATATGCCATATGCACGCGGATCTGATGGGTGCGCCCGGTCTCCAGGCGGCACTGAATATGGGCAAAGCCCCCATACTGCGCCACCGTGTGGTAATGGGTCACCGCATTGCGGGAGTGTAGCTTTGTCACCGTCATCTTTTTGCGGTGGACAGGGTCCCGCCCGATGGGGGCATCCACTGTGCCGTCCGACTCTTTCATCACGCCATAGACCACCGCCTCGTACATTCGGGTCATGGAATGGGCCTTCACCTGCTCCGCTAGGCACAGATGGGCAAAATCCGTCTTTGCCACCAGCAGCAGCCCGCTGGTATTTTTGTCGATGCGGTGAAGGATGCCGGGGCGCTCCACCCCGTTGATGCCGGAAAGCTGCCCGCGGCAGTGGTGCAGCAGGGCATTGACCAGCGTGCCCTCATAGTTCCCCGCGGCGGGGTGCACCACCATGCCCTTGGGTTTGTTCACCACCAGCAGGTCGGCGTCCTCATAGACCACATCCAGAGGGATGTCCTCCGCCTTGGTGTCCAGGGGTTTTGCCTCCGGCAGAAGGACAGAAATACTGTCAAGGCTTTTTACTTTATAGCTCTTGGCAAGAGCCGTTTGGCCGCACCTTACAAAGCCTTCATCACAGAGCTTCTGCAGCCCGGAGCGGGTAAGCTGCGGCATTTTGGCGCAAAGCCATTTGTCCAGGCGCTCCCCCGCCTCTTCCGGGGGCACCTCCCACAAAAACTGCTCCAAGCTCATCCCTCCGAGTTCGGTTTTTCCGGAGGCTCTTCCGGCTTTAAAAGCTTCTCCGCCTTTGCCTTTTTGCTGTCGGAGATCAGAATATACCCGGCGATCAGGATCGTCCCAATGACCACACAGCAATCCGCAAAATTGAAGATCGCAAAATTGATGGCCCTGAAATCGATATAATCGATCACAAAGCTGTTCCCGATATGTTCCCAAAAGGTGAGCTGCCGCCCCGGCTCTGCAAACCGAAACCCGTTGATCACCCGGTCGATCAGGTTGCCCACGCCGCCGGCGATCACCAGCCCGGCCGACCACATCAGGAATTTCCCTTTCAGCCGCCCGGAGAGCAGCAGCCATACCCCTATGCCGATCATGACGGCGGTGAGCAGAATGAGCAGCCACTGTTTGCCGGAGAGCATGCTGAAGGCGGCGCCCTGGTTTTCCACATAGGTCAGATGCAGTACCCCGTTGATCAGCGGGATGGTATCCACCTGAGAGAGCTCGGTCACCGCCCAATATTTGATCAGCTGGTCGACCCCCACTAGGGCCGCCGCTGCCAGAAGTATCACATACGCCACAAGATATCCCCCATCCGCGTTTTATTTTAGATCCAATAGCGGGTAATCACTAAATTTGCGGTGTGTCAGACGGCACACCGCAAATTAAAAGGTCATTTTCTTCTGTGAGTACCGCGGGAGCTTCCGCCCTCACGGGTGAGGTCGTACCCCTCGCCAAATTTAAGCTGTCCAAAGCGGGACTCCCTTTTGGGGGCCTGTTCTTCGCGCAGGGGCTCATCCGGTTCGTCAAAATCGTCCTCGGCATCCTCGCGGGGCTCCTCTTCCGGGGTCTCCGCCGTTTCCCTGTCATCCTGCTCCCCCCGCTCTTCCCGGGCCGTCTCCGGCTCCTGCGGCTGCGGTGCGGCGGAGGTCTCTTCCTTCTCCTCTGCGGGGGCGGCGGCGTCCCCGCTGCTGGGCAGGGCGCTGATCAGCTCCAGATGGCTTTTATACATGGAGAGCAGGCGGTTGCGGAAGCTTCCCACCTCTTTTTGCAGGCGGGCCAGGTTCATTTTCTCCCGCTCCAGCCGGGCCTGGTTGGCCTCGATGGCACGCTCCGATTTTATGGTGGCGTCGTGCAGGATCTCCTCCGCCTTTACTTTGGATTCCTTGACGATGCTGTCTCCAAGCTTTTGGGCTCCGAGCAGGGCGGTACGGAGGCTCTCCTCGTCGGCACGGTACTCTTCCAGTTTGCCGGCCAGCACCTCCAGCTTGTCCTCCAGCTCTTCCTTCTCCCGCAGCAGGGCGGCATAGTCGCCGGCTACCTCGTTTAAAAACACATCGACGTCGTCCGGGCGGTAGCCAAAAACACCGGCCTTGTCAAATTTATGGTTTAAAATATCACTCGGAGTCAGCATGGTGGATCTCCCCTTCTTATTGATATTGAAATGCCTTGAGATGCAGGCGCCCCTTTTTGGTCAGGCCGTCGAAGCGCTCCAGCAAAAAACGCCCGTACCCGCGGATGGAAATACGGCTGTTCTCCTCCACGGTGCGGGAAACATCCTCCACCGTTTCAAAGTTGACCGAGACAAGCCCCTGGCGGATCATCTGCTGGGCTTTGTCCCGCCCTGTTCCCGCCAGGAAAGCGGTCACCGCGTCAAGCCGGGGGGAAGCTATCGTCCCCTCCCGCGGCAGCAGGTCCTGCTCCAGCGGCAGCTTTTCCGGCATGCCCTCCTGAACCTGTACGCCCACCCGTCCTATTTTGACGATCTCGCTTTGGATCAGCCGGGCGGCGGAGGGCAGAGCAAACAGCACGCCCACGCCCTCTCCCACTAAAATATCACCGATCGTCTCCCGCTTGATTCCAAGGGCCATGAGAGCCCCTAAAAAATCGCGGTGGGAGAGCTTGTCCGCCCTGCGGAAGGAGAAGGTAAGCGCCGTTAGCTCCCACCAGTCCCCGGCGGCATCCGGGTCGATATAATCGGGAAAGCAGCCAAAGAGAACGCGGGAGGCCTCCGGGTATCCGCCCCAGAAGCGGTAATCGTAAAACCCGCTGCTGCGGCAAACCTGCGCCGCAATGGCGCGCTGGCGCTCGTCCAGGAAGCCTATTTGGCGGCCACGGTTCTGCCGGGCCGCGGCAAGAACAGCGTCCTCCGCCCGGGCGGCAAAAACCCGTTCCTGCGCCGAAAGATTTTGAAGATTCATCCCTTAAAAGAACACGCCGTTGTTTTCCAGCTCATCCAGAAGGTCGCCCATAATATCAACATTGTAGGGCGTGATGATGTAGGTGCTGTTGGCCACCCGCTGGATCTGCCCGTTGTTTGCGTAGGCAACGCCGCTCAAAAAGTCGATAAGCCGGCGGGAAACATCCTTGTTGGTGGATTCGAGGTTCAAAACCACCGTGCGCTTCTCATTGAGATGGTCTGCCACGGAGCGGGCGTCGTCAAAGCGCTCCGGCTTTACCAGCACCACCTGAAGCTGGGTGGTGGCATGGATGTTCACCACTTTATTCCTGCGCCCGGAATCGGCATAGGCGGGGCCGCGGTCGGCCCGTTCGCTCTTTTCAAACTCCTCATGGGGCAGGTACTCTTCCTCTTCATATTCTTCATCTTCGTAATCCTCTTCGGGAAAGCCCATAAACTCCTTGAATTTAGCCATCAAACCCATGCCGAAACCTCCTGTGTTTTATTTGCGTCCACCAAACAGAGACGTACCGATGCGGACCATATTGGCGCCGCTGAGAATGGCGGATTCAAAATCCTGGGACATGCCCATTGATAAAAAGTCCATATTAATATTATCTATTTTTTTGCTCTGTATGTCAACAAACAGTTGGCGCATCCGCAAAAAATAATAGTCATTTTGAGCTTCCGGCGGCGTTTTGGGAGGAATTGCCATCAAACCGCGGACATGAATATTTTTAAACCCGGAAATTTCCGGAAGCGCTTCCTCCAGACACTCCGGCAAAAAGCCGCTTTTGCTCTCCTCCGCGCCGATGTTCACCTCCAGCAGCACATCCATCACCCTGCCGTGCTTTTTCGCCTGGCGGTCGATCTCCCGGGCGAGGCGGATGCTGTCCACCGACTGGATCATATCCACTTTGTCGATGATGTATTTTACTTTGTTGGTCTGAAGCGTTCCGATAAAATGAACGGAGCATTTATCCAGTGGGTAATGGGGGTATTTTCCCAAAAACTCCTGTACGCGGTTTTCCCCCAGCACGGAAAAACCCGCTTCCACCGCCCGGCCGACCCGCTCCCAGGGAACGGTTTTGGTCACCGCCAGGATCCGGATCTCCTCCGGGGCGCGGCCGCTTTGCACCGCCGCCTTCGCCGCGCGGTCAAAAATATCCCTGGCGTTTTCCCATATCGGGTCAGTTGCCGAGAGGTTTTCCATCATACAGATCGGTCCCTTCCACTATGATATCATCGTAAAGCTGGACCCTTTCCGGGTCGTTTCCATCCATGGCGCTGAGGAAAAAATCCACCCCTTCATACAGCACCTCCACCCGCTTGAAGCGTACCTGCTGCCCGTCGCTGGTGTAAACGCCCTGCACCCCGTCCTCAAAGCGCAGCGCCCGGTTTGGGATCTTGAGCCCGCTGTAGGTTTTAAACTCCACCTGGGCGCTGGGGTTTCGCAGGGCTGAGAGCTGCGGGGACATATAGCTGCACTCAAAGACCACCGCGGATGTGCCGTCCTCGTCGGTGATAAGCTGCACCACCGTACCGGGGACCGATGCCGAAGAAAACCCGCTGAAGCTGAGGCTCACCTGCACGCCCGGGGTAAATTTCACGGCTTCGTCCTCGTCCACCAAGGCGGCGTAGTACCATTGGTACCCCTCTATGACCTTGCCCGCGCAGGCCCTGTCCACTGGGTATTTCTTTGCTGCAAGTTCTGCAAGCTCCGCCGCCGTGCACTCCTCCAGGAGCGAGACGGAGATCTCCTCCACACCCTCGTCGCAATAGCTGGAAAAATACCCGTATTCCGGGGTGGAGATCACCTCCAGGGCACCATCGTCGCCGCTGACCAGCGCTTCCCGCTCCGCCTCCAAAGCGGCGATGCGGGCGGAAAAATCCGTCTTTTCCCCGGTAACAGCCTGGCGCTTGTTTAAAGCCTGCTGCAAAGTGGAGGCCAGCTCTCCGCCACCCTCCACCATGCCGCTGTCATTCATGGCGATGATCTGCCCCAGCGCCTCCTGCGCCTGCCTGAGGGCGGAGTCGTAGGAAATGGAGGTCTCCCCCTCCTCCTGCACCTGCCGGAGCAGAGCGGCCTCCTCCTCCAGCTGCGCCGCCCGCAGGGTGTTCAGCACGGCCTCGCGGCTTTCCCGCACCTCGGCCACCGCCATGCCCGGGATCACCCGGACGCCGTCCTCGTAGTAGTAGCGCACCACGCCGTCCGCGGAGGCCCTCACCGGGGTCTCATCCCGGATGACCAGCCCCTTGACCTGAAGCGTATCCTGAATGGTGTAGTCGATCACCGTCTCCGTCTTGATAGGGGAATAGAAAAAACGCCACACGTTGAAAACAACGTAAGCCAGCAAAAACAGCGACAAAACAGCCGCCGTGATCTTTCCGCTCAGTGTGTTCATGGAAAATACCTTTCCTGTTTATTCTCCTGTTTATTCCTCCGCGCCGTCGCGATCGGCAGCATCCAAAATGCTGATGTGACGGGAGGGCGTGATGGTGGAGATGGCATGCTTGTACACCAGGTTCTGCTTTCCATCGGAGTCAAGGATGACCGTGTAGCTGTCAAAGCCCTTTACCGTGCCTTTAAACTGAAAACCATTGACCAGGTAGATGGTGATGGAGATCTTCTCCCGCCGCGCCTGATTGAGAAAAACATCCTGCAGATTCATGCCTTTTACCATTTTTCTTTCCTCCTGCTTTTGCCCGGAGAGCCTTCTCTCCCGGGAAATTAAATAAAATAAAAACATCAAAACAGAAAAACCTCTGTTTCGGGCAAAAAAATTTTTGATGGGTCACTGCGTGCACTCCGCGCCCTCCAAAAGAAAAGCCTCTGCAAGCCCGCAGGCCTCTGTCATAAGCTCATTATAATCCCTGAAATCCTCTGTGTAAAGCCAGTGAACCTGTTCCATCCTCCGAAACCAGGTGAGCTGCCGCTTTGCATACCGACGGGATTCCTGTTTTACCCGGGCGGCGGCCTGTTCCAAAGTCTCCTCCCCTTTCAGGTACCGGAAGAACTCCTTGTAGCCGATGGCCTGGGCCGCCGTGGCGGAAAAATGCTCCGAGAGGCTTCTCACCTCGTCCAGCAGGCCGTCCTTCAGCATCTGGTCCACCCGCAGGTCGATGCGGCGGTAGAGAAGCTCCCTATCCCGGAAAGCAAGCCCCAGGACAAGGGCGCGGTAGGGGGATGGCTCCCGCCGGGAACGCTCCTGCTGGACGCTCATGGGCACCCCCGTCAGGCGGAAGGCCTCAATGGCCCGGATCACCCGGCCGAGATTATTGGGGTGCAGCCGCCGGGCCGAGACGGGGTCTATGCGCAGCAGCTCCTCCCAGAGGGCCTGGGCACCCTCTTCCCGAGCCCTTTGGGCAAGCTCCTCCCTGAGGGCGGGGTCGCCGCGGTTTTCCTCAAAAAGGACGTTGTCCAGCAGGGAACTGACATAGAGCCCCGTCCCACCCGCCAAAACCGGCAGCTTTCCCCGGGAGCACACCTCCCGGATCACCGAGCGGGCATCTTCCACATACTGGGCGACGCTGTAGCTCTCCCCGGGGTCCAGAATATTCATCATATGGTGGGGAACGCCGCGGCGCTCCTCCTCTGTGGGGGTGGCGGTGCCGATATCCATATGGCGGTAGATCTGCATGGAATCGGCCGAGACCACCTCTCCGCCAAGGCGCAGGGCCAGGTCCACCGCCAGCCGGGTCTTTCCCGAGGCTGTGGGCCCCACCAGGGCGACCAGCGGGGTCTGTGTATCGCTCATGCGCAAAACCTCTCCAAAAGCCGCTTACGCGCGGCCGAATTGTTTTTCAAAATCCCGTCGGGAAAACACGATGCACACCGGCCTCCCGTGGGGGCAGTGGCGGATCTCCGGGTCCTCCCGGAGCAGCCGCACGATCTCCTCAAGTTCCTCCCGGGAGGAGCTGTCCCCGCCCTTGACGGCGCTGCGGCAGGCGATGTTGTGGTAAAGCCAGTCCAGTTTTTCCGGCGTCACGTCCGCCTTACCCTCGCAGAGGGAGCCGCAGATCTCGCTGACCACCAAAGCCGCCTCCCCGCTCTCCACCCACATGGGGGCGGTGCGGATGAGCAGCGAGCCGCCGAAATCCTCCGTTTCGAAGCCGCACCGGGCCAAAAGCTCCCGGTGGGTCAGAGCGGCGTCGTATTCCTCTTTGGAGAGGGCGGCGCTCACCGGAACAAGCAGCTGCTGGCAGTATTCCCGCCCGGCGCCGCTTTTCAGCCGGTTATAGAGCACCCGCTCGTGGGCGGCGTGCTTGTCCACCGCGATCAGGCTGTCCCCGTCCTCCAGCAAAATGTAGGTGTGAAATACCTCCCCGATGTACCGGGGCTCCCGGAAAAGGCCTTTGGGCGGCATCTCCCCGGGGGCTTCCCGCGGGGGAAGCCCCCCGGCAGGCTGCTGCCCGGAAGAAGACGGCTCAGGGGCAGCCTGCCGCTCCTGCGGAAACTCTTCTCCGGCAGGCTGACGCTTTGGCCCCTCAAAAGAGCCGGGGCGCAGCGGGGGCTTCGGCGGCTCCTCCACCTCTATATCGATCTTTTTGCGCAGCACCACGGAGGGCGCCTCTGCCCCGGAAAGGTAGGGCTGCCGGGCTTCGGAAAAAGAGAGCCCTTCCCCACCTGACAGTATAGCACTCCGGGAGGCGGCGGGAGCGGCGATTTTTGTCGAAAGCCCGGGCGTTTTTTCGGACGTTTCTCCGGCAAAGCGCTCCCGGTACTCCCGGGCAGAAATGCTCTGCTGCACCGGTGCCGCCGGCGCGGCGAAGCTTTTGGCCGGGGCGGCCTGGGGCAGTTTTGCCTCCACAGGGCCGTCCTGAGCGCTTAAAGCGGAGCGCACGCCGAAATAGATCAAATCAAAAATATTTTTTTCGTTTTGAAAGCGCACCTCTATTTTAGCCGGGTGGACATTTACATCCACAAGCTCCGGCGAAACGGTGAGGTCCAGCACACAGGCGGGGAATTTCCCCACCATCAGGGCGTGCTTGTACCCCTCTTCCAGTGCCGCCGTGCAGGTGCGGGACTTGATATACCGCCGGTTGACGTAAAAGGTCTGCATCGAGCGGTTGGCCCGGGCGGCGTGGGTGCAGGAAATATACCCCTGCACCCGGTACCCGTTCATCTCGTAATCCACCGGGATCAGCCCGGCGGCAAACTCCCGCCCGTACACCGCATAGACGGCGGAGAGCAGCTTTCCGTCCCCGGGGGTAGAGAGCCTGCGCTCCCCATCCCGGATAAACTGAAAGGCGATGCCGGGGTACGCCAGGGCGATCTTCTCCACAGCATTCGCCACAGCGTTTGATTCGGAGGTATCCTTCTTTAAAAATTTGAGCCGGGCGGGGGTGTTGTAAAAAAGCTCCCGAACCAGCACGGTACTGCCCTCGGGGCAGCCCGCTTCGGCGTTTTCCCGCTCCTCCCCGCCCTCGATGCGGTAGCGGGTGCCCATGGTCTGTCCCCTTCGCCGGGTAAGCAGCTCCACTTTTGCCACCGCCGCCACCGAAGCAAGCGCCTCGCCGCGGAAACCCATGGTGCGGATGGCGTCCAGGTCCCCGGCATCTCTCACTTTACTGGTGGCGTGGCGCAGAAAGGCAAGGGGCACATCCTCCGGGAAAAAGCCGCACCCGTTGTCGGTGACGCGCAGAAAAGTCATGCCGCCGTTTTTTACCTCCACCACGATCTGCCCGGCGCCGGCGTCGATGGCGTTTTCAATGAGTTCCTTTGCCACGGAGGCGGGGCGCTCCACCACCTCCCCGGCGGCGATGAGCTCCGCCACGCTTTTATCCAAACAGTTGATCACACCCAAGCCTTTTCACCTCTTTGCGGGAATGTTGTTTACAAAAGCCCTTTGAGCTCGTACAGCAGGTTCAGCGCCTCGATGGGGGTCAGGGTATTGACGTCCACCTGGCGCAGCCGGGCGCTCACCGCGTCCCCTGCCTCCGGCAGGAAGGTCATCTGCCCGTCGGAGAGCTCGGTGGGGGGCTGCTTTTTCCCCTTTTTCTTCTCCACCGTCACAGCCTGTCCGTCCTCCAGCTGGCCCAAGATCTCGTGGGCGCGCTGGATGACCCAGTCCGGTATGCCCGCCAGCTTGGAGACCTCGATGCCGTAGCTGTCGTCCGCCCCGCCGGGGATGATGCGGCGCAGGAAGGTGATATCGTCCCCCCGCTTTTTTACCGCGATGTTGTAGTTTTTGACCGAATCAAGGTCCTCCTCCACGGCGGTGAGCTCGTGGTAATGGGTGGCGAACAGGGTCTTGGCTCCCAGCTTTTTCTTATCCGCAATATATTCCAGCACTGCCCGGGCAATGCTCATACCGTCGAAGGTGGAGGTTCCCCGGCCGATCTCATCGAGGATGAGCAGACTCCTGGCTGTGGCGTGGCGCAGGATATAGGCCACCTCGTTCATCTCCACCATGAAGGTGGACTGCCCGGAGGACAGGTCATCAGAGGCGCCCACCCGGGTATAGATGCCGTCCACCACGCCGATGGAAGCCGCCGAGGCCGGCACAAAGGAGCCGATCTGAGCCATGAGCACAATGAGTGCCACCTGCCGCATATAGGTGGATTTGCCCGCCATGTTGGGGCCGGTGATAATGGCGATCTGCCGGTCGGTGCGGTTGAGGTTTGTGTCGTTGGGCACAAAGGGCGCCCCCGAGAGCAGAGCCTCCACCACCGGATGGCGGCCATCCTCGATGACCAGGTCTCCGGAGAGGTTTACCTCCGGCCTGGCGTAGTTGTTTTCCCGCGCCACCGAGGCGAAGGAACAGAAGACGTCCAGCCGGGCCACGGCGCTGGAAGTGCTCTGGGTGCGGGAGACCTGGTCGGCTATCCTGGTGCGCACCTCGTCAAACAGTGTCTGCTCCAGGCGGATGATCTGATCGCTGGCGCCGAGGATCTTTTCCTCTAAGACCTTCAGCTCTTCGGTGATATAGCGTTCCCCGTTTGTCAGGGTCTGTTTGCGTATGTAATCCGCCGGCACCTTGTCGGCGTAGCTTTTCGAAACCTCCAGATAATAGCCGAACACCCGGTTATACCCGATCCGCAGGGTCTTGATGCCGGTGCGCTCCTTCTCCCTGGCCTCGATGCCGGCCAGGTATTCCTTGGAATGGGCCACCAGATCCCGCAGCTCGTCCAGAGGAGGGTGATACCCCGGCCGGATAACGCCTCCGTCCTTGAGCACCACGGGAGGCTCCTCCCGGATGGCGTCCGAGATCAGGCGGGCGACGTCCTCCAAAGGGTCCAGGTGGTCGTAAATATCCCGCAGAAAGATGCTTTTGACCTCCGCAAGCTTTTCCCGCAGGGCGGGCAGCCGCTCCGCCGTGGCCTGGATGGCCTTTAGATCCCGCGGGTTGGCGCTGCCGAACACCACCTTGGTCATCAGGCGGTCCAGGTCGAACACGCCGGCAAGGTCTGCCTCCAGCTCCTGGCGCAGCACGCCGTCCCGGTAAAGCTCCTCCACGGCGTTGAGCCGCTTGTTGATGATGGCCGGGTTGATGAGGGGCTGGTCAAGAAAGCTCTTCATCATCCGCTTTCCCATGGCGGTGCGGGTCTTGTCCAGCACCCAAAGCAGGGAACCCTTTTTCTCCCCGGTGCGCATGGTGCGGGTGAGCTCCAGGTTGCGCCGGGCGATCAGGTCCAGGTTCATAAACTGGCTCTCGTTGTAGTAATCGATGGAGAGCAGCCGCTCCAGCCCCACTTTCTGGGTCTCCTTCAGGTAAACGAGCAGCATGGCCACGGCGCTGCGGCAGAGGGGCTTGTCCTCCAGCGAAAGCTGGGAGAGATCCTCCACATGAAAATGCTGTTTGACCACTGCCTCGCTGTCCCCGGGGGAAAACTCCCCCTCTGTCATCAGGGTGGCAGAGCAGCCGAGCTTTTCCTTGATAAAACCGACTACCGTCTTTTTATCCAAAAGAGCCTCGGTAAACACCGCCTCGCTGGGGGCAAAACGTCCCAGCTCCTGGGTGAGCTTGTTCTGAAAATCCTGGCCCGCATACTCCGTCACATGGAGCTCCCCGGTGGAGATATCGGTAAAGCAGGCGCCGAAGCCCTCCCCCTCGCACCAGATGGAGGCGATATAGTTGTTGGCGCTCTCGTCCAGCATGCTGGTCTCCACAATAGTGCCCGGGGTAATGACCCGGATCACATCCCGTTTCACCAGCCCCTTGGCCAGGGCCGGGTCCTCCATCTGCTCGCAGATGGCCACCTTATACCCTTTCTTGATGAGACGGGCGATGTAGGCCTCACAGCTATGGTAGGGCACCCCGCACATGGGGGCCCGCTCCTCCTGGCCGCAGTCCCTCCCCGTCAGGGTGAGCTCCAACTCCCGGGATGCCGTTTTGGCGTCATCGTAAAACATCTCATAAAAATCGCCCAGGCGGAAAAACAGGATCTGGTCCTGATGCTTGCTCTTGATCGAAAAATACTGCTCCATCATGGGGGACAGCTTGGCCATCGCGCTTCCTCCTCACAAGGGCCCGGCGCTCTGCGGGGCCTTTTTTCCATAAACGGCGCGGGCCCCTTTCGGAGCCCCGCGCCGCCCGCGGCTTTTTACAGGGAGCTCTCAGTGGCAGCCGGAGCAGCTGGAACAGCTTCCGGTGCAGGAGCTCTGGGCCGCCTCGGCGTATTCCGGGTCTTCCCCGTTGACGCTCATGGTCAGGATCTGGTTGATCAGGTCCATCACAGAATCCATCTCCTGCTTGGCGGCCTGGAACACCATCATTTTGGGGTTGCCCATAATGGCGGCATACAGCTCCTTGATCTCCTTGTCCAGGGCGTTCATTTTGTCCTGGTCCCGCTCTTCCTTCTGGATCTCCTGGTTGAGGGACATGCGCTTGAGGTTAAACTCCCCGATCTGGGCCTGAAGCTGCTCGTCGTTGTCGTTTGCCTCCATGGCAAGGCGAAGGGTCAGGTAGCGGTCGTCCTGCTGAATTGCCTTGCCAAGGTCTTTTGCCATGCGAATAATATCCATTTTCTGTTTCCTCCCAAAAATCTGTTTAATGATAAACTCCTGTTTTCAGGGCGCTTTCCGCCCTTTGTGTCAAACCAGCTCTCCAAACACTGCCCAGTTGAGGGAACGGGTGATCCGCACATCGGAAAACTGCCCGATCCTCTCCGGCGGGGCGGCAAACTCCACCGTGATGTTTCCCGGGCTCTTCCCCGAAAGGTAGCCCGGCCCGCTCTTGCCCTCGCCTTCCGCCAGCACCCGGAGGGTCTTGCCCACCAGGGCCTCGTTTCGCCCGGCGCCGATCTCCTCCTGCGCCGCCAAAAGCTCCCGGAACCAACGGGACTTTTCCTCCGCGGGCACAGGGTCCTCCATGGAGGCGGCCCGGGTGCCCACCCTGGGGGAATAGAGGAAGGTAAACAAAAAGTCGTACCGAACCTCCCTGATCAGGCTGAGGGTCTCGCAGAACTCCTCGTAGGTCTCCCCGGGGAAGCCCACGATGATGTCGCTGGAGAGGGTAAGCCCCGGGATCTTTTCCCGGGCATAGCGCACCAGCTCCAAATATTTTTCCCGGTCGTAGTGCCGGTTCATAGCGGCAAGTACCCGGTCGGAGCCGGACTGTACCGGGAGATGGAGATAGGGGCAGAGCTTTTTGCTCCCCGCTATGGTATCGATGAGCTCATGGGTGCAGTCCTTGGGGTGGGAGGTCATAAACCGCACCCGAAACTCCCCTGGGATCTTTTCGATCTCCCGCAGGAGCCCCGCAAAGGTGACATCCCCTGTCAGCCCTTTGCCGTAGGAGTTTACGTTCTGCCCCAAAAGGGTGATCTCCTTATAGCCCTGCTCCGCCAGCTCCCGCACGTCCCGCAGCACATTTTCCAGGCGGCGGCTGTGTTCTCTTCCCCGCACATAGGGCACCACACAGTAGGTACAGAAATTGTCGCACCCCTGCATGATGGGCAGCCAGGCTTTGATATTCCCGTCCCGGCGGATCGGCAGTCCCTCCACAAACTCCTCGGAGCGCTCTGCAGTGTCGAATACCCGCTTGTTTTCGGTGAGCACCCGGTACAAAAGCTCCGGCAGAAGCTGCAGCGCGTGGGTACCGAAAACAAGGTCTACATACGGGTAGCTCTTCCGGATCTTTTCCGACACATGCTCCTGCTGCATCATGCAGCCGCACAGGCCGATGACAAGGCCCGGGTTTTTCTTTTTAAGCCCCTTCAGCGCCCCCACGTTGCCGAACACCCGGTCCTCTGCGTTTTCCCGCACAGCGCAGGTATTGTAAAAGATAAGGTCCGCGTCCGAGACAGAATCGGTAAACCCGTAGCCGCTGCGGGCCAGGATTCCCTTGATCTTCTCCCCGTCCGCCACGTTTTGCTGGCACCCGTAGGAGTGGACATGGGCCAGAGGCGGGTGATCCATCCTCTCCGAAAGCAAAAGGCGCACCCTGTCACAGTATTCCCATTGCTCCCGGGGAAAAACAGCCCCTTCCCCGTTATTCTTGCTTTGCTCCAAAAAACGACCTCCCGACAGGCCGGAAAACAGCCTGGTGTATTTTGTAAAAAAGCGGGACGCGGCCAAAAGGAGCCTGCTCTCAAAAGCCTGTCCCCAAACTCACTTTGAAATTATATTTTATCATGACAGGATCTCTTTTTCAATGCCCGCTTTTGCCGGAAGAGCGGCGTTTTCCCAAACGGGGCGCGGAGCAAAAGCCCCGCGCCCCGTCTGCGCTTTTATTTCTGCTGGTACATCAGGTTATCGAAGGTCCCCACCTCTTTGGTCACCCGGATATCCTCCGCAAAATACTCCAGCGTCACCCGGTCACCCGGGACGGTGAGCGCAAGCTCCGGGCTCAGCTGGGAATTCGCGTTAAAGATCAGGTTCGGGTACTCCGACAAAATCATGCGGTAGTCGGTAGAGTCGCCGTTATACTCGGCGGCAATGCGTTCCACCGTGCCGGTGACGCTCTTCTTTTCCGCGGACTGGTCGAGGTTCGGCTGGGCTCCGGTGTTCTTGATGGCCTGCTCATAATCCCGCAGGGCGGCCTGGATGGTCTCTCCGGTACCCACCACGGAATAATCGGTGACCGAAACCATGGCGTATTGCTTGATAAGGCCTTCGTAATCCTTCAGCGTCATAAAGTAGGTAGGCTCGGAGTTTACGTTGAGGATCAGCGGGAAGGAAGCAGTGTATTTCAGATGCTGCACCTTGCCCTGGGCGCTGCTTTGGGCCGCCGACTCCGTGGCGCCAGCCATCTGATACTGGAAAGAATCCTTCGTGACCATGTTCACCATAATAAAACCGATGGCGCTCTCGTCGGAGCCCACGCTGGTAAGGCCGGTGAACAGATAGCACTGCCCATTGTTGTAGACGATGATCTCGCCCTCCGAGGTACGGAATTTATCTTTGTTGGCCCAGTTGAGAAAACCGTTGATATACTCGCCCCGGTTGTTGATCTGCTGCATCACAAAGCTCTCCGGCTGCACCCGGTCCACCCAGGAGGGGACATTTTCAATGGCATATTTCTGCGTCTCGCCCGTGGTGGCGTGCACCAGCACGACCCCCGTAGCCTCCGGCAGGCTGAAACCGCGCAGGTTTTTATAGGTGGAGATCACCCAGTAGGGCTCGCCGCTGTCGTCAAGCTCAAAGGAATAATCCACAATACCGGTAAAGAGCGCCGCCCCAAAGCGGGTATACCGGGTAAGGTTCTGGAAGAAATAGGCCCCCGGCTGGTATTTGAGGTACTTTCCATCCACATATTCCACATCTTTTACATTGGTAGCGGAAACGGTGATATACCCGGGAGTTCCCTCCAGGTTGGTAAGCCACTTGAAAAAGCCGGAATGGTGCAGCGGCACCACCCACTGCAGCTTTCCGTCCACCATCTGGATGGTGGGCTCCCCCAGCACCACCTGGCTGCCCATGGAGGGGCGCTCGCCCAGCTTTTTGTCGGCCAACTTGCGGGCAAGCTGCTCATCCACCACCGGCACCTGAGAGATATCGATGGCCTGCACCTCTTCGCTGAATTTGCGGATCTCCGACTCCCCGATCTGAGAACGGTAGGCGCTGCAGTTAAAGAAAACGCTGGAGCCTATCACGGTGACCGCGATCGCCGCCCAGGGGATACCAATGATCCATTTTGCCTGTTTGGGAAATTTTCCTCCCGGGACAAGCTCGAACACGCCGCGATGGAGCTCATCCTGCACCATGCGCACCCCGCCCATCCCTGTCAGCACCCAGACAAGGGTGTACACTGTGATGGTAAAGGCCCAGAACAGCGCCCCGTCCAGGTACAGGGGGTTTAAGTTGACCGATTTGACCAGCACATACAGAATAAGCGCCAGGGTAAGCGCCAGATAAATCCAAACCCTTTTCTTTTTTAAATTCAAAGCAGCCCATCCTTTTCTTTTGTCTCTTTTTTCCCACCTCATTGTACCACAAGGGCGGGGGCTTCTCCACCGGAAAGCGCATAGTTTACGGACTATTCAAAAATAGGCCCGCGCCCTCCCCGTCCGGGAGGGCGCAGGCCCCGGGGCAGGCTGCCGGGACATCCGGCGCCTTATTTCTTTTTGAGCAGCGGATGCCGCCGGGACGCATATTCCGAGGTGGCGGAGGGAAGCCCCCGCTTTTCCAGCCGCAGCTCCACGACGGTGCGCAGCAGAGAATAGATCACCGCAAAGGTGGGCACGCCGACAAACATGCCCAGCACTCCAAAGTATCCGCCGAAGAGCAGGATGGAAAAGATCACCCAGAAGGCAGAGATCCCGATGGAGCTGCCCAGGATCTTCGGCCCCAGGATGTTTCCGTCAAACTGCTGCAGCACCAGGATCATGACGAGGAACCAGAAGGCCTTGACCGGGTCTATGATAAAGATGATGAGCGCACTGGGGATCGCCCCGATAAACGGCCCAAAGTAAGGGATCACATTGGTGACCCCCACAATGACACTGACCAGCATGGCCATGGGCATTTTGAACAGGGACATGCAGATAAAGCAGAGGATGCCGATGATCAGGGAATCCAGAAGCTTGCCGGTGATAAAGCCGCTGAAAACCTGGTTGCTGGTATGGGTAATGTCCACCATCCGGTCCACAGCGCGGGTGGGGAAAAACGCATACAGGGTCTTTTTGGTCTGAGCAAAAAAACGCTCCTTGCCCATCAGAAGGTAAATCGAGATGATGATGCCGAGGATGGAATTTGTCACTCCTACGGTAAGGGAGCGGGTAAAGCTGAGCGCCAGGGGCAGCGAAGAGGCAAGCCAGGCGTAAAACGCCTCCAGGATCTTTTCCGCCGACTGCATCACCTTTCCCAGGAGCTCCTGGATATACGGGTCGGAGGGAAGCTTGTCCAGGACCCCCTCCAGCCACTGGGTGGCGGCCGGGATATAAGAGGAGATGTTGGAGACGATACCGGATATGCTGGAGGCCACCTGGGGCGCTACAATGGAGAAAAATACCGTGATCACCGCGATGGAACAGAAATAGGTCAGCACAATGGCTGCCACCCTTTTGGCCCGGGTGGAAATTTTCTCCCGGAATATTTTCCCCAGCACCTTCTGTTCGAAAAAGCGCATGACCGGGTTTAACACATAGGCGATGGAAAAACCGTAGATCATGGGGAGCATAATGGCCACGAAGCCGTCCCAAAAGGTTTTCAGCGCTTTAAAATGGTTCATGCCCGCGTAAAACAGCATCGCCGCGGCAATGACCAAAAAGGCATAGACCGCTATGGTAGTATACTTGCGGTTCCAGTCTATTTTCATGACGGACCCTCTCTTTCCCAAATAAAATCCGGTGGGGTCTGGCTTTGTTTATGTCCCCAGCTCTTCGGAAAGTGCCGCCCAATCGTCGTAGGCACGGGCCAGCAGGCCCTTTGTCTCATCAAGCTGCGCGCACTTCTCAGCCATGAGCTTATAATCTCCGCACACTTCCGGAAGAGCGATCTCCTCCTCCAGGGCCGCCGCCGTCTCCTCGTAGGAGGCGATGGTGCTTTCCAATTGCTTCAGCTCCTGCTTCAGACGGTTTTCCTCGCTCTTCTGCCGGCGGTTCCGGTATGCCCGGCGGGCGGAGGACTCTTCCTGTTTCACCGGCTTGGGAGCGGGAGGCTGCTCCTGCTGTTGTTTCTCCTTCTGGGCCAGGTAATCGTCATAATTTCCCTTATACTGTGTCACGCCGTCTTCGTGGAACTCCACGATCCGGCTGGGCACGCGGTTGAGCATATAGCGGTCATGGCTCACCATAACAATGGTACCGGTAAACTCCATCAGTGCCTCCTCCAGCTCCTCCTTGGAGGCAAGATCCAGATGGTTGGTGGGCTCATCCAAAACAAGGACGTTGCCCCTCTGCAGCATCAGCAGCGCAAAGTTGAGCTTTGCCTTTTCTCCACCGCTTAGCACCCCCACCTTTTTATAGACATTTTCTCCCGTGAGCAGCACGCCGCCTAAAATACTGCGCACCCGGTTCTCGGTCATGGCAGGGTAACGGTGCCAAACCTCCTCCAGGGCCGTAAGCTCCGGATGAAGGTTTTTGATCTCCTGCTCATAATATGCGGTCTTTACGTTTTTGCCCCAGGTAAAACCGCCCTCCTCCTGGGGGATCAACCGCAGCACCGTCTTTAAAAAGGTGGATTTTCCCACCCCGTTGGCGCCGATCACCGCCACCTTGTCCCCCCGCTCCACCAAAAGGTCGATGTGGGAGGCAAGTATTTTGTGTTCCGTGCCGCTTCCCACCCCCAGGGCAAGGTCCCGGGTGGAGAGCACGTCCTTGACAGGCTCCCGGTCGTATTCAAAGCGCAGATGGGCGGACTTCAGCTCTCCCCCCGGCTTTTCCAGGCGCTCCATGCGCTCCAGGGCGGCGATGCGGCTCTGGGCACGCTTGGTGGTGGAGGCCCGTACCAGGTTGCGGGCTACAAAGTCCTCCATGGAGGCGATCTCCTGCTGCTGGATCTCATATTCCTTCTGGAGGCGGGCCAGACGCTCCTTTTTCAACGCCTGATATTTGGTATAGTTCCCTTTGTAGGATACAAGCTTTCCCCGCTCCAGGTCCCACACGGTGGTCACCAGCTTATCAAGGAAGTACCGGTCGTGGGAGACGATGAGCAGCGCGCCCTTGTAAGAGGCCAGATATTCCTCCAGCCAGGTGAGGGTCTTAAAATCCAGATGGTTGGTGGGCTCGTCCAAAATCAGCAGCTGGGGCTGTTCCAGCAGAAGCTTTGCCAGGGCAAGACGGGTCTTCTCGCCGCCGCTCAGGGTGGAGATGATAGTCTCCGGGGGCTTGTCCCCAAACCCCATGCCGTTGAGGATTGTCCGGATGCGCACCTCGACCAGATACCCGTCAGCCTTGTCAAACTGCTCGTCCAGGCGTGCGTAGCGGTGGGAGAGCTCTTCATAGCGCTCCCGCTCCCGCTCCGTGTCCAGGGCCGCCATCTCCCGCTCCAGGGCCCGAAGCTCCTTTTCCATGGCCAGAGTGCCTTCAAACACCCGCAACATCTCTTCCCAAAGGGTATTTTCTCCCTCCAAGCCGCTGTTCTGTTCCAAAAAGCCCACCGACACCTGCCGGGACAGGGCAAGCTCTCCGTCATCCGGCAGCTCCCGTCCGGTAAAAATTTTAAGCAGGGTGGATTTTCCCGCCCCGTTGACCCCCACAAGGCCAATGCGGTCGTTGTCCTCTATTTTGGCGGTGATGTCCGTCAGGACGACGCTGCCGCCAAAGCTTTTATTTAAATGTTCCGCGGATAATATCATTTTGCCCTCCGAAAAAACGCCCGGGATAAACCCGTCGGCATTGCTTCCGCCCCGGCCAGACAAGGAAACCGTCCGGCCCTCGGGGCATTTTGCAGCTGCGCCGCTCCCCCGTCTGTCAAAAGCAGAGCCGCCGGAGCCGGCGCCGCTGTACCCGCCGTCAAAAGCGGCACGACACATACTGCGGTTATTATATCATAGGCCCTTTTTTTCGGCAACTGATATTGACAAAAGCACTTTGGGACGATATCCTTTTTAAAGGAAACTGCGGAGGGGAAACCCGCGCCGGCGGGGCGCTTCCGGGCTTTTCCGGAGGCGCTGTCCGCCCCATTCCGCCACAGCCTGTTCAGCCGGTGTTTTTAACACCGGCTGAACGCTTTTATCCCCCTGACTGTACAAAGATCCTGCGCCGGGAGTTTTTCTCCGCGGCGGGAAACGAGGTTTTGCCATGAACAGTATATCCGTAAAAACCGGACGCCCCTATGAGATCCGGATAGAAAAAGGCCTGCTGACAGGGACAGGTGCGCTGATGAAGCCCCTCTTTGAGGGCCGGCGCCTTGCCGTTGTCTCCGACAGCCGGGTGGCGCCGCTGTACCTGCGCTCCCTGCTCGATTCCCTCGCCGCGGCGGGTTTTGAGCCCCCCGCCACCTTCACCGTCCCCGAGGGGGAGGAGTCCAAGTCCCTTAAAATGGCCTCCGTCCTCTACGATTTTTTGGCGGAGCACCGCATTCGCCGCAGCGACTGCCTGATCGCCCTGGGCGGCGGCGTGGTGGGAGACCTCACCGGTTTTGTCGCCTCCACCTACTGCCGCGGCATGTGCTTTGTCCAGGTGCCCACCACTCTGCTCGCCCAGATCGACTCCTCCGTGGGCGGTAAAACCGCTGTAAACCTCGCCGCCGGCAAAAACATGGTGGGCACCTTCTGGCAGCCCTCTTTGGTGGTGTGCGACCCCGACACGCTGAACACCCTCCCGGAGGACATCTTTGCCGCGGGGGTAGCCGAAGCCATCAAGTACGGAATGATCCGGGACGAGCGGCTCTTTGCGCTTTTGGAGGGAGGAGATGCCCGCGGGCACATCGATGAGGTGATCTCCCGCTGTGTGCAGATCAAACGCGATATTGTCCAGCACGACGAGCGGGATACCGGAGAGCGCATGCTGCTCAACTTTGGACATACCCTGGGGCACGGGGTGGAAAGCGACAGCCGCTACGCCCTCTCTCATGGGTTTTCCGTGGCCATCGGCATGAATATGATCGTTAAAGCCTCCGCCGCCCGGGGGATCACCGACCCTTCGGTGCAGGCCCGCCTGGAGGCGGCCTGCCACCGCTGCGGGCTGCCCACCTCCTACGACGGAGACCTGGAGCGGGTGCTCTCTCTCTGCCGCGGCGACAAAAAAAGTGAGGCGGGCGGGCTGCGTGCCATCCTGCTCCGCCGGTTGGGGGAGGGCTATATCCAGCCCTTTACCTTTGAGGAATTTGAAGCCTTTGTAAGGGAGGGTCTGGCCTGATGGACCGAAGGATCTCCCCCCGCAGGCTGTCGGGAACGGTACAGCCTCCTCCCTCCAAAAGCGTGTGTCACCGGGCGCTCATCGCCGCCGCCCTGGGCAGCGGAGTGAGCCGTGTCTCTCCGGTGGAGCCCTCCGCCGATATTTTGGCCACCATCCGGGTGCTGCGCGCCTTTGGCGCCGGGGTCCTCTTAGAGGGCGGCGCCGCCGTTGTGCAGGGCCTTGCGGGCAGGGCCCTGCCCCGCGCCGAGGTCGACTGCGGGGAATCCGGCTCTACCCTGCGCTTCTGCCTCCCCATCGCCGCGGCGCTTGGGACAGAAGCCTCGTTTTTCGGCTCCGGCAAGCTTCCGGAGCGCCCTCTCACTCCTTACTGGGAAGCTCTCCCAAGTAAAGGCATTTCCCTTGACAGCAAGCATCTTCCCCTCACCGTCCGGGGGAAGCTTACTCCCGGGCGGTACTGTCTGCCGGGCAACATCAGCTCCCAATTTATCACCGGGCTGCTGTATGCTCTGCCCCTTTTGGACGGGCCCAGTGAGATCGTCCTAACTACGGAGCTTGAATCCGCTCCCTATGTGGATATCACACTCGAAGTTCTCGCCGCCTACGGCATAGAGGTCGTCAAGACCCCCTCCGGGTTCTCGGTGCCGGGGCCGCAGCGGTACAAAGCCTCCGATTACCGCGTGGAGGCGGATTACTCCGCCGCCGCGTTTTTCCTCACCGCCGGTGCTCTGTCCGGCGAGGTCACCTGCCTGGGCCTTTCGGAAAATTCCATGCAGGGGGACCGGGCCATCGTTCCGCTGCTGCAAAAGCTCGGCGCGGATATCCGCAGAGAGGGCGGAGCCGTCACGGTGCGCGCCTCCTCCCTGCACGGGGCCGAGATAGACGGCGGCGATATCCCGGATATCGTCCCCATCCTCTGTGTGGCCGCAGCCGCCGCCCAGGGAGAGACGGTCATCCGCCATATCAAACGGCTGAAGATCAAGGAGTGCGACCGCGCCGCCGCCATGATCGACGGGCTCACCCGTCTGGGGGCCGATATCCGGGAGGAGGGGGATTCTCTCCGCATCCGGGGCGGGGTGCCGCTGCACGGCGCCGTAACGGAAGGGTGGAACGACCACCGCATTGCCATGTGCATGGCGGTGGCGGGGCTCCTCTGCTCCGGAGACACCGTCATCCGCGGAACGGAATGCGTCAAGAAGTCCTATCCCGCGTTTTTTGAAGATTACTGTATGTTGGGAGGAAAAGCAGATGTCATCAGCCTGGGGTGACACCCTGAAGCTCTCTATTTTCGGAGAATCCCATGGCCCCGCCGTCGGCGTGGTAATCGACGGCCTCCCCTCCGGGGAGGAGCTGGATATGGAGCGCATCCTGCGCTTTATGGACCGCCGGCGCCCGGGAAAGGACCCCTACTCCACCCCCCGAAAGGAGACAGATCTTCCCCGCGTCCTCTCCGGAGTATACAACGGAAAGACTACCGGCACTCCCCTTGCCGTCATGATCCAAAACAGCGACACCCACAGCGCGGATTACAGCGAGCTTGCCTCGGTGGCCCGCCCCTCCCATGGAGATTTTACCGGTTATGTCCGGTACCACGGGTTTAACGACCCCCGGGGCGGAGGGCATTTTTCCGGGCGGCTCACAGCCCCGCTCTGCTTTGCCGGGGCGGCCGCCATCCAGATGCTGGAGCGGCGGGGGGTCTCGGTAGGCGCGCATCTTGCTTCCGTTGCGGATATTCCGGACCTGCGCTACAGTACGGCGGAGCTCACCGTTCAGGAGCTGCTTGCCCCCGGGCAAAAGAGCTTTCCCGTGCTGGACGACGGCGCGGGAGAAAAAATGCGCCGCCGTATCGAGGAGGCCCGTCTGGCGCAGGATTCCGTGGGTGGTACGGTGGAATGCGGAATTCTGGGCCTCCCCGCCGGAGTGGGATCCCCCATGTTCGGCGGTGTGGAAAATGTCCTCTCCTCCCTGCTGTTCGGCATCCCCGCCGTCAAGGGCGTGGAGTTCGGCCTGGGGTTTGAGGGAAGCCGGCTCACCGGCTCCCAGTACAACGACAGCTTCTGTGTGCGGGACGGGGAGATCCGCACCGGCACCAACCGTCACGGCGGTATTTTGGGCGGCATCTCCTCCGGAATGCCCATTCTGTTCTGCGCTGCCTTCAAGCCCACTCCCTCCATCTCCCGCCCCCAGCAGACGGTGGATTTTATCCGGAAGGAACCCAGAGAGCTCGTGATCAAGGGCCGGCACGACCCCTGTGTCGTCCCCCGGGCGGTGCCCTGCGTGGAGGCCGCCGCGGCTTTCGGCATTCTCTCGCTCTGGCTCTCCTGCGGCGGAAAATAACCCGGGGCAGAAGTATATTTCCCGTGAAAAAGGCGTTCTTCCCAAAGGGAAGAACGCCTTTTCTGCCGCTGCGGATCACAGCGTCCGGCAGCAAAAAAGGAGAGCCGAAGCTCTCCTTTTTTAACTTAGCACTTATTTGCCAAAATATCTCTTCAGCATACCCTCAAAAGCGCAACCGTGCCGGGCTTCGTCCTTGGCCATCTCGTGAACGGTATCGTGGATGGCATCCAGACCCAGCTCTTTGGCCTTTGCAGCCAACTTCTTTTTGCCGTCGCACGCGCCGTTCTCAGCGGCCACACGCAGCTCGAGGTTCTTTTTGGTATCGGCATTGACTACCTCGCCCAGCAGCTCCGCAAACTTGGCGGCGTGCTCAGCCTCTTCCCAGGCGGCCTTCTCGTAATACAGGCCAACCTCAGGGTAACCCTCGCGATGAGCCTGGCGGGCCATAGCCAGATACATACCGACCTCGGTGCACTCGCCGGTGAAGTTCATTCTCAGGCCCTCAATGATCTCGGGATCCACACCGGCGGCCACGCCGATGCGGTGCTCGTCCGCCCAGGCGGTGGCGCCGGAGACCTGCTCCTCAAACTTGGAAGCGGGGGCCTTGCACTGCGGGCAGAACTCGGGGGGCTCTTTTCCGGTATAAACATAACCACAGATGGTGCAGATATAAGTTTTCATTTTAAAGTACCTCCTTAAAATTGTGTGATCTCGTATTGTCTTGTTTATAGTATACCTTGTAGGTATAATTCAGTCAAGTTATTTTTGTAAAAAAATTTGAATTAATTTATGTACAGGCCACTCTGTGCAATTTATTTCTGATGGCACGCCAGCAGCGCCTTTTTTGCTCTCTCCTGCTCCTCCGGGCCCATGGGGTCGTCACATTTATATTTTACGATATAACGCAGCATCTCTGCCCCTTTTCCCGGAACAAACGCATCGCCGCGGTGGAAATTGACATTGAGCCTGATATAGGAATTGCTGAAATACACCATTGGTTTTACTTTGGCCGAAACCCCCGCATCCTTGAGGATACTTTCCACCGTGCGGGCATGTCCCATCACCTGCTTCAGCGGATTGTAAAGCTCCCGTCGCTGTACTTCCCCGCCCTTGATCTTGCGGGAGTGAACCAGGTTGTTGCTTTCCCGGCGGCCGGAGACCACGCCCGCCACGTTTTTGGTCTCGATCAGGAAAATCCCATTGGGGCCGATCACGCAGTGGTCAATCTGGCTTTTGTATCCGTTGTGCTGAAGGTTCAGGTCGGATACCACCGTATAATTGGCCGGCAGGTCTTTCAGCAGCTGCACACCGCGGTTTTCCCCCGAAAGGCCGGAGTTTAAAATTTCCACCTGCTTTTTGATCTGCCTGCACAAAATAAAAAAGAGAAAATAAAAAGCGGCCGCCGCAGTGCTGAAAACTGTAGCCTGCCAGTGCAGGGAACGCATCAAAAAGCTGGGGACCGGGGCTGTAAGCAGCAGCCCCGCCATAAGAACGGAGGCCGCAAGAGCACCTTTGCTGAAAATCAGTTTGTCCCGCTGTGCGGAAAGCGAGTTCTGCGGGTTCGCTTTGATCATTTTTGCCAAACACTTCACCGTCACTTCTTCGCCGCCGGTACTTTACCCTCAGTGAGGAGGGAGCTGCCGCGCAGGCGTTTCAGGTACCCGGAGCTGCCCTGCCAAAACGATGGGCCTCAGGCCCATCTCCTGCAGCTTTTTCGACAAAACTTTACTCCTTATGCACCATTTCCTTAGTTATTTTTTATTATACCACTTTCTAAACTTGCCGTCAAAAGAATAATCAAAAAGTTTTTTCAAATACTAAGAGAGCAAAGGAGGTGAAGTACCATGGCCAATAACGAGCAGAACAACAGAAACAGCCAGAACAGCCAGAACAACCAGAACAATCAGCAGAAGCAGAGCCAGAACAACAAGAAAGAGGAGCAGAACAAAAAGCAGAACTCCTCCAACCGATTCGAAAACTGAGCAGGCTTTCCCATAAGGCCGGTTATCTGTCAGAACGGAAATATTTTTCTGCCTGAACATAGGCGGCCGCACAGAGAGGAGAAGGATGGCGACATCCCTCTCCTCTCTTTTTGGTCACGCGATATTGCCGGCCGAAAACTGGCTTTGATACAGCTGTGCGTAAAACCCGCCTTTGTCCAAAAGCTCCTGATGGCTGCCTGTCTCCACGATATCACCGTCCCGGAGCACCAGAATCCTGTCGGCGTCCCGAATGGTGGAAAGCCGGTGTGCAATGATAAAACTGGTCCTCCCTTTCATCAGGGTCTCCATGGCTTTCTGGATGAGCACCTCCGTCCGGGTATCCACCGAGCTGGTGGCCTCGTCCAGGATCATGATCTCCGGATCTGCCAGGAGGGCGCGGGCAATGGTAAGCAGCTGCCGCTGCCCCTGGGAAATGTTGGTGGCGTCCTCGTTGAGCACCATTCCATAGCCTCCGGGCAGCTGTTTGATGAAGGTATGGGCGTGGGCGGACTTAGCCGCCGCCACGATCTCTTCCTCCGTGGCGTCCAGCCTGCCGTAGGCGATGTTATCGCGGATGGTCCCGCCGAAGAGCCAGGTGTCCTGAAGCACCATGCCGAACAGTTCCCGGAGGCCGTACCGGGTCATCCGGGTGATGTCCACCCCGTCTATGGTGATCCGCCCGCCGTTCAGCTCATAAAACCGCAGCAGGAGGTTTACGATCGTTGTTTTCCCAGCTCCAGTGGGCCCCACAATGGCGATCTTGCTGCCGCTTGGAATATCAATATTCAAATCGTGGATCAGGATCTTATCCTGACTGTAGCCAAAGCGCACATGCTCAAAGCTCACAGCCCCCCGGGCGTTTTGGAGCAGAACGGGGTGCTTTTCCTCCGGGATCTCCTCCGTTTCATCCAACATCTCAAAAATGCGCTCCGCCGCCGCAAGGGTAGACTGAAGCATATTCATGATGTTGGCCGTCTGGGAGATAGGCTGGGTAAATTGCCGCATGTACTGCACAAAGGACTGGATCTCCCCCACCAGGAGCTTCCCGGCGATGACCGTCAGTCCGCCTGTCACGCAGACAAGGAGATATCCGATGTTTCCGATAAACCCCACGATCGGCATCATGATGCTGGAGAGAAACTGCGCTTTCCAGCCGCACCGGTAAAGACGGGTATTGATCTCCTCAAACTCCTCCGTCACCTTATCCTGGCGGTTAAAAGCCTTCACCACATTGTGCCCGGAGAACATCTCCTCCACATGGCCGTTCAGGTCCCCAATCTCCTTCTGCTGGGCCCGGAACCATCTCTGGGATTTTTTTACGATGAACATACTGGAGAACAGCGAAAGCGGAAGGGTCAATACAGCAATCAGCGTCATTAACGGGCTGATAGAGAGCATCATGATAAAGATGCCGATCACCGTGGTGACCGACGTGATCACCTGTGTGACACCCTGCTGCAGGGTGTTCTGCACCGTATCCACATCGTTGGTGATGCGGCTGAGCACCTCGCCGTTGGTTTTGGTGTCAAAATAGCGCAGGGGCAGGCGGCTGATCTTCTCATCCACCGCCCGGCGCAGGTCATACATCGTCCGCTGGGCCACACCGGCCATCAAAAACTGCTCCAGATATTTAAATGCGGCGTTTAGTACATACAGCGTTCCCAGAGTGAGTAGAATCTTTACGATCAGTTCAAAATTTATGCCGCTGCCAGGCTCCTGAACGCCCCGGAACAGCTCACTGGTCACCATCCCCTGCACCAGCGGGGAAAAAATAGACGCCAGTGTGGAGATCAGCGAAAATATTATGGCCAAAACAAAGCCGGTTTTATATTTTCCCACATAGGAAAACAAACGCAGGGTCGTTTCCTTCATATTTTTGGGCTTTTCGCCCTCCATCTGCGGGCCGCGCCTCGGCCCGCCCATCGGTCCTCCCATAGGCCCCATTCTTTTTCTCCCCCTCTCATGCAATTTCATTTTCCGAAAGCTGCGAGCGGACGATCTCCCGGTATACATCGCAGTTTTCCAAAAGCTCTTTGTGAGTTCCCCGACCTACCATGCGCCCCGCCTCTAAAACCAAAATCTGTTCCGCGTTCATGATGGTGCTCACCCGCTGCGCCACCAAGATCACCGCGGCATCCCCGGTCTCCCGGGCCAGAGCACTTCGGAGCTCGGCGTCCGTCTTAAAATCCAGAGCGGAGAAACTGTCATCAAAGAGGTATATCTCCGGGCGCTTGACCACGGCCCGGGCGATGGAAAGACGCTGTTTCTGTCCGCCGGAGACGTTGGCCCCTCCCTGGGCAATGTGAGACTGAAACCCTTCTCCTTTTTCCCGGATAAACTCCAGGGCCTGGGCCACTTCCGCGGCCTTTTCCACCTCGGCGTCGTCGGCGCCTTCACAGCCAAAGCGGATGTTTTCCGCAATGGTACCGGAAAAAAGCACCGCTTTCTGGGGGACGTACCCGATCTTCTCCCGGAGCTCCTCCTGCCGGTACTGCCGCACATCCACACCGTCCACCAGCACCCGCCCGGAGCTTGCCTCATAAAACCGGGGGATCAGGTTGAGCAGAGTGGTCTTTCCGCTGCCGGTGCTGCCGATAATCGCCGTGGTCTGCCCCGGCCTCGCTGTAAAGCTGATCTTTTCCAGCACTGCGTCGTCAGAATCTCCATAGGAAAAGGAGACATCCTGAAACTCCACCACCCCTTTCCGCCCAGTGGGCTCAGCGGGCTTGTGCGGGTCACAGATGCTGTTTTCATGCTCCAGCACCTCGGAGATGCGCTGGGCGGAGGTGCTGGCCCGCGGCAGCATGACCACCACCATGGACATCATCATCAAAGACATCATGATATGCATCACATACTGCAGCACCGCCACCAGATCCCCCACCTGCAGCTCCTGCGCCGCTACCCATCCGGAACCCACCCAGAGGATCACAATGGTGGTGGCGTTGAGCAGCAGCATCATGCCCGGCATCAGCAGGGTCATGATGCGCTGCATTTTCAGGGAGGTTTCGCTGAGGCTGCGGTTGGCCTTGTCAAAACGGCGGCGTTCATGCTCGTCGGTGTTGAACGCGCGGATCACCCGAAGGCCGTTGAGCTTTTCACGCAGGACCCGGTTCAGGGAATCCAGCCGTGTCTGCATGGCCTGGGTAAGGGGCATAACAGTTTTGGCGATGGCCGTCACCAGAAGGATGAGAAGGAGCATGGCTGCCAAAATGATACCGGAGAGTCTTCCGTTGCTGCTCAGCGCCATAAAGACGCTGCCGATCATCATAAAGGGCGACATCAGCACCACCCGGAAAAACATCATGACAAAATTCTGCAGCTGGGTCACGTCATTGGTCGCTCTGGTGATCAGAGAGGAATTTCCAAAACGGTCCACATCCGCCAGGGAAAAAGACTCTACCTTGTGAAACAGCGCCGAGCGCAGGTTCCTTCCAAAGCCGGAGGACATGCGGGCGGAAAAATACCCAGTGGCCGCAGTGGCGGCAAACCCAAACACCGCCAGAAGAAGCATCATTCCTCCCTGCGCAAGAATATATCCGCTATCCCGGTTCACGATTCCCACATCGATGATCCGGGACATCAGGCTGGGCATTCCCAATTCCGCCGCCACATTGCAGACGGTAAAGATCAAGATCATGGCAATGGAGCCCCCAAAGGGCTTCAGTTCTTTTAAAATGCGTTTCACAGTATTCCTCCCCGGCGGATAAAAGCTCTCTTTTTTATCTTTCCCCATCCACCTGTTCTTTTTCCCTCTCTTCGCAGTAGCTGAGTATGCGGCCAAGCAGGCGGATCAGCTCTTCGCTGTCCTTTTCCCCCAGGTATCCCGAGAGCTCCTGGAACCGTTTTTCCAGACGTTTTCGCTGCTCCCGGCAGACCTCCATCCCCTCGGGGGTCACCTTTAAATAAACGGTCCTTCGGTCCTCCCTGCTGGGGATCCTTTTGATCAGCCCCTTTTTTTCCAACTGATTCAGCGTCGGGGTCAGCGCGGGAGGGGATACCTCCATTTTGGTGCTGATCTGCGAAGTCTTGACCCCATTTTCTCCATCCTGGCTGCGAAAAATACAAAACAGCGCCCCCCACTCGCTCCTGCGCAGCTCCGGACAGCTGTTCCAGACCCCAAAGCGCTTTCCAAAGCGGTGAAACAGCTCTGCCATCTCCATAAATTCCACTTGGTTTTCCTGCGGCGGCATAATCTTCAGTCCTTTAATATTTTTATAAGGTTAAGTAAATTTGTTTTATTATAGGCCCATCTTGTTCACAGTGCATGGATAAATTGTAAAGCTTTTTTGACAAAAACGCGCTCTTTTCAACGGGCTGTCACATTCGGCACGCAAAAAGGCCCCGGCAGCGCCGGGGCCTTTAAAAAACCGATCTTCTGCGGGGCGCTCAGTCCTCCAGGTGGGACTTGATGGCGCCGGTGGGGCAGACCGCCACGCACGCGCCGCAGTTGGTGCACTTGGCCGGGTCCACAGAGGCCAGGTTGTTGTCCACCGTGATAGCGCCGGAGGGGCAGGTCTTTTCACATTTTTTACAGCCGATGCAGCCGGACTTGCACACCTTGCGGGTATAGGCTCCCTTATCGTGGCTGGAACAACCCACATACACATGGCTTCTGGCGTCGATGATCTGAATCAGATGATTGGGGCACTTGCGGGCACACATGCCGCAGCCCACGCACTTGTCCTTATCCACATAGGCCACGCCGTCGATCACATGGATGGCGTCATACTTGCACTCCGCAACGCAGTCGCCAAAGCCCAGGCAGGCGTGGCTGCAGCTGCTGCGGCCCTGGAAAAACGCGTTGCAGGCCTCGCAGGTCTGAGGGCCTTCGTAATCCATGATATACTCGGTGGAATGACAGTTTCCGCCGCATTTTACAATGGCGTACTGCTCCTCCACGTCGGCAAAATCCACCCCTAAAATGGAGCTGATCTCACGGCTTACCGCGTCGGCCCCAGGCACGCAGAGGTTCGTTTTGACATTCGGATCCTCATTGAGGGCTTTGGCATACTGGTCGCAGCCGCTGTAGCCGCAGGCGCCGCAGTTGACGCCGGGGAGGGCTCCCCGCAGTTTCGCATACCGCTCATCCACCTTGACCGCCATAAACTTGGAGGCGACAACCAGAACCACCGCGCAGAGGAGACCGGCGCCTGCAATGATCAGGACAGGAAGAATATAGTTATCAAACATATTTTCAGGCTCCTTACTGGCTGACAAAGTCAGCCTTATTTGAACAGGCCGTCTACCACGCCGTTAAAACCCATGAAGGCCACCGCCACAATAGAGGCGGCGATCAGAGTGATCGGCATTCCCTTAAAGCAGGACGGGATCTGGTCGGATTCCGCTCTGCTGCGCACGCCGGAAAAGAGCACCATCGCCAGCATAAAGCCAAGGCCCGCACCCAGGGAATTCACCATGGATTCCCAGAAGCCGTAGCCCTCGGTGATGTTGAGGATGGTGACGCCCAGCACCGCGCAGTTGGTGGTGATCAAAGGCAGATATACGCCCAGCGCCTGATGCAGGGCTGGGATATACTTTTTGAGAATGATCTCAATGAGCTGAACCAGCGCCGCGATGATCAGGATAAAGATCACCGTCTGCAGGTACCCAAGATTGTAGGGATCCAGCAGATAGGTCTGGATCGGCCAGGTGACCGCGGTGGACATCAACATGACAAAAATGACCGCGACGCTCATTCCCACAGAGGAATCCAGCTTTTTGGATACCCCCAGGAACGGACAGATCCCCAGGAATTTATTGAGGATAAAGTTCTGGGTCAGGATCGCTGTGATCAGGATGACCAGTAAACTTTTAAAAGTTTCCACTTATCAGCAGCCTCCTTCCGACGCCTTGGCACAGTGTTCGGCAGAAGGGCAGCCTCCGCAGCCGGAAACTTTGCGCTTCTTCCCTTTTCGTGCCAGGATAAAGTTGACAAGGGCAATGAGCACGCCGAAGACGAAGAAGCCTCCGGGGGGCTGGGTCATGATGGACATGGGGGTGACGGACTCCGGAATGATCTGGATGCCAAACCAGGTCCCGGCTCCCAGGATCTCGCGGATGGAGCCCATGACCAGCAACGCCAGAGTAAAACCAAGGCCCATACCAATGGCGTCACAGGCGGACGCCAGGACGGTGTTTTTGTTGGCAAACATCTCGGCGCGGCCCAGGATGATGCAGTTTACCACGATCAGGGGCAGATAAAGTCCCAGAGCATCGTAGATGGAGGGGGCATAAGCCTGCACCAGGAAGCCGACGATGGTGACAAACCCTGCGATCAGCACGATGTAACAGGGGATGCGCACCTTGTCGGGGATGATATTCTTAAGCAGAGAGATAGCCATGTTGGAGCAGAGCAGCACCAGCGTGGCCGCAATACCCATTCCCACGGCGTTGACCGCCAGAGAGGTAAGCGCCAGGGTGGGACAGGTGCCCAGCACAAGGATGAGCACCGGATTTTCCTTGATAATGCCGTTGAGAAGGACCTTCCAGTTGCTCTGTTTCATCAGCCCAACTCCCCTTTCGCCGCCTCAAACACGCTGACCGCACCGGCCACCGCGTCCCGGATGGAATCCGCATGGGCGATCTCGGAAGCTGCCGCAGCGTCCGCGGAGGTTTGGCCCACAAACTGGGACGCATACTCCTGCGCCGCGTCAAGGGCCGCCGCATCGGGGTAGGAGAGCAGGGTCACACCGGTGATCACGCCGCTCTGGTCAAAGCCCACGGCAGCCTGGACCTCGCCGCTGGTGACGGAAACCGCCGCACCGGAGCGGACGCTTGCAAACATCACCTGGTCCGCGCCCTCGTAAGGCTGTGCTGCCTCCTCAAAGCCGGAAGCGCCGGGCAGGATCGCCGCAAGAGACTCCTCGTCGAGCTTGACGCCCTGGCCGGGGAAGCTCGGGAACTGCTCCAAGATTCTGCGGACCGCGCCTTTCACGCCGTCGGAAGAGACCGTGGCACCCGCCACGGCGGTGATGCCGTCGACACTGTCCTTACCGGTATACTGGTCCAGATAAGCGGCGTCCCCCACCTGGGTGCCCAGGCCCTGGGTCTCATGGTTCTCCAACATGATCACACCGAGGATCACGCCGTTCTGATCAAGGCCCACGGCAATCTTCATCGGCTCTTCCGTATGATAGCCCACGGCCTTGCGCACCGCCACATAGCCCAGGCCGTCCGCCTGGTAGCCGGTGATCTCTTCCTCGGCGGCAAACTCGGTAAACTCGGTGGCGTCGGGGAACAACTGGGCCTGCGCGTCCTCCAGCGTCATCGCGCCGGAAGCGGGAACCTCCACGGCGTTGCCGGAAGCGGCGCCGTAGATCTCAAACGCGGTACCGAGGCCTTTTTTGTAAGCGCCGGAGGTAATGGTAGCACCGGCTACGCCGGCTACATCGCTGAAATCGGCGCTGGATTTTCCCCGATAACCAGCGGCGTAGGATTCCTCCGCCAGTTTAGCGCCGAAGCCCGGGGTCTCCTGGTGATCCATCATCTGGATACCGGAGATGGTGCCGTCGGCCTTGATGCCCACCATCATATTGAAGGCGCCGCCGTAACCGTTTGTGGTAACGGTGATCACATATCCGGCGCCGGAGGTCTCCTTATAGCAGTCTACACCACCCTCTGGCATGGTCACATCCATTTTTTCAAAGCCGGAGGCGCCTTCCAGCACCACGGCCCGTGCCTCGTTGGCTTTGGCGTTTTTCGCTTCCTCAATGACGGGAGCGGTGGCCTGATAAGTAAACGCCAGCGCGGCGGAAACCACCAGACAGATAACGGTCAGCACAGCGACCGGGATCAGAAATTCCTTTGTGAGTTTCATTTCGCAATACCTCCAAACGGTCTTGTTTTGGTATATCTGTCGATCAGCGGAGTCACAATGTTCATCAGAAGAATCGCAAAGGATACACCCTCCACATAGTTGCCGAACAGGCGGATCAGCACAGTCAGCAGGCCGCAGCCCACAGCATAGATGTACTTGCCCTTCTTGGTAACGGGAGAGGTCGTATAATCAGTGGCCATAAAGAACGCACCGAGGATCAGCCCGCCCGCCAGGACCTGCTGAACCGGGTTTACACCCAGCAGCCAGCTGAGGACAAACACCGTCCCGATATAGGTCAGGGGGATGATGGGGCTGATGATCTTTTTGCAGATCAGGTAAATACCGCCGATGAGCAGCGTTATGGCGCAGGTCTCGCCCAGAGAGCCGCCGCGGATACCAAACAGCATCATGAAAATATCCGGCACACCCTCCACGCCGCCGAACATCAGCTCGGAATGGTCGGCCAGGGTGGGCATCTGGGCGTTGATGGAAGCCAGAGGAGTGGCGCCCACCACCCGGGTGATCACACCGTCTTTAAAGGTCGGAATGACAAAGTTGGCCATATCCTTGGAGAAAGACACCAACAGCACCACGCGGGCCGCAATGGCGGGGTTCGCAAAGTTCTGCCCAATGCCGCCGAACAGCTGCTTGACCACCACGATGGCCACAAAGCAGCCGATCATCGCCATCCAGATGGGGAAAGTGGAGGGCAGATTGTACGCCAGCAGCAGGCCGGTCACCACGGCGCTGAAATCCAGGATCGTGTTGGACTGTTTGGTGAGCACCCGGTAAAGGTACTCAAAGATCACGCAGGACGCCACACAGACCAGGGTGAGCAGCAGGGCCCGGAAACCGAAGATATAGGTGGACGCAAACAAAGTGGGAAGCAGCGCCGCCGTAACGCAGAGCATGATAGACCCGGTGCTCGCCTTGTCCTTTACGTGAGGTGCCGGCGCGATCCATAAATTCTTACTCAATGTACTTCACCTCTCTATTTACTGGTATTTTCCCGCAGGAATTTTTTCGCCATACGGTTGGTGAACGCCAGGTTCCGCTTGGCAGGGCATACATAGGAACAGCAGCCGCATTCCATGCAGAGGTTTACCTTCAGCGCCTTCAGGGCGTCCACGTCCTTGGCCTTATAGGCCTTTTCCAGAGCCGCGGGCATCAGGTCAAAGGGGCAGGCCTGCACACAGCGCCCGCAGCGAATGCAGGGCGTCTCCGGCTCGATGTTGATGAACTCCTCGTCAAAGGCGAGGATCGCGTTGTTGTTTTTGATCACCGGAAAGGCGTCATCGTATACCGCGATACCGGTCATGGGGCCGCCCATGAGGATGAGCTTCGGCTCTTTTTTGTAGCCGCCGCAGAATTCCATCACGTCGGAGATATGAGTCCCCACCGGGACCACCACGTTCTTAGGCTCCGCCACCGCGGTGCCATCCACCGTGATGCGTTTGGTCACCAGTGGCATACCGGTTTTAAGATAGCGGGCCACAAAGCCCACGGAGGAGACATTCATCACGATAACGCCGGCGTCGGCGGGAAGCTGCCCCTCCCGGATCACGCGGCCGGTGGTCTCGTAGACGAGGACCTTTTCGGCACCCTGGGGGTAGCTGGATTTTAAGGCGACTACCTCGTATCCCTCGTGTCCCGCGCAGAGCTCCTTCATTTTGGCGATTGCCTCGGGCTTGTTGTCCTCAATGCCGATCTTTACATATTTGAGCTCCAGGTACCGGGCCACATGCCCGATGCCCTCCAGCACCTCTTCCCCGTTCTCCATAAACTCCCGGTAATCCGTGGTGATGTAAGGCTCACACTCCGCACCGTTGATGACCAGGGTGTCCACCTGCTCCGGCTTGGGGGGGTTGAGCTTGATGTGGGTGGGGAAACCGGCGCCGCCCAGGCCAATAAGGCCGGAGGCCTTGATGGCCGCCAAAAATTCCTCTTTGTTTGTTACCACAGGGGCTTTAACGGAGGGATCCACCCTCTGCTCCCCGTCTGTTTCAATTACAGCGCTCTGTGTACGGACGCCGAGAGGGTTGATAAACTCCTCAATGGCAGCTACCCGGCCGGATACGCTGGAGTGGATAGGGGCGCTCATAAATTTGTCGCTGCTGCCGATCAGCTGTCCGACACAGACTGTATCGTTTACCTTGACCAGCGGCTCACAGGGCGCGCCCATGTGCTGAAGCATCGGCAGGGATACCTTTTGGGGTATCGGCATGACGACGGTCTCACAGTCCTTGGTGTTCTTGTGATGAGCAACCTTAATGCCGCTCAGCGTCTTTTTCAAAAAGCTCGACACACCTTTATCCTCCTAAATATTATTTCTGCGCAGGCAAACCCCCGCGCGTCCGGATCCTTCCGGACAAACACATTATATTTTACTCTAAACCCGTGCATTTTTCAATGAGAAAAAGACGGAATTTATGCAAAAAGAAACGGACCCAGCCTATCTGGGCAAAATGCGCTCCAGAGCCGGCATCACCGTGTGGAGCAAAACGCCGGTCAGCACCCCCATGCACACCCCGGAAACAAGCAGCACCGGGAAATAGAAAAATGTAATGGGTGTGGCGGTGATGAGGCAGGCCACGGCCAGCTGCCCCGCGTTGTGGGCCACCGCCCCGCCTATGCTGACTACAGTATAGGAGAGATCCAGCTTTTTAAACCGAAGCAGGACCAACATGACCACGAGGGAGAGCAACCCGCCGGAAAAGCTCAGCGCCGCCGCAGTGACCCCTCGGGTGATAAAGACCGAAAGGGACTTCAGCACCGCCAGGGTAAACGCGTGGGAGGGCCCCATAAAAAACAGGCAGTACATCGTCACGATGTTGGAGAGCCCCAGCTTGACGCCCGGGGGAAGCCCCGGCAGCTGCACCATACTCTCCAAATAAGAGAGCACCACCGCCAGCGCAAACATCAGCCCCATATAGGCTACCCGCCGCACATCAAACCGCTTTTTTCGCCGCATTTTATACCCTCCCCTTGCCCGGCGCCCGCCGGTTTATTTCAAATGAAACCGATACTCTTTTTTCTCCCTGTTCGGCACAAAAACCTCCCGGAGCCCATCGGAAAGATAGACATTTTTGTCACGGTCCACCAGGATAAAGTCAAAATCCGGGTCGGAGGACCGGGCCAGCGCCGCATCCTTCCCCGCGATGAACAGAGCAGTGGAAAGATAATCAGCCAGAGCCCCATCGGCGGAGATGACCGACACCGAGATCAGGTCGCTCTCGCATGGGAAGCCGGTGCGCGGGTCGATGATGTGATGGTAGGTCTTGCCGTTTTGTACAAAGTAGCGCTCATAAGTCCCGCTGGTAGCCATGGTGCGGTTCGGAAAAGCCACCGTGCCGATGTATTCCTCCGCGCTTCCAAGCGGGTCCCGCACGCCGAACCGGAAGTCCTTCCCGTCGGGCCGGCACCCTATCACCGCCACATTTCCCCCAATGGAAAAATATCCGGAGCGCACTCCGTACTCCTGTGCGGTCTGCCTGGCCAGGTCTCCGGCGGCGCCCTTGGCCACACCGCCCAGGTCCAGCGCCTGCCCCTCCCGCCGCAGCATCACCGTCTGCGCCTGCGCATCCAAAAGAATATCCCGGTAATCCACCAAAGCAAGCAGTTCCGCAAGCTTCCCCGGCTCCGGCACATGAGGGTTCTCCCCTGTGATGTCCCACCCCAGTGTCACCGGAGCGACCGTCACGTCAAAAAGGCCTTCCGAGAGCTCGCCATACCTCCGGGATCGGGAGATCAGCTCAAAAGCCCGCTCCGAGACCGGTACGGCCTCCTGCCCCGCCGCACGGTTGATCTGCGCGATCACGCTGTCCTGCCGGTGGGCGGAAAACTCCTTTTCAAAGGCCCGGAGCGCATCCTCCGCCGCTTTGACGGCCTCCTTCGCGTTTTTCCCATAAAGGCGCTGCTCCACCACCGTGTCCATGATAAACTGGGCGGAAAAAACAGACTCTTTCTCTTCCTGCATGCTGTCCCACAGGGCGCCTGCGCTCAGCAGCACCGCCAGTGCCGCGGCGCAGGCGGCGCCCGGCACCCACTTTTTTTTCCAAAACCCGTTTTTTTTCATAAAGCTCCCTCTACTGTGAAAAATAAAAACGGGCTGACACCCGGGCCCGCTGTGTCCTCCCCGCGGAAGGCGATAAAAAAAGCAGTGTTTCTAACACTGCTTTTTTTAAACATACAGAAGTTTACTCTTTGTCGCCGCAATCGCCGCTGCAGCCTTCGTCACCGCAGTCGCATTCCAGGTCGAACTCCAGCAGTTCATCGCAGTTCGGGCAGTGGATGGAGCCTTCGTCCAGCATCTCCTCATTGACGCAGATGGTATCGCCGCAGGAGGGACAGGTCACTTCATAGAGCTCTTCGTCGTCGAAGTCGTCCTCATCGCACTCATCGTTATACTCATCATCATCATCGTCGTAGTCGCCGTAGAACTCCTCTTCCAAGGCCTCCAGGTCCTCGTCGACCGCCTCGACCTGATCGCCAAGCTCCGCGATGTCGTCCTCCATATCGGTGACGGAAATCGCCAGATCGTCCAGAACATCGATGATCGCTTTGATCACCCTGCCCTCCTTGCTGGTATCGTCGATGCCAAGGCCCTCGCTGAGGCCGCGCAGGTAAGCAACCTTCTCAGTAGCTGTCATGTTGATATCCTCCTTCGCAATTCAAGTCGCTGTATGGGTCAGAGGTTATTATGAACCTCAGGCGCGCTCCATATACTCGCCGGTACGGGTATCCACGCGGATCATATCGCCCTCGTTGATAAACAGGGGAACATTGATCTGGGCTCCGGTCTCCAGGGTGGCGGGCTTCAGTGCATTGGTGGCGGTGTTGCCTTTAAAGCCGGGGTCGGTCTGGGTCACCTGGAGCTCCATAAAGAAGGGGGGCTCCACACCGAAAATGTTGCCCTTGTAGGACAGGACCTTTACATCGGTATTCTCTTTGACAAACTTGAAGTTGTCGCCCAAAGTGCTCTCGCTGATCGGGATATTCTCATAGGTCTCGTTGTCCATAAAGTAGTACAGGCCGCCGTCGCTGTACAGATACTGCATATCCCTGCGCTCTACATAAGCGGTGGGAAACTTATCGGTGGGGCTGAAGGTGCGCTCCACCACGGCGCCGGAAATGACGTTGCGGATCTTGGTGCGGACAAAAGCCGCCCCTTTCCCGGGTTTTACATGCTGAAACTCGATGATCTGGAACACATTGCCGTCCATGTCAAAGGTCACGCCGTTTCTGAAATCACCAGCAGAAATCATATATACATCCTCCGTCGTAAATTTCCTGAGGAAATAAAGCTCCTCACAGAATGATAACGCTTTAATTTTATCGGAAAACAGAGCATTTTTCAAGGGGTTACACAAAAATAGTTGTTTTTCTTTCCCGGCTCAGTATAAAAGGCTCCGGATGGCCCGTACCGCCAGCAGATAACTTTCCTTTCCAAACCCGGCAATCTGTCCGGCGCAGACCGGCGCGATGACGGAGCGCTGCCTGAACTCGTCTCTCCCGTGGATGTTGGAAAAGTGCACCTCCACGCAGGGGATCCGGATGGCGGAGATGGCATCCCGGATGGCATAGCTGTAATGGGTATAGGCCCCGGCATTGATGATGACCCCGTCGCACTCGTTCATGGCGCGGTGCAGCTCATCGATGATGGCGCCCTCGTGGTTGGACTGAAAAACAGTGCACTCCAGCCCCTCCTCCTCCGCCAGATGCAGGATCTCGCTGTTGATGTCATCCAGGGTCTCCTTGCCATATACCCCCGGCTCCCGGAACCCCGTCAGGTTGATGTTTGGCCCGTGGATCACCAGAATCCGCTTTTTCATCACATTCATGGATACCTTCATACCGTCCCTCCTCTCCGCGCCGCGGCCCGGTACATCTCCCGCATAGCGGCGGCGTCCTCCGCCTGGGTCCCCGCCGATTCGCAGATAATGGTGGGGGTACAGCCCTTTTGGCAGACGAGCTCCGCCACAGGCTCAAAGTCCGGCCCGAATATCTTGTCCTCAAAGGTAAGGTGCCGCTTTTCCCCGCCGTTTTCGGTGTATTCAATGCGGCTGAAATGGGAGTGGAAAAGCCGCATGCGGTCCCGCCCAAGGCGGTCCTCCATGGCGTCGAATACCGCTTTAAAATCGGCAAAGGTGCGCAGCCCGCCAAAGGTACGGGCATTGAGATGCCCAAAATCGATGCATGGGATGAACCTGTCATCCACCCGGCACAGCTCCAGTACCTCTTCCAGGGTCCCCAGCTGGTTTACCTTGCCCATGGTTTCAGGGCAGATGTGTATCTGCTCCAGGCCGTTTTCGCAAAGGACCTGCTCTGCCCGGCGCAGGGTGGCACAGGCAAGCTCCAGCGCCTCCTGCCGCGTCATCTTGGAGCAGGAGCCGGAATGCACCACGATGCGGCTGCCTCCCATGGCGGCCACCGCCCGCGCGCTGTCCAGGATATAGCCGATGCTGTTTTCCCGCTTTTCTTCCTCGGTGCTGGAAAGGGAGATAAAATACGGCGCGTGCAGGGAGATGGCAATATCCCTCGCCGCCGCCAGCCTTCCCAGCTCCGCCGCCGCGTCGACATTTACCCGCACGCCCCGGCCGCACTGGTACTCATAGGCGTTAAGGCCCATTTTTTCCAGATATTCCGGCACCTGCACCGTCTTTTTATACCCCATGGCGGAAAAACTCTCCGAGTTTCCCGCGGGGCCGAACCGAACCAGATTCATACGCCTTCCCTCCCTGTTTTCTTCCGGAGCTTTCGCAGGATCGGGCGCTCCAGCTTTCTTTTGAGCCGAAAGCCCCAGTGCCGTTCCATTTCAAAGGGCTCCACCAAAATGCTTTTCATCCCGGCGAGGTTCCCCCCCGCGATATCGGTAAAGATCTGGTCGCCCACCACGGCGGTCTGCTCCGCCGGAAGGCTCATCTGCTCTGCCGCCCGCCGGTACCCCCATGTCATCGGCTTCATGGCCCCGGCCTGAAACGGCAGCCCCAGCTTGCCCGCAAAGGGCTTCACCCGGGAAATGCTGTTGTTGGAGAGCACGATCATCCTGACCCCGCCCGCTTTCATCCTGTCCAGCCAGCACAGGATCTTCCCGTCCACATCCGGGTGGTTGTGCCGGGTCAGAGTGTTGTCCACGTCCAGAATAAGCCCCCGTATCCCCAGCTCTTCAAGCTCCTTCAGTGTGATCTCCCAGGCCTTGCCTTTGACCATCGTCGGGGTCAGTACAGGCATCTTGCTTTCCTCCTCCACACCGCCCCATAAAGGAAAAAGCGAGCTAAAAGCTCGCTTTTTGCACGGTTTTTCCCGCAAATTATTTAAATTTGCGCTTACGAGCAGCCTCAGACTTTTTCTTGCGCCTTACAGAGGGTTTCTCGTAATGTTCCCTTTTGCGAACTTCGGCCAGGACACCGGACTTCGCGCAGGATCTTTTAAATCTCCGCAGAGCGCTGTCGAGAGATTCATTATCCTTAATACGAATTTCTGCCATTTCTTATTCCCTCCCCACGCCATGCGGCAGGAGTAATCCTGAACCGGGCCCCACGGCGGCCAAAACAAACCAGCCAGACCCGTTTCAAGTAACGAGGTAGATTATACAATAAAACCCATGGGGATGTCAAGCCCGACCGCCCCGGCAGAACTGCAAAATCTCCTGTCTTGCTTTTTATTATAACTCAAACCACCGCAAAGTGCAATTGTTTCTTTCAAAAAGCCTCCATAGCCTTTCTCAGCGCACCACCAGGTTTACCAGCTTGCCCGGCACACAGATCTCCTTGACCACGGTCTTCCCCTCCAGGGCCTGGGCCGCCGCTTCCTTCGCACGGGCAATGGCCTCATCCTTCGGGCAGTCCGCCGGCAGGTTCACGCGGCATTTGATCTTGCCATTTACCTGGACCGCGATCTCCACCACGGAATCCACACATTTTTCCTCGTCATAAGAGGGCCAGGCCTGCTGGTTGAGCATGCCGCCGAAGCCCTGGATCTCCCAGATTTCCTCGGTGACATGGGGGGCAAAGGGGTTGAGCAGGGTAAGCAGGGCCCGGTACTCGGCGCGGTTTATGCTTCCGGCGGCCTCCACGTCATTGAGCAGCGCCATCATGGCGGCAATGGCGGTGTTGAATTTCAGCTGCTCAATATCCTCCGTCACCTTTTTGATGGTACGGTGCATGGCGGGCTCCAGCGCCGGGCGGTAGCTTTCGCCGTCCTCCAGCACGTTCTGCAGCGCCCAGATGCGGTCGAGAAAACGCTTGCAGCCCTTGATGGAAGAGGAATTCCAGGGCGCGGCTTTTTCAAAATCGCCGATAAACATCTCGTACAGGCGCATGGTGTCGGCGCCGTATTCCTGGACGATGGCGTCGGGGTTTACCACGTTTCCGCGGGATTTGCTCATTTTTTCGCCGTTTTCTCCCAGGATCATGCCGTGGCTGGTGCGCTTGGCGTAGGGCTCCGGCGTGCTCACCACGCCGATATCGTAGAGGAACTTATGCCAAAACCGGGAGTAGAGCAGATGCAGGGTGGTGTGCTCCATGCCGCCGTTGTACCAGTCCACCGGCAGCCAGTAGTCCAGTGCCTCCTTGGAGGCCAGGGCGCTGCTGTTTTTCGGGTCACAGTAGCGCATGAAATACCAGGAGGAGCCGGCCCACTGGGGCATGGTATCGGTCTCACGGCGGGCAGGGCCGCCGCAGTGCGGGCAGGTGGTATTCACCCACTCGTCCATGTGCGCCAGGGGGGATTCACCCGAATCCGTAGGTTCGTAGGATTTTACCTCCGGCAGACGCAGGGGCAGTTCGCTCTCCGGCAGGGGGACCCAGCCGCATTTTTCGCAGTACACCATGGGGATCGGCTCGCCCCAGTAGCGCTGACGGGAAAAGACCCAGTCGCGCAGCTTGTAGTTTACCTTGGCACGCCCTTTCCCGGTCTCCTCCAGCCAGGCTTTGATCTTCTCTTTGGCTTCCTCCACGGTAAGGCCGTCCAGCATGCCGGAATTTACCATGATGCCGGTCTCGCAGTCGGTAAAGGCTTCCTTCTCCACGTCGCCGCCCTTTACCACCTCGATGATGGGCAGGTCAAACTTCCTGGCAAAATCCCAGTCTCGGGTATCGTGGGCAGGCACGGCCATGATGGCACCGGTCCCGTAGGTCATCAGGACATAGTCGGAGATATAGATCGGGATCTCTTTGCCGTTTACGGGGTTGATGCCCCGCACGCCCCGGATCTCCACGCCGGTCTTGTCCTTGGCAAGCTCCGTGCGCTCAAAGTCTGACTTTTTGGCGGCCTCCGTCTGATAGGCCTTGATCTCGTCCAGATTTGAGATGCGGTCCGCCCACTTTTTGATATAGGGGTGTTCCGGGGAGACCACCATGTAGGTGGCGCCAAAGAGGGTGTCCGGACGGGTGGTATAGACCGTGAGGATATCGCCGGCAGTGGTGCCAAACTCCACCTCGGCACCGGTGGAACGGCCGATCCAGTTGATCTGGGAGACCTTGACGCGGTCTATGTAGTTGACCAGCTCCAGGTCGTCGATGAGGCGCTGGGCGTAAGCCGTGATCTTCAGCATCCACTGGCTCTTCACCTTGTGGATCACCTCGGAGCCGCAGCGCTCGCAGACACCGCCCACCACTTCTTCGTTGGCCAGCACGCATTTGCAGGAGGTACACCAGTTGACGGACATCTCCTTTTTATAGGCAAGGCCCTTTTTATAGAGCTGCAGAAAGATCCACTGGGTCCACTTATAGTACTCGGGGTCGGTGGTGTTGACCTCCCGGTTCCAGTCAAAGGAAAGGCCCAGGCTCTTCAGCTGGCTTTTAAAGTGGGCGATGTTCTGCCCGGTAACGATCTCCGGATGGATGTGGTTTTTGATGGCAAAATTCTCCGTGGGCAGTCCAAAGGCGTCCCAGCCCATGGGGTACAGAACATTATAGCCCTCCAGACGGCGCTTTCTGGCCACGATGTCCAAAGCCGTGTAGGAACGGGGATGGCCCACATGCAGGCCCTGCCCCGACGGATAGGGGAACTCCACCAGCGCATAATACTTGGGCTTCGTATAGTCGTTGGATGCGGCAAAGACATTTTTCGCGTCCCAAATATCCTGCCATTTTTTCTCAACCTGGGCAAAATCGTATTTTTCGTATTTCAAAAAAAACCCTCCCACCGGATAAACCGGGTTGTTTGATCTGTCAAACGGCGGCTACTCCACCGTAATGCCGCTGATATCCACAGGCTCGCCGTCTGCCCACAGCCTGTCCAGAGAATAAAACTGCCGGGTCTCGCCGGTAAAGATATGGACCAGGACGTCGCTGTAGTCCAGCAGCACCCAGACGGCGCTGTTGTAGCCCTCCACCCGGCGCGGCTCTATGCCGAGGGCGGAGAGCTTCTCCTCCACCTCGTCGGAAAGCGCCTTGGCGTGGGCGGGGCTTGTCGCACCGGCGATCACAAAATAATCTCCGATGGAGGTAAGGTCCTTCACCCGGATCGCCTTCAGATCCTCCGCCTTTTTCCGGTCAAGGAGCTTGACGATCTCTTTTGTCAGCTCTAAAGATGTCATTGTATTTTCCCTCCCTTGTACTGGGATGTTTCTAAGCTGCAATATGTCCGGCGCCGGCGCGTAAATACACCCCCGGCGCATGGATACGCGTTCTGTTACGGGTCTTCCCACACCCAGCGCTCTTCCCCTTCCCAGGGGTCCTCCGGGGCGGGTTCCCCCGCGTCGGAGCCCGTTTCCTCCTCCAATGCTTCGGAAGGCTCCGAAGCCTGTGAAGAGGGCACGGAGGGGGGCGGGATATAGGGCTTTGGCACCTGCGGCACCAAAAGCGGCCCCTCGGGGAAGAAGTATTCCGCCAAAAGTTCCTCAAGCGCCGGGGCATCCGCCTCATACACAGCCAGCCCGCCGTGCATGACGCCATTTCCCGGCAGCAGATGCATGCGGACGTCATCCGGGTCGATCAGGAACGCCTCGTTTGCCAGGGAGAGTCCCTGCAGCAGCGGAAGGTCGGTATCCACCCGGCTGTAATACTGGCTGGCAATGGAAAAGAGCTTCCGCCGTCCCAAATCCTTCGCACGGCGCAGGGCCGCATCAAGGAACAGCTGCTGGGCCTGGATGCGCCCGATATCCCCCATGGCATAGCCCGCGCGATAGCGCACGAACCACTCCGCCTGCTCTCCGCTCAAAGTCTGCGGGCCCGGTTCCAGTACCTTGCCCGGCAGGAATTCGATCCGGGCGGGCACATCCATGGGGACACCGCCTGCCGCGTCAACGACCTCCCGAAAGGCCTCCAGCCCCAGGACCAGGTGGTGCTCGCAGGCAAGGCCGTACTGCTCCCGCAGCACCTTCTGCAGGCGCTCCACCGGTTCCAGTGCGCTGTCTCCCCTGGAATAGACGGAGTTGATCTTGCCCGTGGGATATTCCTCCCCCACATAGGTGTCCCGGGGGATCTGCAGAAAATCCCCGGTGCCGGCTTCAAGGTCCAGCCTGCCGTAGAGAATCACATCGGTGAGCTGCGCCGCGTCGTCCACACCGCACAGCAGCACGGTCACCACCTTCTCCCCCGAGGGGGGAAGGGATATCTCTTCCTCCCCGCCTCCATGCGCGGAGGAAGACAGCTCCGAGGACTCCGGCATCACAGGGTCCTCCGGCCGCTGCCGGAGGACCCATGCCGCAGTTACCGCAGCCGTCACGGTGGCGGCCCCTAAAAGGGCCCCAATCACCAGCCGTTTTGCCGCCTTGGACACCAAACGCGCCTCCCCTATCTCAGGGCGTACTCGTTATAGGCCTCCCAGGTAAAAGAGCACACCGGGGCGCGGCGCTTGACAAGGTCGCCCATGATATATTGCAGGGCGTAGAGCATGGCGTCCTGCAGCGAGGTATCCACAAGTTTCTGCATCACCGCAACATCGGGGTAGTCCCGCTCCGCCGAAGTCAGATCCGCCAGGTAAATGATCTGCTCCAGAAGGCTCATGCCCGCCCGGGCCGTGGTGTGATACCTTACCGCATTTAGTATGTCGGGATCCGACACGTTTAATTCACAGCGAAGGTACTCCGCCGCTGCAAAGCCGTGCCAAATTTTAGGCTGCTTTAAAAACAGCTCGTCAACGATTATATCAGACTTCCCAAGCCATTGCAACTGCTCTTCCCGGGGCATTTCCTTGCAGATATCGTGGAAAAAACCCGCAAAAAAAGCCCGCTCCGGGTCCGCCCCCCACTTTTCCGCCAGATGCGCCGCCTGGGCCGCAACGTTGCGGGAATGAAGCTGCCGAAAGCCGGAGAGCTTCTCCTCAAGCAGCCGGTCCTGCCATCCTTTTTGCTCCATCGCCGTCACCTCCCATACAGATGATGCCGCAGAATATAATCCCACACGCCCTCCGGCAGCAGGCCGGAAAGGTCTTCCCCCGCGGCGGCGCGGCGGCGCAGCTCGGTGGAGGAGCATTCCACCACCCGGCAGGGCACCACGCGGCAGCTTCCCCCCGCCCGGTGTATTTCCTGCGCCGCCCGCAGAAGGGCCTGTTCCTCCCCCGGGTGCCGTGCCCCGGCGCAGAACACCGCGCGGGGCAGAAACTCCTCGGCGTTTTTCCACTGCAGCAGGGTAAAAAGCATGTCGGAGCCCACGAACCAGCAGAGCTCCTTTTCCGGGTACATTTCCTTCAGCTGCCGGATGGTAAGGTAGGTATAACTGGGCCCCTCCCGCACAAGCTCCATATCGCTTGCCTGCAGGCGCGGGTCCGCCCTGGCGGCCAGGCGGCACATGGCCAGACGATGCTCTCCCGCCGCAAGCTCCGGCGCCTCCTTGTGCGGCGGCGCCTTGTCCGGCATCAGCAGCACCCGGGAAATTTCCAGCGCGTCGGCCAGCTGGGTGCACAGCGACAGATGTCCCCGGTGGATCGGGTTAAAGGTCCCACCGAAAACCGCCAGCTTTTCCATGCTCATCCCCCGCCTTTTTTCATTTAAGGTCGTAGATCGGCTTTTTGTGGTTGCGCTTAAAGAGCACAAACCGGCTGCCGATCACCTGCACCACATCGGCGCCGGCCGCCTGGGCCAGCTGCTGCGCCGTCTCGCGCACAAAGTCCGGGGCGGTTTCCAGCACATGGAGCTTTACAAGCTCCCTTGCCTTCAGCGCGTCCTTTACCTGCTCCACCAGTTCCTCGCTGAGCCCGCCCTTTCCCACCTGAAAAATAGAGTCCAGGCCGTTGGCATAACCCCTCAGTTTCGCTCGCTGCTTGCTTGTGATCAAATCAAATTCCTCCGTATCCCGGCCCGCTCCCGGACCGGATAAGATGTCCGCCGCCGGGCAGCCCCCGCTTATTGTTCCGTCTTTCGGGCCCGCAGCTTCTGCTCAAAGGCCCGCAGGGCCCGGCCCCGGTGGCTGATCCGGTCCTTTTCCGCGTCGGAGATCTCGGCAAAGCTGCCGCCCTCTACCAGAAATACCGGGTCGTATCCAAAGCCGTTTTCCCCTCTTTTTTCATATCCGATGGCGCCCTCGCAGACGCCCTCCGTCTCCAGGGCCGTCCCGTCGGGGAACACACAGCAGATGGCGCTGACAAAGCGCGCCGTGCGTTTTTCCTCCGGCACGTCCCGCATGTTTTGCAAAAGCAGGTCGGTGCGGCCGCCGTCCTCAAGGCCCTCCCCGCCGTACCGGGCGGAGTACACCCCCGGCGCCCCGTCCAGCGCGTCCACACAAAGGCCGGAATCATCGGCGATGGCGGCAAGCCCGGAGAGACGCATGGCGGCCTCTGCCTTTAAGCGGGCGTTCTCCCGGAAGGTGCTCCCGGTCTCCTCCACGTCCGCCCGCAGGTTCAGGTCCTTTAAGCTGTATACCTCAAAGCCCATGGGCTCTAATATGCGGCGAAACTCCCGCACTTTGCCGGGGTTTCCGGTGGCGATGACAAATTTTTGCGTTTCCATCTCTTACGCCTCCCCGGAACCCGGCTCCGCCCCGTCAAACAGGGCCTCCACAAACTGGCGGGCGTCAAAGGGCTGCAGGTCGTCGATCTGCTCGCCCACCCCGATGTATTTGATGGGCACCCCCAGCTCCTCCTTGACGGCGATGACCACGCCGCCCCGGGCGGTGCCGTCGAGCTTGGTGAGCACGATGCCGGTGAGCCCCGCCGCCTCTTTAAACTGTTTTGCCTGGTTGACGGCGTTCTGCCCGGTGGTGGCGTCCAGCACCAGCAGCACCTCGGTGTCGCTGTCCGGAGCCTCTCTGTGGATGACGCGGGAGATCTTGCTCAGCTCGTCCATCAGGTATTTTTTGTTGTGCAGCCGCCCGGCGGTGTCGCAGATGATAACATCCACCCCGCGGGCCTTGCCCGCGGTGATGGTGTCAAACACCACGGCGGCAGGGTCCGCCCCCTCGGTGTGCTTCACCATATCCACATGGGCCCGCTCCGCCCAAATGCCCAGCTGGTCGATGGCCGCCGCCCGAAAGGTGTCGGCCGCCCCCAGCAGCACCTTTTTGCCGCGCCGGGTCAGGTCCGCCGCCATCTTGCCGATAGTGGTGGTCTTGCCCACGCCGTTTACCCCGATGACCAGGATCACGGAGGGCCGGGTGGAGATCTGCAGCTCCTCGCCGCCAGACATCATCTCCACTAAGATCTCCTTGAGTAGCGCCCGGGCCTTTTCCGGGTCCTTGCAGCCGGTCTCCTTCACCCGCTCCCGCAGGCGCCCGCACACCTTGGCGGAGGTGACGGCCCCCACGTCGCTCATGATGAGGATATCCTCCAGCTCCTCGTAGAGGGATTCCTCGATCTTCCCTGAGGAAAACAGGTTCTCAATATTTTTAAAAACGCCTCCCTTGGTCTTGCCAAGGCCTTCCTTCAGCTTTTGAAAAAAACCCACGGTCTTGCTCCTCTCCCCGCGCAATGCGGAAGCTTATTTCATCCCCAGCTTGCTCTCCAGCTCTGTCACCTCCAGCTCCAGCAGTTTGGAGACGCCCTCTTCCTGCATGGTGACGCCGTAGAGGACGTCCGCCGCCTCCATGGTGCCCCGGCGGTGGGTGATTGCGATAAACTGGGTCTTGTCGTTGAGCCGGCGCAGATAGGCGGCATACTTGGCCACGTTGACGTCGTCCAAAGCCGCTTCGATCTCATCCAGCAGACAGAAGGGGGACGGACGCACCTTGAGGATGGCAAAGTAGATGGCGATGGCCACAAAGGCCTGTTCTCCGCCGGAGAGCGCCGCCAGGTTCTTGATGATCTTGCCCGGCGGCTGCACAAAGATCTCGATGCCCGCCTCCAGTACGTCCTGCTCGTCGGTCAGCTCCAGATGGGCCTTTCCCCCGCCGAACAGTTCCACAAAGATGCGGGAAAAGTTCTCGTTGATCCTGGTAAAATTATCGGCAAAAAGCTGCCGCATCTCCGCGGTCAGGTCCCGGATCAGCCGGGTGAGCTGGTCGCGGGAGCGCTCCACATCAGAGATCTGGGAGCTCATAAACTCGTACCGCTGGGACACCTGTTCGTATTCCTCAATGGCCTCCAGGTTCACCGTGCCCAAAGCACGGATGCGGCTGCGGATCTCGCCCAGGCGCCGGTTCGCCCGGGGGATATCCTCCAGGGGCTTTGCCGCCGCCTCGGCCTCGGACCGGGTGAGCTCGTACTCGTCCCAGAGCTTTGCCACCATGCCGTCGTAATCCCTCTGCAGGGAGGTTTTTTTCTCCGTCAGCCGGTCCTGCTCGGCGGCAAGCTGCTCCTTGCGGATGATGACCTCCCGCTCCCGCCCCCGAAGCTCGGTGGATTCCTTTTCCAGTTCCCGGCGCTTTTGGGCAAGCTCCTCCGCCGAGTCCCTGTTCCCGCGGGCCTCCTGCTGCAGAGCCTCCCGCCTGGCGCCGAGCGCTTCGATCTTTCCGGCAAGCTCTTTATTCTGCTGTTCATTCAGACGGATCTCTTCCTCCAGGGCGGCGATCCGGCGCGCGCGGTCCTCCCGGCGGCCCCGCTGCTCCTCAATGGCAAGGCGCAGCATCTCTTCGTCCTTGTGAAGGCCCATCAGCTGCAGCTGTACCTCCCCGCGGCGGGCCGCCGCGGCCTCCCGGTCGGCGCGCAGGGCAGCGGTCTCTTCCTCCAGCTGTTCTGCCAGGGCGTTTTTCTCCTCCAGCGCTGCGGAGGCCTCCGCAAGCTCTCGGTCGGAGCCTCCGGCAGAAGCCTCCAGCTCCGCAAGGCGCAGGGCAAGCGCCTCCCGCTCCTTCGCCGCGCCGTCCCGGGTCTTGGACAGATCCTTTAGGGAAAGCTCCAGGCGGTGCAGCTCCGCCTCTCCGCGGATGCGGTCCTCCTCGCATGTGCGGATCTCCCCGTTTGTACCGGTGAGCTGAGCCTCCAGGGCGGAGAGCTCTGCATCGATGCGGCGCAGCCGCTCCCGCAGGGGCTCCAGCTCCGTCTCGGCTCTGTCGGCCTCCTTTTTCAGGCGGTCGATCTCGCCCTGGCGGCTTAAAAGCCCGGAGGACTTCCCGATAAAGCCGCCGGTCATGGAGCCGCCGGTGTGGAACTGCTGTCCGTCCAGGGTGACGATACGGAATTTATAGCCGTAGGCCTTGGACATGCGGATCCCCTCGTCCAGGTCCTCCACCACGGCCACCCGCCCCAAAAGGGAATCCACCACGGCGCGGTAGCGGCTGTCACAGCCCACCAGATCCGCCGCCAGGCCCACAAAGCCGGAGTATGCGTCCAGCCCCTGCACAGAAAGGCGGCTGCTCTTCACGGCGGTGAGGGGCAGGAAGGTGGCTCTGCCGGAACGGGACTCCTTGAGCAGGTTGATACAGCGGCGCGCCACATCCTCGTTTTCCACCACAATGTTCTGCAGCGCGCCCCCTAAGGCCACCTCGATGGCGGTGGCATATTTGCCCTCCACCTCGATAAGCTTGGAAACGGCGCCGTGAACGCCCTTCACCGCGCCGCTGCGGCCTTGATTCAGCACAAAGCGCACGCTCTGGGCAAAACCCTCCATGCTCTTTTCCATGTCGAGCAGCAGGGCGGCCCGCTGCCGCTTTTCCTTTGCCTTGGCCTCCCCGGCCTCGATCTCCCGGGCAAGCTCCCTCTGCTTTTCAAGCCGTCCGGAGCGTTTGAGCTCCAGCCCCTTTACCGTGTTGGCAAGGGCCCGCAGGTTTTCCCCGGCCCCCTCCAGCAGCCCGGCACAGTCCTCGTACTCTTTCTGTACCTGCTGCAGCTGCCGGGCCCGCTCCTCCTGAGAGCGCTCCAGCAGCTCCGCCCTGGTTTTCAGATCCGCCTGGGAGTTCCGAGCGGTGACGGCGGCCACTTTAGCCTCCGAAACGCGAAGGGACAGCACGGCGGCCTCGTTTTTTAAGGCGCTCAGCTGCTCCTGCCGCCGCTGGATCTCCTCCCGGCGGGCGGCTTCGCTTTCCTCTTCCCGGCCGACCTGCTCCTCCAGTTCCCTCTTTTTGATCAGCAGGTGGTCGATCTCCCGGTTTTTTTCCTCCACAAACGCCTCGGTGTCCTCCCCGGCAAGCTGCTGCTCCCGAATCTCTCCCAAAAGGCGCTGGATGTTCTTTTCGTTGTGGAAAATATTGTTCTTCTCTACCGCCGCCTCGCTCTCTGCCGCCGCGGCCTCCTCCTCACGGGAGAGGGCCTCCCGGCGCAGCTCATCCATTCGGACAGCGGCCTGCTGCATCCCGGCAAAAAGCTCTTCGAGGCCCGACTCGATGCCGGAGAGCTCCTCCTCCACGGCCGTACTGTTTCCCTGTACCAGGGCAAGACGATCCTCTTCGGCGCGCAGCTGCTCCTTCAGGCGGTCCAGGTCCTTGAGCCAGAGGGATACCTCCAACTCCTTCTTTTCCTCCGCCAACAGCACAAATTCCTTTGCCTTTTCCGACTGGGCCCGCAAAGGGCCGATGCGGCTCTCCAGCTCCGCCATGATGTCCCGCAGGCGCAGCAGGTTTTCCCCCGCCTGGGCCAGGCGGCGCTCCGCCTCGGTCTTGCGGTAGCGGAACTTGGAAATTCCCGCCGCCTCTTCAAAGATCTCACGCCGCTGGGTGCTCTTGGCCCCCACGATCTCCGAGATCTTGCCCTGGCCGATGATGGAGTAGCCGTCGCGGCCGAGGCCGGTGTCCATAAACAGTTCATGGATATCCTTAAGGCGCACCACCGTCCCGTTGATGCGGTACTCGCTCTCGCCGGAGCGGTACAGCTTCCGGGTGACCACCACCTGGTCGGCGTCTACCGGCATCTCCCGCGCCGTGTTGTCGATGGTAAGCTGCACCTGGGCGTAGCCCATGGCTCGGCGCAGTTGGGTCCCGCCAAAGATCACGTCCTCCATGCGGCTGCCGCGCAGGGTCTTGGTGGACTGCTCCCCCAGCACCCAGCGCACCGCGTCGCTGATGTTGCTCTTTCCGCTCCCGTTGGGGCCCACTACCGCGGTAAGGCCCCCGCCGAAATCCAGTTTTGTGCGGTCGGGGAAGGATTTAAAGCCCTGGAGCTCCAATGATTTTAAATACAAGTTTCTGCCTCCTCCTCGCCGCGGCGTCCCGCCGCTTTCTGCCCCTTTTCCTCTTCCAGCCGGAACTCTCCCGGGGAAAGCCCCCCGTCGGAAAGTACCCGGATGTTCCAGCCAAGCTCCGCCAGCCTCAGGATATTGCACCGGCGCTGCCCCACCGCCCGGGATATATCCCGGGGGTTTACCCGCAGCACCGCGGCTTTTGGGTCAAACTGCCGCTCTGAAAGCCCGCTCTGCACCCTTTGGAAAAAGATCCGGCCCTCCGCAAGCTCCCGGAAGGCGGGGTGATACGGCCCCGCCGTCAGGTCCTTTTCCAACGTCTGCGAGGCGTGCAGCCCCAGCCGGATGACCGGGATGCGGCGCTCCTCCTCAAAAAACAAAAGCAATCCGGCGCAGAGCTCCACCGCCGCCTCCAGGCTCAAGGGCTCAAACAGCCCCGCCCGGTACAGGCGCTCAAGCTCCGTGCCCGCGATGACCACCGTGGGGTAAATGCGCACGCAGTCCGGCCGAAGACCCGCCGTTTCGCGGGCCGTCCTCCAGATCGTCTCCTCCGTGTCTCCATAAAGCCCCGGCATGATCTGCAGCCCCACAAAAAAGCCGTGTTCCCGCAAAACGCCCACCGCCCGGTGCACCGCCGCGCTGTCGTGCCCTCTGCGGTTGAGGGCCAGCACCCGGTCGTCCATGGACTGTACCCCCAGCTCCACCGTGGTGACGCCGTACCGCTTTAAAATGCGGCAGGTCTCCCCATCCACGGCGTCCGGGCGGGTGGAGATGCGTATCCCGGCGCAGAGCCCCCGCTCCACAAAGGGAAAGGCCGCCTCCAAAAGCGAAACCATCTTATCGCGGGGAATGGCGGTAAAGCTCCCCCCGAAAAAGGCGATCTCCGCCTCTCTTCCCGCAAGCCCCTCAAAGACCCGGGCGCAGGCCCGGGACACCTCCCGGGGGTCGGGAGGTCCGCCGCTGCCGGAGATCCGCCGCTGGTCGCAAAAGCTGCAGCGGTTGGGGCAGCCCAGATGCGGCACAAAAAACGCGACGTTTGCGTGCTTCACTGCCCCATCAGGGCCAGCGCTTCCTTGGCCGCCATCTGCTCCGCGTTCTTTTTGGATCGTCCCTCCCCCCGGCCGATCACATTGCTGTTGAGGCGCACCTCCACTACAAAGCGTTTGTCATGGTCGGGGCCGGTCTGATCCACCAGCGCATAGGAGACATGCTCCTCCGGGTTTTGCTGGATGATCTCCTGGAGCATGGTCTTGTAATCTTGAAAGGTGACCTTGCCATGGTCCTCAATGACGTCCTTGACAAAGCCCATGACGAACCGGGCGGCGGGTTCCATGCCGCCGTCCAGGTAGATGGCGGCGATCAGCGCCTCAAAGGCGTCCGCCAGAATGGACGGGCGCTCCCGCCCGCCGGTGTTCTCCTCGCCCTTGCCCAGCATCAGGCAGCCGCCCAGGCCGATCAGCCCCGCGAACTGGCACAGGGCCATTTCGCACACCAGGGAGGCCCGCAGCTTGGTGAGCTCCCCCTCGGGAAGATGGGAATAGTGCCGGAAGAGATAATCCGACACGATGATGGACAGCACCGCATCACCCAAAAACTCCTGCCGTTCGTGGCTGGGGATATTTTTTTTCACCTCGTTGGCATAGGAGGAATGGGTCAGGGCGATAGTAAGATATTTTTCCTGTTTAAACTGATACCCGATGATCTGCTGCAGATCCTTCAAACGGTCTCACCGCCTTTTTTCCGATTGCTTTTTGTTTTACGCTTCCCCGCCGGTCTCCTTCATTTGGGCCAGCGCCTTCTCGATCTCGGGGATCACGCCCTCGCCGGCGATCCTGGCCGCCTGGCGCACCGCGTTTTTAAAGGCTTTGGCATTGGAGCTGCCGTGGGCCTTGATAACCGGCTTGGAGATGCCGATGAGCATGGAGCCGCCGTATTCGGTGTAATCCATGGTCTTTTTAAACTCCATCATGCCCTTTTTCAGGCAAAGGGCGGCCAGCTTGGTGCCGATGTTTTTATAAAAGACGCCCTTGATCTGGCCGATAAGGGCGGAGCTGAGCCCCTCGGTGAGCTTTAAGATCACGTTGCCGGTAAAGCCGTCGCACACCGCCACGTCACAGCCGTTTTTCGGAAGCTCCCTGGCCTCCACGTTGCCGATAAAGTTAACGGGGGCCAACTGCAGACGGCGGTAGGTCTCCAGGCGGAGCTCGTCGCCCTTGGTTTCCTCCACCCCCACGTTCACAAGCCCCACCCGCGGGTTTTTGACCCCCAGGATCTTCTCCATATAAATGGAGCCCATGATGCCGAACTGCACCAGCATCTCCGGGCGGCACTCCACGTTGGCGCCGCAGTCCACCAGGGCAAATTTTCCGCCCGCGGAGGGGATGATGGGTGCCAGGGCGGCGCGCTTGATGCCCTTGATGCGGCGGACAATGGTGGAAGCGCCCACCACAAAGGCCCCCGTGCTGCCCGCGCTGACAAAAGCATCGCCCTGCCCATCGGCCAGCAGACGCATGCCCACCGCCATGGAAGAATCCCGATACGCGGTGCGGATCTCGGTGGGGTCCGCCTCCATATCCATCACCTGGGAGGCATGGACGATCTCCATGCCGTCCAGCGAAATTCCGTTTTCCCCGGCGCATTTCCGGATAGCAGCCTCGTCCCCGGTGAGGACGACCGAAACCTGCAGCTCGTCGGCGGCCATGCGGCAGCCCTTTAGTACTTCCAGCGGGGCATTGTCCCCGCCAAAGGCGTCCACAATGATCTTCATGCTGATTCCTCCCTGTTTTTATCTTAATCCCGGCAAAGCGGGCGGCGGCACAAAGCCCTCCTCCCGCAGGCAGCGTTCCAGGCTCTCCAAAGCCCGGCGGGCCACCGCGCCGTAGCGCTGGGCCTTGTCGCGGATACGCTCCTCCAAAGGCGGCAGGAGCCCCATATTACAGCCCATGGGCTGAAAGTTTTCCACCGTCCGGTCGCTGATATAGTGCATCAAAGCGCCGAGCATGGTGTCCCGCGGCAGGATGAGAGGCTCCCGCCCCTCAAGGGCCCTGCCCGCGTTGATCCCGGCCAGGATCCCCGACGCGGCGGACTCGATATACCCCTCCACGCCGGTCATCTGCCCCGCGAAGAAAATGCGCGGGTCGCTTCTCAGGCGGGAGGCGCAGTCCAGTACCCGGGGGCTGTCCAAAAAGGTGTTGCGGTGCATCACGCCGTAGCGTATAAACTCGGCCTGCTCCAACCCCGGGATCATGCGGAACACCCGTTTCTGCTCAGGGAACTTCAAATTAGTCTGGAAGCCCACCAGGTTGTACAGGGTGCCGTCCGCGTTTTCCCGGCGCAGCTGCACCACCGCCCAGGGACGGTGGCCGGTACGCGGGTCGGTGAGACCCACGGGCTTCAGCGGCCCAAAACGGATGGAATCCTCCCCGCGGCGGGCCAGCACCTCCACCGGCATACAGCCCTCGTAAACCCGGAAGTCCCGCTTGTCAAACTCCTTGAGCTCCACCGATTCGGCCGAGACAAGCGCCGCGTGAAAGCGCTCGTATTCCTCCCGGTTCATGGGGCAGTTGATGTAATCCGCGTCCCCTCGCCCGTAGCGGGCGGCCGCGAAGGCCTTGTTCATATCCACAGACTCCGCGGAAACGATGGGCGCCGCGGCGTCAAAAAAGCTCAGGCTGCCGTGCCCTAACTTTTCCCCGATGGCCGCAGAGAGGGCCTCAGCGGTGAGGGGGCCGGTGGCCACCACCACAATGCCCTCCTCCGGAAGCCGCGTGACCTCCCCCTCCTCCAGCCGGATGCGGGGGTGGGAGCGGATCTTCCCGGTGACAAGGTCGGAGAAAAGAGTCCGGTCAACAGCTAAAGCGCCGCCGGCGGCGACGCTGGTCTGTTCGGCGCAGAGGAGGATGAGCGACCCTAAGCAGCGCATCTCCTCCTTCAGCAGCCCGGCGGCCGATTCCACCCGCATGGCCTTCAGGGAGTTGGAGCATACAAGCTCCGCCAGGCCGGCGTAGGAATGGGCCGGAGAATATTTTTGAGGCTTCATTTCACAGAGCGTCACGTCCACGCCCCGCTGCGCCAGCTGCCAGGCGGCCTCGCACCCTGCCAGGCCGGCGCCGATCACCGACGCTCTCAATCCTTTAAGCCCCTTTCGTAGCCGCAGCCTTCCTTGGCGCAGTAGATCCTGCCGGCACGGCCCTTCTTTTTAAACAGGGTGGCTCCGCACTTGGGGCAGGTCTCGCTCATGGGGGTGTCCCAGGTCATGAAATCGCAGGTCGGGTTCTTTTCACAGCCGAAATAGGATTTTCCCGTCTTGCTCTTCTTGGCCAGCACCTTGCCCCCGCACTTGGGGCAGAGGCCGCCGGTCTCCTGCACGATCTTCTTGGTATTTCTGCACTCCGGGAAACCGGGGCAGGCCAAAAACTTCCCGAACCGGCCGATCTTGATGACCATCTTCCGCCCGCAGAGCTCGCACACCACGTCGGTTTCCTCGTCCGGCACCTTGACCCGGGTACCGTCCATATTTTTTTCCGCCGTCTCCAAAGTTTTGGCAAAGTCTCCGTAAAAAGCGCCCAGGGTTCCCACCCAGTCTGTTTTGCCTTCCTCCACCTGGTCCAGGTTCTGCTCCATCTGGGCCGTGAATGCAGCGTCCACGATCTTGGGGAACTGGTCGATCATCAGCTGGGTCGTCACCTCGCCCAGGGCCGTGGGCTTAAGGGCCTTGGCCTCCCGCTCCACATAACCGCGGGTGAGGATGGTGGTGATGGTGGGGGCGTAGGTGCTGGGGCGCCCGATGCCGTTTTCCTCCAGGGCCTTGATCAACGAGGCCTCGGTGTAGCGGGCGGGCGGCTGGGTAAAGTGCTGGGTGCCTTCCAGGCTCTTCAACTTTAAGACGTCGTCCCTGGCAAGGGGAGGCAGAGCACCGCTCTCCTCCTTTTCCTCATCCTCTTTCTCGCGGCTCTCCTCGTAAAGCACTGTAAAGCCATCGAACTTTACAGTGTATCCAGAGGCCTTAAAAAGGTATTCGTTGGCCGTGATATCCACCGCCACGGTATCCAGCAGGGCATTCGCCATCTGGCTTGCAATAAAGCGCTCCCAAATGAGCTTGTAGAGCTTGTACTGGTCCCCGGTCAGGTATTCCTTCGCCTTGTCCGGGGTCATGTCCGCCATGGTGGGGCGGATGGCCTCGTGGGCGTCCTGGGCGTTGTTCTTGGATTTGAACACCCGGCGCTTCTCCGGCAGGTAGTCTTTTCCGTAGCGGCCCTCCACAAACGCGGCCGCTTCGGCGGCGGCCTCATCGGAAACCCGCAGAGAATCGGTCCTCATATAGGTGATCAGGCCCACCGCCCCCAGGGCGCCTACCTCCACGCCCTCGTAGAGCTCCTGAGCCGCCTTCATGGTGCGGCGGGCCTGGAAGCCCAGACGGCGGGAAGCCTCCTGCTGCAGGGTACTGGTGGTAAAGGGCGGGGCCGGGCTCTTGCGCCGCACGCTCTTCTTCACGCCGGAGACGACATACTCCGCCCCCTCCAGCTGCGCCAGAATGGCGTCGGCTTCCTCCTTGTTGTGGATCTCAAGCTTTTTATCTTTGCCGTAGAGCTTGGCCGCAAAGGCTTTGCGGCTGGACTTGGCCGTGAGCTTCGCGTCAACAGACCAGTACTCCTCGCTTTTAAACTTCTTGATCTCGTTTTCCCGGTCCACGATCAGGCGTACCGCCACCGACTGCACACGCCCCGCGGAGAGGCCCCGGCGCACCTTGCGCCACAGAAAAGGGCTCAGCTTGTAACCCACGATGCGGTCCAGGATCCGCCGGGTCTGCTGGGCGTTTACCAGGTTGATGTCGATCTCCCGGGGGTGCTCCATACCGGATTTTACCCCGGAGCGGGTGATCTCGTTAAAGGTGATGCGGTTGGCGTCCTCCAGGCTCAGGTTCAGCAGATGGGCCAAATGCCAGGAGATCGCCTCTCCCTCGCGGTCGGGGTCGGTGGCGAGATAGACGGTATCGCTTTTTTTCGCCTGCTTTTTAAGCCCCGCGATGAGCTCTTCTTTCCCTTTGATATCCACATAGGTGGGCTCAAAGCCGTGGTCCACGTCCACCCCGAGCTTGCTCTTGGGCAGGTCCCGGACATGGCCCATGGAGGCGACGACCTCATAGCCCTCTCCCAGATATTTTTTAATGGTCTTTGCCTTCGCCGGAGACTCGACGATCACAAGGTTTGACATATCTTCTCCATTCCGCCGCTTTCGCGGCATCTCCTGAATTGATCAAAAACCGGCAGAAGCCGCCCGGCCCGCAAACAAGCCGGCTGCGCACCCTACCGGATGCTGTAGCGCCTTCCCGCGCCCGCAGATACAAAACCCATTATTTCAAGTTCTGAGAGCGCTGTCAAGACTTCTTTGGCATTTTTTCCTGTTTTCAGCGCAATTTCATCCAGGTTGGCCGGGATCTCTGTCAGAACATCGTAGATCTCCTGCATCTCCGGTGTGGCCCCCTGAAGAGCCTTTTTTCCCTTGACCGAAAGGTTTTGTTCCTGCTTTTCTGTCTCGGTGGCGATCTCGTCGATATTTATTCTCTCAGAAAAACGGTAGCGGTATTCCTCCAAAATATCGGCGGCGGAAGCCACAGGGATGGCGCCCAGGCGCAGCAGGCGGAAGGTACCGCGGGAGTTTTCGTTAAAAATATCGTTGGGGACTGCAAAAACATCCCGCCCCTGTTCCAGGGCCAGGTTCGCGGTGATTAAAGAACCGCTTTTTAAATCTGCCTCCACCACCGTGACCCCCAGGGAAAGGCCGGAGATGATGCGGTTCCGGATGGGAAAATGAAACCCGGCGGGCTCGGAACCCAGGGGAAACTCCGACACCACCGCCCCGTTGTGAGAGATCACCTCCATCAGCGCCCGGTTTTCCCGGGGGTAAGGCACGTCCAGCCCGCTGCCCAGCACCGCGATGGTACGGCCCTCCGCCTTGAGCACTGCCTTGTGAGCCACGGTGTCGATGCCCCGGGCCATGCCGCTCACCACCACGGCCCCGGCGCGGGCCAGCTCGAAGGAGATCTTGGACGCGGCGCGGAAGCCGTAGTCGGAGTAATTGCGGGTTCCGACCACCGCCACCGCCGCCTGTTCGTCGATCCCCTTCAGGGTACCGTTTACATACAAAACCGCCGGCTTTCCATAAATGTTTTTCAGCCGGTCCGGGTAATCCGGGTCCTCCGGCGTGAGGACCTGATACCCTTTATCCAGCGTGCGCTCACACATCCGGAGGGCGTCGGAAAGAGACGTCTCGACAAGACGCGCCCGCTCCCGGGGGGAGAGAAAGCCCACCGAGGAAAAGCCGCTCTTCTTCTCCGCATATAAAAATTCCGGCGTCTCAAAGGCCTCCATCACCTTGTCCACAGTGCCGCTCCCCGGCCCCAGTGCATTTGAAAGCCAGACCCAATATTCTTTCCCTGCCATGCTGTCAGCTCCTTCCCCGCAAGGGCATCCACTCATTCTATTTCCGCTCCCGGCTCATCTCCCAGAGCAGCACCGCGGCGGCCACCCCCGCGTTGAGGGATTCCGCTCCGCCTTTCATATCGATAAAGACCGTCCGGCCGCAGCGGGAGAGCACTTCCGGTGAGATCCCGTTGCCTTCGTTTCCCACTACTGCCACGCACCGGGCCGGAAAGCACACCTCCGAAAGGCGCTGCGCTTTTCGGTCCAGGGCCGCCCCGTAGACGGCAAAGCCTGCCTTTTGCGCCCGGTCTAAAGCCGATGGCAAATCCTCCACCTCCGCCGTGGGAAGCCGGAAAGCGCTTCCCATGGTGGCGCGCAGCACCTTGGGGCTGAAGCGGTCGGCGCATCCCGGCCCCAGGATCAGCCCGGAAAGGCCGAAGGCGTCGGCGGTGCGGATGATCGTCCCCAGGTTGCCCGGGTCCTGCAGGGTATCCAGGGCAAGGTACCGGCCCCCGGAGGAAAAATCCGGTTCCGGTGCCGCCTTCGACATCCCGCAGAGGCAGAACACCCCCTGGGGGGCGGCCTGATCGCTGATCTTATTTGCAAGGCCCTCCGCCAGCAGCGCCGCGTGTGCCGCTTTGTTTTGCAGCAGCAGGGCTTCCTCCGGGCAGCGGCGCATCCAGGCCCCCGTCATCAGCACCCAGGCGATCTCCACCCCGCAGGCCGCGGCCTCCCCGCAGAGCTTTGTGCCCTCTGTCAGGAAAAGCCCCTGCTCCCGGCGGGCCTTCCGGTCTCTGCCCAGGGCGCAGGCCAGCTTGACCAGTTTGTTTTCACGGCTGGTGATCTGTTCCATCGCTATCTCTTCCCCGTTTGCCGCCGGCCTGTCCTGCCCCGGCGGGCGGCGGATACCGGCCGGGAGATATAAAACGAGCCCGTGTAATCTGTGCGATACACGGGCTGTTGTTTCATTAGAGGGCGGCTTTGGCCTTTTCCACCAGAGCGGTGAAAGCGGCCGCGTCGTGGATCGCGATCTCGGAGAGCATCTTTCTGTTGAGCTCTACGCCGGCTTTTTTCAGGCCGTTCATGAAGGTGGAGTAGTTAATCCCGTTCATGCGGCAGGCGGCGGAAATGCGGGTGATCCACAGGCTGCGGAAGTCTCTCTTCTTCTGCTTTCTGCCGATATAGGCATAGTTGCCGGATTTCATTACGGCCTGTTTGGCCATTTTGAAGTGTTTGCTTTTGGCGCCAAAGTAACCTTTCGCCAGCTTAAGAACTTTCTTTCTTCTCTTGCGGGTCATCATTGCCCCTTTAATACGAGCCATATCTTTAATCCTCCATTATCAACTGAAATATGTCTTAGTGGTTGGCCAGCATCAGCTTGATGACTTTTACGTTGGTCTTATCGGCGTAAGCCGCTTTGCGCAGGCCTCTTTTTCTCTTGGTATCTTTTTTGTTGAGAATGTGAGATTTAAAAGCGTGGGCACGTTTTACCTTACCGTTTTTGGTGAGCTTAAAGCGTTTTTTCGCACCGGAATGTGTTTTCAGCTTAGGCATTTGAATTTCCTCCTGTTTCGGTTACTTAACGGGTTTTGGGGCAAGGAACAGCGCCATGCTGCGCCCTTCCATCTTGGGCTGCTTTTCAACGTTGCCGGCCTCCGCGCAAATATCCGCAAACTTCTTGAGCAGCACGGTCCCCAACTCGGGATGAGCCATCTCGCGGCCGCGGAAGCGGACAGAAACCTTTACCTTATCCCCGCCCTTCAAAAACTTGATGGCGTGGTTTGCCTTGGTCTCAAAATCATGAGTATCGATGTTCAGGGAAAGGCGGACCTCCTTGACGTCGATGATCTTCTGATTTTTTCTGGCTTCCTTCTCCCGTTTGGCCTGCTCAAAGCGGTATTTTCCGTAATCCATGATCCGGCATACCGGCGGCGTGGCCTGCGGGGCGATCTTCACCAGGTCGAGGTTTTTTTCGATCGCGATCTTCTGCGCGTCTTTCACGGAAAGAATGCCGAGCTGACTGCCGTCGGCGTCGATCACCCTGACTTCCTTATCCCTGATCTCCTCGTTGATAAGCAGTTCCTTGCTGATATGAAGCACCTCCAAAACCCAATTTCCATAGCAATAAACAAAGCGCGGAAGAAATGACATTCGTTCCGCGCCTCAACACAATAACAAACCGGTAAAGCACCGGCTATTTCCTGTATTGACCGGATGTCGCATCCGCGCATCGGTGAGAACGAATCATCTGTTCTACTTTGTTTTCCTATGTAGTATATCAGCCTTCCCTCTTGCTGTCAAGGGTTTTTGGCTCAAAATCAAGCAAAATATCCCGGCCCAGGGCAAAGGAATAGATCCGGCACTCCCGCACCGGCAGGCCCAGTCCCTCCTGCAGGATGTCCCGGTAGATCTCCAGCTGGCGCCCGTAGCGCCGGGCCAGCTCCTCCGGAGCGCCGACCCGGTCGGATTTATAATCCACCAGCACCAGGGCCTCCCCTTCCCGAAAGACGCAGTCCGCCACGCCCTGCACCGTGATGCGGTCCTCCGGCTCCCCCGCAAGGCCCAGCTGGCCGGGGGATGCCTCCCACAAAAAGCGCAGCTCCCGCTTTACTTCCTCCGAGCGGCGGATCCTCCCGTAGAGTTCCGAGGCAAAAAAGCGGCGCAGGGCGGTAAGGTCCAGGCTCGCGGCCTCCGCCTCGGTAAGGTAGCGGCGCTCTGCAAGCCGCCGAACCTCTCCTTCCAGGTCCTTTCGGGCCTCCTCGTACCGGGAAAACTGCATAAACTTATGCACTGCCTGCCCCCTCCGGGCACCGGTGAGGGTGTCCTCCGGCAGAAACCGGGGAACACGGGAAAAATCCGGCTTGCGGGCCGGGGCGCCCTTCGCCGCCTCGGAGACTCCTAATTTGGAAGGGGTCAGAACGGAAGCCGGGTGGGGGTAAACAAAGCCCGTCTGGCGGCGCAGGCGAAGAAGATCCTCACGGTCCGGCACGGCGGTAAACTTCGCCGCCGTCTCCGGCTCCTCCGCCTGCTCTGCGGGGGGCTCCAGAGAGACCTCAAACCGGCTCTCCTCCCCCGAGAGCACCCGGGGCAGCCCGATGCCTCCCCGCTCCCGCAGGGCGGCAAGGTCCGGATGCCGGATCAGGCTCTGCAGCATCCACTGGGCATAGGAGCCCCCCGCCCGCACCACCGCCGGGGAGATCTGATCCCCGGTCTCGGCCGAAAGCCGTGACAGGGTCTGCCAGGGCTTTTTGAGCGCCGCGGTGATGATGAGCTTTTCCCGGGCGCGGGTGAGCGCCACATAGAGCACCCGCATCTCCTCGCTGAGGGACGCGCGCTCGTTTTCCAGCCGCAGGGCCTCCATGGGCACAGTGGTAAATTGGATGCCCAGGCGGCGGTCCCGCCGCACACAGGCAAAGCCCAGCTGCGGATGCAGGATCGTCCGGTCGCGCAGGTCCTGCTTGTTGAAACTTTTGGCGGTGTCGCACAGCAGCACCACCGGAAACTCCAGCCCTTTGGAGCGGTGGATGCTCATCACCCTCACCGCGTCCTCCACGCCGGAAGCCCCCGCCGCTCCGGGCAGGTCGGAGCCCCGCTCCGTCAGCCGCCCAAGGTAGCGCAGAAAACCGGAAAGCCCTCCTCCGCCCCGGCTGTAGGCCGCGGCGTACTCCGCCAAAAGCAGAAGGTTCGCACGGCGTTCCTCCCCCCGCGGCTGGGCCAGCACGATAGAAGGGTACTCCGTCGTGCTGTAGATATGGCGCAGCAGCGCCTCCACCGGCAGGCGCGCCGCCTCCCGGCGGAAGCCCTCCAGCATCCGGACAAACCGCTCCGCCGCCGGCTCCCCCTCCCCGGCGGCCTCAAGGAGGCTGAGGTAGAGCTCCCGGGAGCGGTCCCGCAGGCGCAGGCGCGCCAGGGCGTCCGGGTCAAACCCTCCGATGGGGGAGAGCAAGGCCGCCGCCAGTGGGATATCTGAGAGCGGGTCATCCACCGCCCGCAGGAGGGACAGCACCGCCGACACCTCCCGGGATTCCAGATAGCTTCCCGTCCCCTCCGACCAGGCGGAGATGCCCTCCTTCCGGAGGGCCTCCACATAGGCCGCCGCCTTGCCTTTGGGGGAACGCAGCAGAATACAGATATCCCGGGGCAGCACCGCCCTGGGGCCCGTCTCGCCCTGGATCTCCATCCCACTCTCCAGCAGCCGGCGCACCCGGCGGGCGGCAAATGCCGCCTCCGCTTGGACGGCGGGGCGCTCCTCCCCTTCCAGGTCTAGGATGCAGAACTCCGTCCTGCACGAAGTGCTCTCCGGATAGGCCGCGCCGGGGACAAGCAGCTCCTCCCCGGTGTAGTCGATCTCCCCCAGCTCCCGGCTCATGAGCTGGGAGAAGAAGAAATTTACCGTGTCAGTCACCTCCCGGCGGCTGCGGAAATTGCGTTCCAATGTGAGCTTTGCCGGGAAAACACACCCGTCCCAGGGGCGGTACCGGTCCTTTTTGTCCAAAAAGATCTCCGGCATGGCCTGGCGGAAACGGTAGATGCTCTGTTTGACGTCCCCCACAAAAAAAAGATTTTCCTCCCGGCGGGAGAGCCCCCGGAAGATCATATCCTGCACCTCGTTGGTGTCCTGGTATTCATCGATGAAGATCTCGTCGTATTTCTGTGCTTCCTCCCGGGCCAGGGCAGTGGGGGAATACCCCTCTCCGTCCGGCTCCATCAAAAGCGAAAGGGTCAGGTGCTCCAGGTCGGAAAAATCCAGCAGCTTTTTCTCCCGCTTCTTTTCCTCCAGACGGCGGGAAAAATCCTTCACCAGAGAAAACAGCCGCTCCACCTTGGGGGCAAGGTCCTCTATATCCTGCGCAAACTCCTCCTCGGTGGCGCAGAACTGCTTTTCCGCCAGCTTCCCCACGGCGGATTTCACCTGATCCCGCAGGGCCTTTACCCCGTCCTTGACGGGGTTTTCGCCCCGCAGGGCTCCCAGGCGTCCAAACACAAAGCCGCGCAGCCGCCCGCACACCGCGTCCCACGCCCGGTTTTCGATCTGCTCTGCAAGCTCCTCCAGCTGGGCCAGGTCGCCCGCCAGGGCGGGGCCGTAGGCCTTCTCCGCGGCGGCGTCCTCCCGGATGAGCTCCTGCGCCTGACGGATGCAGCCCGCCGCGTAAGATACCGTCTGGGCGGCGTAGCGCAGGATCACCTCGCCCCACACCGACTCCGCCGCCCCGCCCGGCTCCCGGTAGAGGGCGAGCTTTTTGTCCAGCCAGCTTTCGTAAAAGGGATGGGAACGGATAAAATCGTAGAGTTTAAACACCGTCTCCATCAGTTTCCTGTCGTCCCGGCCGGAGGAGAGCAGCTCCACCAGCTCGGCAAAACCGCCGTCTCCGTCCCGGGCGTAAAAGTCCTCCACCGCCTCCTCCGCGGCGGCATCCCGCAGCAGCGCCAGCTGGTTTTCGTCGCCCACGGCGCAGTCCGGCGCGACGGAAAGCCGTTCGAAATGCCGGCGGATAAAATCCAGGCAGAAGGAATGGATGGTGCTGATCTGCGCCCTCTCCAGCAGCATCTGCTGGCGGCGCAGCCCCAGGTCTCCGGGGGCCTCCTCCAGCATGGCGGAGAGCCGGGCCTGGATGCGCGCCTTCATCTCTGCCGCCGCCGCATTTGTAAAGGTGACGATCAGCATCCGGTCGGCGTCCACAGGGTTTTCCGGGTCGGTCATCCGGCGGACGGCCCGCTCCACCAGCACCGCCGTCTTGCCGGAACCCGCCGCCGCACAGAGCAGAAGGGTGCCGCCGCGGCTCTCGATGGCCTGCCTCTGCTTATCGGTCCATTTTTTCTCCGCCAACGCCCTCGCCCTCCTCTATTTTTTCAAAAAACTCGCCGCGGCTCAAAGGCTCCGCGGCCCTCTGCGGGTCTCCGTCCTCCCGCCCGCACACCGGGCGGAAATCGCAGTACCGGCAGGGGTCAAAATCCCCGTGGGAAACCGGCACGGCCTGGATCTCCCCTTCCCGGAGGGTATCCGCCATATCACAGATGAGTTTCTCCACATAGCGGCGTATCTTTCCCAGCTCCTCCAGGGAGGCCACCGAGCTTTTAGGGTCCAGGCTGCCGTCGCTTTTAAGCTTCGCGGGGATAAACACCCCTTCCACGTCGTGCTCCATTCCCTGCAGAACCGTCAGGTCATCTATCAGCAGGCCGCTCATCCGCAGCGTCTGGCGCTGGAGCTTTTTAGCCTCCTTTTCCCCGGTATCCCGGGAGGCGGAGAGGAACCCCGCCTTTGCCGGCATGTAGAGCACCCCCGCCGGCACCGCGCCGGAGAGCCGCTCCCCGCCGTTTTGGCAGATGGAGAACAAATACACCAGCATCTGGAGGTTGAGCCCGTAGTAAACATCCCCCAGGTCGAAGGTCTTGGCGCCGGATTTGTAATCCACCACCCGGACATAGCGCCGCCCGTTTTTTTCCATCACGTCCGCACGGTCCACCACGCCCTCCACCGTGACCCTTGCCCCGGCGGGGGTGACAAATTCCAGCGGTTGCACCCCGCCCTGCTCCGAGATGGGCAGCTCAAAGGCGGCGGGTTCAAAGTCGCTGACGGCAAACTCCTCCGCAATGCGGGCCACCAGGCGCTGCAGCAGGCCGGAGAGCCGCCGGAAGAGGTAGCGAAACCGCGCGGATTTTCCCTCTTCCCCGCCCATGGACGCTTTCAGGTAGTCCTCCAAAAGCAGGTCGATCTCTTCTTTCCGGCGGCTCTCCGGCAGGTCGAGCAGCCCTTTTCCGGAATATTTTGACACCATACACTGCAGCACATAGTGGATCACCGTACCGGACTGGAGCGGCGAGAGCTCCGCCCGCCGCAGCTTTTTCATTCCCAGCCCTCCGGCGCAGAAATAGGCAAAACGGCACTGGGCATACTGCTCCAACCGGGAGGGGGAAAGCCGCATCCGGGGGCCGAAAAGCCTCCGGGATACCTTCCCATCCTCCATGCGCCACCGGCTGCCGGGGGTGGGAGATGCCGCCCGCCGGGCATCCTCCCCCCGCCCCGCCTCCTGCAAAAACGCGAGCAGCGCCGCCCTCCGGGGGCTGTCCTCCCGGGCGCGGCGGGCAAAGGCCTCAAAGGCCGTGCGGTCGTTCCACACCGCGTCCAGCTCGTCCGCCGTCCGGGCCTCGGGCGCCCTGGGGAAGATGCGCCGCACCTGCCGGACGATGGCAGAGGGATACAGGGCCCCGCCCTTTAAGTCCGCCGCCGGCCAGGAGACAAACACCTTTTCCCCGGCGCAGGTAAGGGCTGTGTAAGCAAAATAAGTCTCTTCCAGCCCGCGGCTCTGGGCGGTGCCGGAGAGCTCCACCCCCAGGGCCGCCATGGCCTCCCGCTCCGGGTCGGAAAAGAACCCGCCCCCCGCCGCCCGGGCGGGGAACTCCCCCTCCGTCGCCCCGATGAGGAACACCGCCCGGGGGTCGTCCGGGCGCACCCGCCCGGCGTCCCCGATGGTCACCTGGTCAAGCGTCTCCGGAATGCGTCCCATATCCGCCGCGGACACCGCCAGGCGGAACAGCTCCGCATGGCGCGCAAGGGGGAGCTGCACCTCCCCCAAAGCCCCGGCGTACTGCTCCATCGTGTCTAAAAGCAGGCTGTAGGCGGCGGCTTCCCGCTCCATAAATTCCCGGTCCCCGGATAAGGGACCGTCCTGAAGGTGCTGCACCATGCCGCACCCGGCCATATAGTCAAACAGAGCTTCGGCAAACCCCGCCCCGCTGCAGAGTTCCGTGCGCTCCATCAGCCGCAGCAGAGGGCCCGCCACCCGACGGCGCAGGCCCTCCGTCTCCTCCAGGCACCGGGCATCCTGTTCGGTCATCTCTCCAAACCCCGAGGGGTTTGCCCGGAAAGGTTCTGCCCACATGCGGCCCCTCACGTCCCAGACAAAGCAATACCGCTCCAAAAGGCTTATCTCCCGGTCGGAAAGCCCCAAAAGCCCTGTTTTTACGAGGCGCAGGATCTCATCCGTATCCATGCGAAAGCGCACGGCATCCGCTGCGCAGAGCAGGGCCGCCGCCAGCGGTCTCTCGGAGAGCTTTTCCCGACGGTCCATAAAAAACGGGATCTCCCGGTTTTCAAACACCTCCCGGATGGGCTGCTCATAGCGCTCCAGCCCCCGACCCACCACCAGGATATCCCGGTAGCGGAAGCCCTTCTCCCGCACCAGGCGGCCGATCTCCCCGCTTATCCGGCGCAGCTCGTCGTAGGGGTCCCGCGACGGGATCAGGCAGATATCCTCCGGGATCTCATCCCAGCTTTCGCACTCCGCGCGAAACGCCCCCCGCTCCAGGGCGGAAAGCTCCGGGGAGGCAAAGCGCACAGGTTCGGTGAGCTCCACCGGGGCGGCCACCGCCACCCCCGCCTCACGCGCCATGCGGATGAGCCGCGCAGTGGTCTCCGTCACCGGGGCAAAAAGGCCCAGGCCGCGGCTGCGGTCGTAGAGGCTGTCGGCCGTGGCCGCCATCCACACCTCCTCTGCCTGCGGCAAAATCTGCTCCAACAGGCGGAACTCCCCCGCGGTAAAGCCCTTGAAGGCATCCAAAAACACATGGGCCCCGGCAAAAAAGCTCTGCCCCTCCAGCATCCCGCAGGCCCGCATCAGGCTGTCCTCCGGGTCCAGATGGCCGCGGTCAACATAAGCCTGGTAGGTTTCGTAGATGAGCGCCAGCTCCCCGGCCTTTTCCCGCAGGGCGCCCGGGTCGGCCTCTTCACTCACCCGGCGCAGGTCCTCCGGACGGACTCCCGCGTTTTTAAACTCGCTGATCTGCTCCACCAGCCCGGAGAGAAAAGCGGGGCCGTGCAGCCGCCCAGAGTAGAGCCGGAGCTGCTCCTGGCACTGGGAGAGGGCAAGGCTCATGTAAAGGCACCGGGAAGGCCCCTCCAGCGCCTCGCCCGCCAGGCCCCCGTATTCCCGGAAGACCAGGTCGCACAGGCGTGTAAAGCTAAGCACCTCCACGCCCATGGCTTTTGCTGCCCCAAGGGCGCGGTAAAGCGCCCGCTCCGTGCCGAAGGAATACTGCTCCGGCACCAGCACCAGCACTCTTTTCCCGTCCCGGGCCGCCCGGCAGATCTCTTCCCGCAGGCGGGTGGTCTTGCCGGTCCCCGCCGTTCCGATGATAAAGCGAAGCATTCCTCTCTCTCCTTTCCCGGGCCAAAACGGCGGGACGCCCGGCCTGCCCGCCGTGCGCTCCCGCCGCGTGCCCGCGGGGCATAAGGCCCCGGGCTCTGCCCTTTTCCGGTCACTGCGGCCGGTTCGCGCGCTCCTGTTCTTTCCGCCTGCGCTTTTCCCGCTTTGCCAGCTGCCTTTCCCGGCGCAGACGCGCCTTATTTTCCCGGTGCAGCTCCTTTTCCGCCTCTTTGATCTGGCGGATCACCGAGTCGTAATCCACCACGCCCAGGCCGAAGAGCCAGGAGGCGTAGGGGGCGTAGTCAAGGCTAAGGGCAAAGCCGCCCAGGTTTGCCCGGTTGGCGCCCTCGCTGTTCCACTGCAGGCGGTAGCGGCCCTTCTCCTTTTTTAAAAAGATCCCCTTTCCGCCGCAGTCCCGCAGGATATCCACGCAGACAGGCTTTCGCAGCCAGTTTTTGCCCCAGAGGTACAGCCCGCCGTCCTTCAGAACCAAAAAGCAGCGCATCCTCTTGGGAATGCCGTGAAACCGAAACAGGGCAAAAGCCGGGATCATCAGCTCCCCTTCCCCAAGCTGCTCCCGCAGCTGTTTGGGAAGCCGGCGAAAGACCGGCGGCTGTATCTTATCCCGCCGGAAAAACCGCTGGATGCTGTGCCAGGCGGTCCTGACGTAAAGATGGTCATAGTAGCGCACGGCAAGGTACGCTGTTTTATACAGCGCCCCGCAGAGGAGAAGCACCGCCGCCCCGATCAGCAGCCCTATGGCCGGGTCTGTCTGGGAAAAATAGAGCACCGCCGCGGCCAGACTCCCTTTTACCAGTGCAAACCAAAAGTTTCCCAGCGGCACAGGCAGCGTGATGATCTGCACAAAGCGCCGCACCGTTTTGACAACGGTATACACCGACACCCCCAGCGCCAGGGCCAGGAAGGAGACGGAAAACACCACAACGGCTGCCAGAGGCCGCCAGAGACCCATCAAAAGCGGCGTGGGCCCCGCGCAGGCCGCCGGGAGCGCCGCGGTGGAAACAGAGGGCGCCCGCAGAAAAAAATCCACCAGGTTGATGACAGTAAACAGCAGCACCAGCGTGTACCCCGCAAGGTTGCCGAGCTGGTTGGAGAAATAGTTGGACACCGGCCGGGCCACCGCCAAAAGCGGCGGACAGCACAGCTCGCCGATCTGTTCTGCCAGGCTCACCAGCGCCCAGAGCCCCAAAACAGAAAGCAGCGTCACCGCCGCCGGAAAGGTGGCGATGGGCAGCCCCGAGAGATCCACCAGCCGGCGGCTGCCCTCCGCCCCGGCCTGCGCCAGCCGCCGCAGCTGCGGCGCCTCCTCCAGCAGCGCGCCCACCGGGAGAGCTCCGTTCTGCACCGCCCCTATCACCGACATCGCCGTCATGGCCACAAGGGGGCTGGATGCGGCGGAGACCTCCGCGCTGAAACTGCCCAGCAGCTGGCTGGAGGCGTTTTGCAAAAGCGCCTCCCCCACCGTGCCGCCGGCTTCCCCTTCCGCCCGGGCCCGGGGCGCGCAGAGGGCTGCCGTCAGCACGGCGGAAAGGGCCATGCACAGGCACGCCCAGCGCAGGGCCGTCCTTCGATTCTCTTTTAAAAGCTGTCTGTAAAAAAGCACTGTCCGTCACCACTTTGGTAAAATTATCGCCCGTCGTCGCAGGGGAAATGGACCCCCGCCGCCTGCCGTACCCTGAGCAGCATCCCGCATACCCGGCAGGAGAGTTCTGCCAGATACTCATACCGTTCCCGGTTCTTCTCCGGGTGAAGGATGAATTCAGCGAAGCTGTCGGCCTCGAAGCTCATGGCCCTGGGGTGCGGGGTGTTCCCGGTCAGTGTCTCCTCGCTGCCGTCCCGCCAGATGATCTTCATATTGCTGAACACCGACATATCCTCAAACACCAGGGTGCCCTTGTCCCCCTGCACCTCGCTCCAGCAGCGGTTGGTGCCGATCTTGGAGGCCGAGGCCACCGCCAGCTTGTCCGGATAGGAAAAAACAGCTGCAGTCACGCCGTCCACCCCGCTCTGTGTCACAGCGGAAGCGGCAAGCACCCGGTCCGGCTCTCCAAAAAGGTGCAGGATGGGATAGACACAGTAGACCCCCATGTCCATGATCGCCCCGGTGGCAAAGGCCGGGTTAAAGATGTTGGGCAGGCTCCCCGCGGCCAGGGCGTTGTATTTGGAGGAGACGTGCTCATAAAAAAGCTTGATGTAGGAAACCTTGCCCAGCCGGGCGATGCCCTCCTCCAGGCGCTTCATCTCCGGCATATGCATGGTGGTGATGGCCTCCAAAAATACCACACCCTTTTCCTTTGCCAAAGCGTAGAGCTCCCTTGCTTTCTCCTCGCTGGTGGTCAGGGGTTTTTCACAGATCACATGTTTGCCCGCCCGCAAAAAAAGCGCGGACTGCTCGTAGTGCAGGGAGTTGGGGCTCGCGACATATACCGCCTGGATGCGCTCCGAAGCGGCCATGGCGTCCAGATCGTCAAACAGCTCCGCCTGTGGGGCCTGGGCCGCTGCAAACTCCTCCGCGCGGCCGAGGCTGCGGGAGTAAACCGCCCCGCAATGGAGTTTTCCCGTCTGCCGGGCCCCCTCAATAAAATGCTCCGTGATCCAGCTGGTACCGACTACGCCGTATTCTATCATCTGTCTGTCCTTTCCGCCGCTTTTCCTTCGGATGCCTTTTGTGCGGCACAAATTAACTTAAATTTTAGTATAGCACAGTTTTAGGGGAATGCGAAGCCCACAGACATATAAAAATGCCCGGGCGAAACGCCCGGGCACCGGTTATTTATTTTAGTCGTTTTCCGGGATCAGAAGGCCGTAATTGCCGTTCTTCCTGCGGTAAACCACATTGATCTCGTTTGTCTCCGCGTTGCGGAACATATAAAAGGCGTGTCCCAGAAGATTCATCTGAAGAATAGCTTCTTCCTCATGCATGGGCTTTACCGGGAAGGTCTTGGTCTTTACCACATGAAGGCTCTCTTCCTCACCGGCCTCATCGTGGTAAACCGGGTCGAAGGCCGAATCCCGCAGCTTCTGCTCCAGCTTGGACTTGTTTTTGACGATCTGCTTAAAGAGGGAATCCACCACCGCTTCCAGAGAATCGGCGCGGTCAGAGGTTGTCTTTTCGGCGCGGAAATACATGCCCTGCGCCTGGATCGTGACCTCCACCGTCTCCCTCTCCCGCTCGTTGGTCACCACAACGGCTGCGGACGCGCCGTCGTCAAAAAAACGGTCCAGCTTCGCAAGCTTTTTCTCCACTCGGTCTCTGAAGGAATCCTTTATGGTGGTCTTTCTTGCCGTGATAGCAAATTTCATACGTTCAACCCCTTTTCTTATAATACCCTTGTCCCGGGCATGACAGATATCCTCTCCGCACCCCTTCTCTCTCTCTTGAATTTGTCTATATTATATCATATAATATTAATATTTTCAATGAAAACTGTGAACTTAGATGAAACATTTCTGTGTTTATTTTTAAAAGGGCCTGTTTTTTCCCGCCCGTTCCCATCAAAAAAATCCGCCCTCTTCCGGAAGGAAAAGGGCGGACCGCTGTGCCCGCGGGGGGCTTTTTGTCACAGGGAGGCCATGGCGTGGCGCGTCACATGGCAGCCCATGTTCACCGCCACCGGCAGCCCGGCGATATGGGTGGCGTACTGCTCAATGTTCACCGCCAGCGCCGTAGTATCCCCCCCAAAGCCCTGGGGGCCCACGCCGGTGCGGTTGATGCGGCAAAGCAGTTCTTTTTCCATCTGAGCATAATACTCGTCCGTGTTGGGGCGGTCACTGCTGCGGCAGAGGGCCTTTTTGGCCAGCAGCGCCACCTGCTCAAAGTTCCCGCCGATGCCCACGCCCACCACTACCGGCGGGCATGGGTTGCTCCCGGCCAGGGTGACGCACTCCACCACAAAATCCATAATATCCTCCCGGGAGGCCGCCGGGGTAAACATTTTGAGTCGGCTCATATTCTCGCTGCCAAAGCCCTTGGGCGCCACCGTGATGGTGCACTCCTCCCCTTCCACCAGCTCCAGATGCAGAACAGCCGGGGTGTTGTCCCCGGTGTTCACCCGGCGCAGCGGGTCTCCGGCCACGGAACAGCGCAGCAGCCCCTCGGTGTAGCCCAGGGACACCCCCCGGTTCACCGCCTCCGTCAGCAAACCTCCGGTGATATGCACCTCCTGCCCCAGGCGCACAAACACCACCGCCATGCCGGTATCCTGGCAAATGGGGATATCCATCTCCCTGGCCACACGGCAGTTTTCCATCAGGTCTCCCAGAATTTCTTTGGCCAGCGGGGATGTCTCCCGCTCCGCGGCGCCGGCAAGCCGCGCCTCGATGTCGCAGGGCAACACCTTGTTGGCGCGGATGCACAGGTCCCGCACCGCCTGGGTGATCTGGCCCGCCCGGATCTCTCTCATATGCGTTTCCTCCCGTTATAAAATGCGCTCTCCGCGGCAGAATACCATCTCCGGGCGCCCTCCCAGAGAAAGGGGATCTCTCCGGAACACCAGCACGTCCGCCTCCTTGCCCGGCTCCAGAGAGCCCAGGCGGCCGTCTATCCCCAGCATCTTCGCGGGGTGGATCGTAATGGCCCGCAGGGCCTCCTCCCGGTCCATACCGCCTTCCACCGCGAAGCCGGCGCAGAGGGGCAGCTGCTCGATGGGCAGCTCCGGATGGTCGGTGCAGATGGCGGTGAGCACTCCCGCGCGGGAGAGCACTCCCGGGTTTTCCACCGTCTGGTCCTTGAGCTCCGGTTTGCTGCGGGAGCCGGGACAGGGGCCCGTCACGGCAAAGGCCCCCTCCTTTGCCAGCTCTCCGGCGATCAGATGCCCCTCCGTGCAGTGGATCAGGAGATAATCAAGATCAAATTCCTTTGCAATGCGGATCGCCGTAAAAATATCGTCCGCACGGTGCGCGTGAAAATGGGCCTTTACCTTTTGTTCCAGCAGGGGGATCAGAGCTTCACATTTAAAATCGAATTCCGGCTCGTCCAGTTCCTCGTCCAGCTCCGCCTCCTGTTTGTCCCTCAGATACCTCTGCGCCTTGAACAGCTGCTCCCGGATCAGCGCCGCGGTGGCCATACGGGTGGCGGGGCCGCTACTCTTGTCGTGGTAGCAGCCCTTGGGGTTTTCCCCCAGCGCAAACTTGATGCCGATGCAGCCGGAGATCAGCATGTCATCCACCCGGATGCCCACCGTTTTCATGGCGCACATCTGCCCGCCGATGGGGTTGGCGCTGCCGGGCCCCGTCACCACTGTGAGCACCCCTGCCCGGGCGGCCTCCAAAAAGCCGCGGTCCCGGGGGTTTACCGCGTCCACAGCGCGCAGATGGGGGGTACAGGGGTCCGTCTCCTCGTTGCCATCCTCCCCTTCAAAACCCAAAGAGTCCTCCCACATGCCGATATGGCAGTGGGCGTCAATAAACCCGGGCAGCACCTGGGCCCCTCCCAGGTCCACCGCGTCCTGCGGCACGGGGAAAAGCTCCTCCATAGGGCCCGTCCGGGCGATGAGCCCGTCCTTCATCTCCAGATATCCGGGGGAAAACACCTTTCCCGCCATGGTGTGGATCTGTCCGTTGATCAGTATCATATGCTCTCTCCTTTTGCACAAAAAGAAAGTGCTTCAAGACGTTTCGTTCCGAAAGGCCCTAAAGCACTCTGTGCTCTTTGCTTATTTGGATTGACCTCTGCGGCCAGAGCCGCGCTTGCCGTCGGTATACCGCTTCAGGTCGGAAATCTTGTCATCGCTGGTCTGCTTAAATTTGGTGAGCATATCCTCAAAGGACATGTTCTCGTTCCTCTTCCCGCTGTTCCAGTCGTAGTTATCCGGGCGGCCGGGGCCGGTGCGGCGGGGAGCCTGTCTGGCAGGACGTTCCATGGCGCGTTTCATGGAGAGGCTGATCTTGCCTTCCTCCGAGATGCTGAGGATTTTCACCTTCACCACCTGGTTTTCGGTAACATGGTCCCTGATCTCATTGACATAGGTCGGCGCTATCTCGGAGATATGTACCATCCCGGTCTTGCCCTCCGGCAATTCGATAAACGCCCCGAATTTGGTGATACCGGTTACTTTTCCCTCAACAATTTTTCCTACTGCGAGCTGCATATTGAGAAACGTGCCTCCTTAAAATATTCCACCGCCAAAAAGCTACTCCGCCGAACGGTCGATATAGACATGTTCGTTGGGATAGGCATACCCCAGCTTCTCTTTGGCGATACGTTCAATATATTCCTCATCGTCACCCAATGTCAGCAGCCGCTCCGCTTTTTTGTTTTTCTGCTCCTGCTGCGCAATCTTTTCCTCCACCGCGGCAAGCTCCTCGCCGCGTTCTTTGATCTGCGCCTGCTGTGTGACCATGGCATAAGCCACATAAACGGCAAAACAGAGAACGGCCAGCTTAAGGAATTTCCCTTTGCACCTTGGGTTTTCGCTTTTTCTTTTTTTCAAGCCGACCACCCCTTTCCGGCTTCGCCGTCTTCTTGCCCTTTTTGCCCTTGTTATTAGATTGATTATACAATAAAGTTCTTTGCCTTTTCAAGCGAATTTTGAGATTTCTTGAAAAGTTTCCGGCTTTTCCCCGCAAAAAAACTGCGCTGCGCCCTAATTTCCTCCAAACCCATCCAAATAGACGGATCAAAGGCGCGGCGCACACCCGGTACAGCAGCCTCAGCACCCGTCTGACCGCCCGGATGATGGCCTGCGCCGCCCGCATCACAGCCGCACCCACCGTCAAATAATACAGAATCCAGCCGATCAGCTCCCCAAGCATAACAAAAACCCGAACACTGCCGTAAATGGTATTCATCATAAACAAAAAGGTAGCGGCGGCGCAAAGGGCAAAGTAGAGCAGGTCCTCCACAAAAACAACGGCCGACGGTGTGGGGACCGCCAGCCTCAGGATGCGGAAGATATCGTAAAGCGCCCCCAGAGCCGCCCCCAGCAGCAGAGACTGCAGAAAGATCACCGTCTGGGTATTGACACCGATCAAAAAAATTCCCTCCCAACCCGGCCGATGCCGATCATTTAAAAAGACGGGCAAACAGCTTTTTATTCGGCTGGTCGTCGGTGTAAATAAGGGTATGGATCTCCCCCTCCACCGTAAGCTCCCCTGTCTCCACATTGAGCTTGTTGATGTGAAGGTTGTACCCCCGTACCGTCAGCTCCCCCATATCGGTAAAAAGCACCACGCTCTCCTCATCAAAGCTGTCGATGTCCGACACCCCCGAGACGCTCAGCTGGCGCCGGTCCTCCAGGATCACATTATGAGGGCCTTTGACGGCTCTTTTCTCCTCTGCCATTTTCCCGACCTCCTCTGAATGGGCTCGTTCTCTCAAGCCTATTCTATGCCGGGGGCAGGACGCTTATGACCGCAGCGTCACTCCAAAACGATATAGTGGGAGGCCGCTTCTTCTTTAGGGACATGCTCGCTTACCTTGAGCACCTGTACCTTTAAGGGGCGTGTGCCCATCTGGATCTCGATCACATCCTGCTCCTTCACCTCGTAGGAGGCACGGGCGGCCTTGCCGTTTACAAAGATCCGCCCCGCATCGCAGGCCTCGTTGGCAATGGTCCGGCGTTTGATCAGCCGGGTCACCTTCAGGTATTTATCCAGTCTCATCCGTTTTTCCTCCTCACCGGGGAACCGCCCCCGAAAACAAACAATGAGCAAACACCATGTGCTTACTCATTGCATCCCGGCGGCAGGCAGGCAAAACCCCGCGCCCGCGCCGCTCATCTATTTTGCTTTTTTCTTATTTGGAAACGGCATCCTTCAGGGCTTTACCGGCTTTGAAGGAAGGCAGTTTGGAAGCGGAAATGGTGATCTCCTCTTTGGTTCTGGGGTTGATGCCTTTTCTCTCGCTGCGCTCTTTCACCTCAAAGGTACCAAAGCCGACCAGCTGGACTTTTTCGCCCTTTACCAGAGCCTCGGTGATGGCGTCGATCACAGCGGAAACCGCTTTTTCCCCGTCCTTCTTGGAAATTTCAGCCTTCTGGGCCACAGCGCTAATCAGTTCAGTCTTAGTCATTTGATTGCCTCCATTGTTTTTACATAGTTTTATTAAAACAGATTCTGTTTCGATCTGTTATTAATGCTGTTTTTTTGCTTCCCGCCAAAGCACGTCCAGCTCCTGCAGGGAAGCGCCCTGCATATCGATCCCGCGCTCCAGCGCCAGCTCCTCCACTCGGCAGAACCGTCCGATAAACTTCTCGGTGGCCCGGGCCAGAGTTTCCTCCGGGTCGGCGTGCAGAAAACGGGAGACATTCACCGCCGCAAACAGCAGATCTCCCAGTTCCTCCGCCTGTTCTTCCGCAGAGCCGGCGTCCACCGCCTCCCGAAGCTCGGCACACTCGCTTTCCAGGTCTCCCATGGCGCCGGCGAGGCCGTCGTAATCAAAGCCCGCCCGGGCCGCCCGGTGCTGCACCTTTTCGGCGCGCATCAAGGCCGGAAGCAGCTTTGGTACACTGCGGAGGGTATCCGCCGCGGTTTTCTGGCTCTTTTCCTTCTTTTTGATCTCATCCCAGTTTTTGAGCACCTGCTCAGCGCTGTCCGCCCGGACGTCGCCGAAAATATGAGGATGACGCAGGATTAGCTTTTTGCAGATCCCATCGCAGACGTCCTCCATGGAAAAGCTGCCGGCTTCCTCCTCCATGCGCGCATGGAAAACCACCTGAAGCAGCACATCCCCCAGCTCTTCCTGCAGATGAGTTTTATCACCGGAGTCGATGGCCTCCAGTACCTCATAGGTCTCCTCGATAAAGTTTTTACGGATGCTCCCGTGGGTCTGTTCGATATCCCAGGGGCAGCCTCCCGGCCCCCGAAGGATCTCCATGACCCGGATCAGATCATCGTAGCCGTAACGCTCTTTCTTCTCAAAGTTCTCTGCCATGGCGCTTCCTTCCCCCGGGGATCCCCCTTAAAAATGCGGAACGTATCCATATTACCCTATCAGCCCGCGTTTTTCAAGTAGTTTCGCAATTTTTTCTCCCTTTGGCAGCATCAAAACATCGTCTTTGGCGATGGCACGAAGCAAAAACAGCGAAACCACATATACCGCCCCGCCTGCCGCCATGGCAAGCAGCGTGGTCAGCCTTCCTTCAGAGAGGTATCTCGCCAGCGGGCCGTACGCCGCCCAGGCCGCCGCACCGCAGAAAACCCCGCCCAGCAGGGGCTTGCCAAACACCTGAAATGCCCGTATTTTGACGCCGGCGGTACGGCAGAGAATGGGGGCGGAAACCAAAAAGATAATGGCATAGCACAGCAGCGTACCGTAAGGTGCTACCCGGATATTGATGGAGGGCACCGCCACAAGGCTGAAATTGAGGATCAGCTTGGCCGCCCCGCCCAAAAGCATCATCTTGACCGGAACATTTAATTTCCCCACGGCCTGAAGCATGCTGTTGGTGGGCAGCGTCAGCGAGACAAAGATCACCGCTACCCCAAGCACCCGCAGGATCGGGGCCGCGATGAGAATGGCCTCCGGCTCGCCGGGAAAGAGAAAATGGAGCACCGGGCCCGCCAGGGCGATGAGGCCAAAGCCCGCGGGCATGGCGATCAGGGAGGTCATGCGCCACACTGACTCGATATTTTTTCGCAGGCTCTCCCGCCTGCCCTCTACCCAGGCGGTGGTCACCGCGGGCAGGGCGCTGATGCCGAAGGTAGTGGTGATGGCAGGCACCAGGTTAAACACCGTGACGGAGAGGTTATAGGCCCCAAAAAGATAGTTGGGGATCTCTGTCAGCGGCATGGCCTCCGGGATCATCCCCGCGTACATGGACATCATCACGTCATAGCCCCGGTCCAGCGCTGTGGCCAGCCGGTTGGTAACGGATGTCACATCGATCAGCGTGGTGACGTTGGTGGCCACCGCCCCCAGGCAGACCGGCACCGCGATGAGGATGAGCCGCCGCAGCAGGACCTTTTTATCGGTAGCGGGGGGCGCCGCCACAAGCTGGCTTCTGGTAATGCCGTCCCCTTTGATCTTGTGGTACAGCCAGAGGTACAGCGTTCCCGCAAAAGTGCTGATCACAATGCCTAAAATAGCGCCGGCGGAACCATAGGCCAGCGCCAGCAGCCTGGCGCTCTCCTCCGAGTCCGCCGCCGTGCCGAATACCGTGCCCAGGCGCGCATACTCCCCCATCCCCATGTTGATGGCAAAGGCCGCCAAAGCCAGGCCGCACACCAGCTTGACCAGCGCCTCCACTACCTGAGAGATCCCGGTGGGGTACATGTTGCGCAGCCCCTCGTAATACCCCCGGAAAGAGGAGGTAAGGCAGACAAACAGAATCGCCGGAGACATCACCACCACAGAGAGGTAGGCGCTGGGGTTCTTGGCAAAGCTGACATAGGGCCCTGCTCCCAGCAGCATCACAAGGGTGCCAACGCTTCCCGTCACTAAAAAGACCGCCGTGGAGATGCGGTGGATCCTGCGGATATCCCGATAGTGGCCGCTGGCGGCGCACTCTGCCACCATTTTTGCCACGGCGATGGGAAGCCCCGCCGTGGAAAGGGCATACAGCGTATTAAAGAGCCCGTAAGCTGTGTTGAAATATCCAAAACCGCTGACCCCTATGATCCCCTTCAGGGGCATTTTAAACAGCGCACCGATCACCTTGACGATCAGCGTAGCCGCCATAAGGATGATGGCGCCGTGCAAAAAACTCTGCTTCTGCTTTTTGGGCAAGCTAACACTTCCTTACATTCCAAAAGGGTGCCGCAGCAAAAAGCTCCCCCGGAACAGGCGTTTTACAGATATCTATTCCCGCCGGGGGCGCCTGATGCAGAGGTTTTCCTGCGGAGGTACCGGCGATACTTTATTATCATCCTATATCCCCGGCCCCGATTCAATGAGCCGCCCTTCCTTTTTTATGAATTCTTTGTAACTTTCCCCATAGAAAACCCCCTTTCCCTTCTATTGTGCCCTTTCCGCCCACTTCTATCATAGCGGCAGCCCCGACTTGCACATTGTTCTAAATGCGTTCAAAGCCTGCGCCCACGGCATCAAGGCCCCCGCTTCCTATCCGGGAAGCGGGGGCCTTGATTAGTTCTTATCCGATCACAGAGACGGCAAGGCCGGCTTGCCCTCCATAGCTGTAGCCAAAGACCACCCGTCCGTTCCCCGACGCCAGAATGACGGGAATGGCCCCCCGCACCGTCACATCAAAGGGCTCCACCTCCCCGGTCAGGCAGTTCCAGCGGCAGAGCCGGTACTGCGCCTGCCCCGGGTCGCTGCTTGAGGCAGAAAAGAACCAGATCCTTTCCGCCCCCTGTCCCTCCCAGCCGGAGGTCTCGTTTTGAACAACGCCTTCCCGGCTTCCGCCGGATTCAGCGCCTGTGGAGAGCTCCCAGCTTCGACTGCTGCATACTTCGCTGCCCTCCAGGGTAAGCACCGTCAGGCGGTCATCACTAATCCGCTCTTCGGTATGATACCCCATAGGGACGTCGATGGAGCGCACCAGCTCTCCGGTGGATACATTAAATAAATGGTACCCGTATCCCCATTCCCAGCCCACCCGGCGGGCCAGGAAATGGGTACCGCCCAGCACAAAGCGCCCATCGCTGTAGGCCTCGACGTTCACATCGCCGGAGGGGTTCGGCGCCTGGGCCAGAAGGGTGTATTCCTCATCCTCCAAGCGGCAGATCCAAAGGTTTCCGTCCCCGGTGTAGGCGCCCAGGGCTCCGTCGTCGGTGACGTCGTCAAATTCCCTCTGGCGGTCCTGAGGGGCAAATCTGCCCGTCTCCTTCATGTCTCCGTCGTAAAACACCAGGTCTCGGTTTTCCCGCACCAGCAGCTGCCGGCCGTCCTCCGAAAGGCGCTCCACTGAAATCCGGTCAATCTCCCCGGGATATTCCAAAGCAGACAAAAGCTCCAGGGTTTTCGGGTCTATGGTGACGAGGGATTTGTTCCCTTCCTCCTCCCGTCGCACAAAGACAAAGCGCCCATTCCACTCCCGGGCAAAGATATTCCCGTAGCCGTCTTCGCTCACAAGCTCCGCCGCGGGGATCCCTCCCAATGAATCCATGGGAGTAAAGCTTCCCTCCGCCGAGACCTGTCTCTTCCCCACGTATACCCGCCGCAAGGAGGTGATGGCGCATACCCCGTCCTCCCCGGGCTCCAGGGAAAAATACCAGAGGATATCCGGGGCGTCCCGGTCACGGCTGTCCCAGTAGCTGACGCGCCGGTAATCTTCCACCACCGCGGTAAAGGAGCCGTCCTCGTTTTCCCGGACGCTCTGCAGTGCCATGTGCTCCAGCGCCTGCCGGGGGCTTCCCTCCGGGGCGTCCTCCCCCCGTCCGTCATAGCGGTAGCGGGTATAGTCCAGCCGGTAGGGGGCAAAGCAGAGGATACCATCCTCTGCGGCATCGTAGTTGACGTCCTCTGTTACAAAGCGCTCGTCAGTAACATTTAAATATTTCCGGGCGTATTCCATGGCCTTTTCCCGGGGCATGGTCAAAAGCTCCATCTCCCCGCTCCCGCCGTATTCCGGCTCATGGCGGCAAAGCTGATACCAGACATAGTCCATCGCCCCCTGGGGCAGATCCTCCGCGGCAAAAAACTCCCCGCCGAAGGTGGAATCCATCATCGTCATCGAGGCGTAGCAGAGGTACTCCTCCCACCAGCGCTGCAGCTCCTCCGGCGAGGCCTCTTTCCCTGCGCTCTGCGCGGGGAGCTGTTCTGTGGGCTGCTGCTCCGGGGTATTCCCGCCGCTTTCGCCCAGCAGGCCGCAAAGCCCCTCCCAAGCGCCCTCCGGAAGCAGATAGATACTGCTCTCTCCCCGCCAGGAGGCCCGTACCCGGCAGCCATCCTCCCCCGGGGAGAGCTTGAGCACCGGCCCGTCCTGCAGCCGCAGAATCAACTCGTAGGAGAGGGGCTCCTCTTTTTCCCGCTTCCACTCCTCCCGGGTGAGCAGACCGGCGGCGGCCCGCGCCTCTGCTTCGGAGAGCCGCCGGCTCTGCCCGCTTTCGGGCCATACCGCCTCCGCCGTCCCCTGCCAGTTCCGTACCGTCTCCCATACGCCGGGGCCTTTTGCGTTTGTCAGCAGAACAGCGCAGCACACCGCCGTCAGCAGGGCCCCGGCGCAGATCATCCAGGCTTTCACCTTTCTGTGACGCATCACCGCCTTGACCCGGGTGCGGATCCCGCTTTCGCCGAAGGAGAGGATCCCGCCGCCGAGCCCTCCTCCGCGCTGGGAAGACGCCATGCTGACAAGGCTTTCCGCATACATTTTCCGGATATCGGTCCGGCTCTGCTCCAGCACCCGCTCGTCCACCGCAAGCTCCATATCCCGCATGGCAAGGCGCCAGCAATACCAGAGCAGCGGGTTAAACCAGTGGAGGCTCAAAGCCGCCACGGAAAACATCTTAAACAGGGCGTCCCAGCGCCGGATATGGGCCAGCTCGTGGTTTACCACCTGCGCCAGAAGCACGTGGTCCTCCCAGTCCGTCTGCTCCGGCAGCAGGATGCGCGGATGCAGGAGCCCGCACACCACCGGGGTGGAAAACAGCGCCGACTGATATACCGTCACCTTTCTCTTTAAGCGGCTCTTTCGGATGCAGGCCTCCACCACCGGGTGTCTCACCAGGGGGAGGTGCCGCAGTTTGAGAGAAATGCCGACGTAAGGCCCCGCGGAAAACAGCAGCACGGCTGCCGCTCCCGCCGCCCACACTACCCCGGCCGCCGCTGTCCAGGGGATACGCCCCGAAGATGTGCTCCCCGCCGCTTTGGACGGAGCTGCCTCCTCCCAAGGATCGCTTTCCCCGCCCTCAGGGGAGGATCCCTCCCGGGGCGGCCCTCCTACGGGCGCTCTGCCCCCCGGCGGTTCTTCCCTCCGTTCCGGAAGGGCCGGTGCGGAGGAAGTCATCTCCTCCGTCTGACGGGCCGGCATCTCCTCCAGCCGTTCCAGCCCCGGCAGGTTAAAAAGGCTCAGCCCGGAGGGCGGCCCAAAGGGCAGCAGCATCCGCACCAGCAGCACACACCACAGCGCAGAGACAAATGCCTTGGGAAGCACTCTGTAAAAAAGCGCGCGCGCAGCAAGGATCACCAGCGCCGCCGCAGAGGATGCCGCCGTCACGGCAAGCACCCGCCAAAATACCATTTCCATCCTATTCCCCAGCCTCCGTTTTTTCTCTTTTTACCTCCCGCCCGACTGTTTCTCTATGATCTCCCGCAGCTTGTCCAGCTCCTCCCGGGAAAGGTGCTCTTTCTCTAAAAAAGAGGAGAAAAACAGCTTCAAAGAGCCAGAATACAGCCGGGAGAGCAGGTTTTTTGTCTCGCTCTCCGCGGCCTCTTCCCTGCTCACCAGGGCGGTCACCTCAAAACCCGGGTCACTGCGGCGCAGCACGCCGCGCTCCGTCAGCCGGCGGAGCACCGTGTAGGTGGTGTTTTTGTTCCAGCCCATTTTCTCCCTGGCCAGGGGCACAAGCTCCGCCGCCCGTACCGTTCCCCGTTCCCAGATGAGCTCCATGAGCTTTCGCTCCGCGTCAAAGATCTTTACTTCTTCCAAGGGCTTCCCCTCCTTAGACTAACGCATTCGTCCTTGTTTTAAGACTAACACGTTAGTCCTGTTCTGTCAAGGCCGGGCGCGCCGCCGGGTCGCGAATTTGTCGGCCCCTTTGTCCCTGCTGTCTCCCTTTCGGTGCGGACCGCCCTGCGCCGTCCGTACCTGCTATTTGCCCGGCAGGCGAGATCGCCCCTGAGGTACATAAAAAGGCCGGTGCGCTCTGTGCACCGGCCTTTTTGAAATACTCTGTTTTGCTCAAAAAAATCAATAATTGGAGGCTTTGATCTGGAAGTAGGCCTTGGGGTGCTCACACACCGGGCAGACCTCAGGGGCGGATTCCCCCACATGGATATGGCCGCAGTTGGAGCACTGCCAGATGACGACACCGGTCTTTTTGAACACCTCTTCGGTATCCACATTGTGCAGCAGGGCGCGGTATCTCTCCTCGTGCTCATTCTCGATCTTGCCCACGGCCTCGAACTGATAGGCGATGTGGTCAAAGCCCTCTTCCTTGGCTTCCTTTGCAAACTGGGCGTACATATCGGTCCACTCGTAGTTTTCGCCCTCAGCGGCGGCTTTCAGGTTTTCGGCGGTGGTTCCGATGCCGTTTAAAAGCTTAAACCAAATTTTGGCATGCTCTTTTTCGTTGTTGGCAGTCTCGGTAAAAAGCGCGGCAATCTGCTCAAAACCCTCTTTTTTGGCTTTGGAGGCAAAATAAGTGTACTTGTTTCTGGCCTGAGACTCCCCCGCAAAAGCGGTCATCAGGTTGGCTTCGGTTTTGGTTCCTTTCAGGTTCATCATGTCACTACCTCTTTCCTTTTATAAAAAATCTTTAAAAGCGCATACGCGCCGTGAATACATGGGTCCGGCAGATATACCAGGTCAGGTGTGTTCCCGTTCCCCGCAGGTCTTGCAGATACCTTTCAGGATCAGCTGGCAACTGTCGGCGTGAAATCCGGTCTGCTCCAGAACGTGCTCCCGAAAGCCCGAAAGATAATCGCTTTGGATATCAGAGACTTCGCCGCACCTTTCACAGATCATGTGATAATGCTCGTGGGTGCATCCATCAAAGCGATCACTGGAGTTTGCCACCGGGATCTTGAGGATCTTTCCCGCCTCGGAGAGCTGGTTGAGGTTGCGGTACACCGTCCCCAGGCTGATGCTCGGGTTCGTCTGCCGGAGACTGGTGTAAATGTCATCCGCCGTGGGGTGCAGCCCGCACTTCTCCATGACCATTTGAAACACCTGTTCCCGCTGTTTGGAATATCGCATAGGTCACTCGTCCTTTTTAATATTAGTAATAGTTACTAATTACAGTATATCCATTTTTCTTGCTTTGTCAAGGCTTTTTTTCAAACTTCCCACTCTTTTTCAAGCTCCGCACAGCAAGGCGTGAAAACCGGCCGCGCGGCGCCCGCCGCATCGGCAAATTTATCCGCACGCCGCGGGGGCGGTGCGCACAGGCAGCCGGCGGCGTAAAGTTCCGCCTGCCGGGACCGTTCTTTTATTTTTAAAGGCAGCGCGCCAGCCATACCTAAATACACAGGCAAGAAGGCAGGTATAAAGCTGCCGGCGCCGCGGCAGTCCCTCCGAAAGTTTCTGAGAAATGCTCTGTTTTCTTGCGCGCCCATATAAAAAGTATTATAATATTGGATATAAAAAATACGCTTTGCCGAAGCGGCAGCAAGCATAATAAGCAGAAAGGACGCCGCACCATGATCCTCACTATTGATATCGGAAACAGCAACATCACCATCGGTGCCTACTGCGCCGAGGAAGAACAGCGTCTTTTTCTCTCCCGTATCGGGACGGACCGGAAAAAGATGCCGGATGAATATGCCATTATGATCAATTCCATCCTGCGGCTGTATGGACACCGCGCGGAGGATTTGGAGGGCGCCATCATCTCATCGGTGGTCCCGCCTCTTTCCGCCACTCTCAAAAGCGCCATCCTCCGTTTAAAGGATATGCGAATCCTCACCGTGGGCCCCGGCATCAAAACCGGTCTCAACATTCTGCTTGACAACCCCGCCCAGCTCGGGGCGGACCTTGTGTGTGTCTCTGTGGCCGCCATGGAAAAATATCCTCTGCCCTCCATCGTGCTGGATATGGGCACCGCCACCACCATCTCCGCCCTGGACCGCAGCGGGAACTTTGTGGGCGGTTCCATCATCCCCGGCGTGCGCATCTCGCTGGAGGCGCTCACCTCCCGCACGGCGCAGCTGCCGCAGATCGAGCTGGACTGTCCTCCCAGGAGCGTGATCGGCTCCAACACCATCGACTGCATGAAATCCGGCGTCATGTACGGCACCGCCGGAATGATCGACGGTATAATCCGGCGTTACCGCGCGGAGCTGGGAGATGACCTCACCGTCATCGCCACGGGAGGGCTCTCCGCCCCCATCACCCGGTTGTGTGAGAACGAGGTCATCCAGGACGAAAACCTGCTTCTGGACGGCCTGTACCTTCTCTACCGGAAGAACACCAAATAATTTTGCCGTAGGCCCGCCGGGCGGGATCCGGCGGTTCTATCAATAAATTTTGCGCTGCATTTGCCCTTTGGCGAAGCAGCAGCAAGGAGGAAATTTGAATATGAGCAAAAAAAACATCAAACCCCTGGTTGGGCTGGCCCTGTTCACAGCAATCGTCGTGGTGCTGCAGTTCGCGGGAAGCTTTATTCATGTGGGCCCCTTCTCTGTCTCTCTGGTCCTTGTGCCGATGGTAGTGGGCGCGGCGATGTACGGGTACAAAAGCGGCGCATGGCTGGGCTTTGTCTTTGGCCTTGTGGTGCTCCTCTCCGGGGACGCCGCCGCGTTTTTGACTGTGAACCCTCTGGGCACCGTGGCCACTGTGCTGCTCAAGGGCACTTTGGCGGGGCTCTGCGCCGGGCTCGCCTACAAAATGCTTGAAAAATTCAACACCTACGCCGCTGTGGCCGCTGCCGCCGCCGTCTGCCCCATTGTCAACACCGGCGTCTTTTTGGTGGGTTGCCTGCTGTTCTTTATGCCTACCATTGCCGGCTGGGCGGAAGCAGGCGGGTTCGGCGCCCATGTGGGCACCTACATGATCACCGGTCTGGTCGGCCTCAACTTTGTGTTTGAGCTGCTCGTCAATATCGTTTTGGGCCCGGTGATCGTCCGCATCATCCATATCGGCAAAAAGATGTGATTTTGCACATCTCAAAATATCCGGCGTAAAAAGGGCGGCTTTGACAAAGCCACCCTTTTTTAAAGCCGCTTTCGGGCGGGAAAACCTCCGGCTTTCCGCCTGCGTTTATCCCTTCCGTCCCGGGGCAAAACACCGTCCTGCGCAAAGTTTCGGGGTTTTTCCCTGCCGTGCCATACCTTCGCTTTCTTCTTGGAAGCCTTTCTGCTCAGGAGCCCCGCCGGGTATGGGCTTTACCCGGTTTTGATAAATGCTTTGGGCGTCACCCAAAGCCCCGGCAAACCCACAGAAAATGGCGAAAGGAAGGAACAAGATGAAACAAAACCAACAGTTTCCCCGCACCATGGTGTGAGGAAGGTCCCTCTCCCGCATGATCATCGGCACCAACTGGTTTTTAGGGTACAGCCACACCAGCCCCGCGGCCGACGAGCTCATCAAAGCCCGCTACCGGACCCCGAAGAGCTTCCTGGATGTCCTGGAGGCCTACCTCTCCTACGGGGTGGACACCGTCATGGCGCCCATCAGCGCCAACCCGCACCTGATGGATGCCCTCCTTCTGGCGGAACAGCGCTTTGAAAAGAAGTTTATCTGGGTGGATACCCCCATTCTGTGCGTGGACGACACCGCAGAGGGCCGTGCCCAGGCACAGGCCCCGTTTTACAGAGCCTGCAAAGCGGTAAACGAAAAGCCCCGCCGCCGCGCCGCCCAGGGCGGAGAAAAGGGGCGGCATCCATTTTTTGAGCTTTGGTTTCATATCAGGCACCTCCCGCCAGGTATTCTTCCGCGGCATACACCGCCGAGGCGCCGTCCGCCACCGCCGTTACGATCTGGCGTAAGGCCTTTGTGCGCACATCCCCCACGGCGTACACCCCGGGAAGGCTGGTCTGGGTGGATTCCCCTGCCAGGATATAGCCCCCCGCGTCCAGCTCAAGCTGTCCGGCGGCAAGTTCCGACGCCGGACGGCGCCCCACGCTGATAAAAACGCCGTCACAGGGAAGCTCGCTCTCCTCCCCGGTGTGAACGTCCCGCAGCCGTACCCCGATAACTTTGCCATCGTGCAGAAGCTCTGTCACCGTGCTGTTCCAGCGAAACTCCACCCGTTTTGCCTTTCGCAGCGGCTCATGGTAGATCCTGGTGGCGCGTAGCGTATCCCGCCGGTGGACAAGGATCACCTTTTTGGCAACACGGCCAAGCAGCAGCGCGTCAGCAGCCGCGGTGTTCCCGCCGCCCACCACCACCACGGTTTTATCTTTGTAGAACATGCCGTCACATTCGGCACAGTAGCTCACCCCGCGTCCCACCAGCTCCCGCTCCATGGGGAGGCCCAGTTCCCTTGGGTTTGCCCCCGTGGCAAACACCACCGTCTTTCCGTAAAAGGTTTCGCCGCCGGCCTCCACGGCTTTGGGGCTGTCCTTCAGCCTTACCGCGGTCACCTCCGCTATACGGGTCTGTGCGCCGAAGCGCTCGGCCTGGGCCCGCATCTTATCTGCCAGGACGGTCCCCTCCACCCCCTCCTCAAAGCCGGGGTAGTTGTCGATCTGATGGGTCAGGGCCATCTGGCCGCCCGCATAGAGCTTCTCCAGAAGCAGGGTGTCAAGGCCCGACCGGGCCGCATACAGAGCTGCGGTGTATCCCGCAGGCCCTCCGCCGATCACAATCATATCATAAATTTTGTTCATAGCTTTTCTCCTTATCGGTTCAGGTGTCTTTTGCGGGGAGCTCCGTCCCCCCGCCTTAAAGCCGGCTGCACAGTTTTCTCCCGGCGCGGAGACGGGCAAGCTCCCCTTTGCCCACATCTTTTTTTCCTGTTTTTTTGTAGTATAACCGTTTTGCGGTGCTCTTTCCGTGATGTTATCACAAAAGCACCGGTATGGTCCCGGGTAAAACCGGGGCGGGCGTCCCTTTCGCCTCGGCATCCGGCCCGCTTTGTGCGGATACGGCCCTGCACCGCGTGCATAAGGCACAGCGGAGGGGCGGAGGCGCCGGTATATTCGTGTTAAAAAAGCTTGCCGGGCCACACGGAAAAGGGCGGTGCCGCTTTTGCGGCGCCGCCCCAATTTTACGATCTGTTTTCTTGGCGGAGAAGTAAATTCCGGGCGCGTTCTGTCACGCGTCGTGCCCTTTCCGCCCTTTCCGGAGCCACACAACCACGGCAGCCGCCGAGAGCACAAGGACAATCCCCATCACAGCGTATCCGGCAGCCCCCGCTGCGGCTCGTCTATACCGGGGATCGTGCGCTCCACCTCTTCATGGGCAAGCTCCCGGGTCTCGGCCAGTCCGCGGCGGGCGTCGGTGACCACCTGATGTGTGCCGGCCGTTTCGACCGCCACAACCTCCATCACACCGCCGGTCTCCGGGTTCAGCTTGCCGGAACCGGCCTCAAAGCCGTATTCTGCCAAATAGGAAAGGGGGTGATAGATCCGCAGCGTCTCGTTCAGCGCCTGTCCGGCGGGAATGATAATATCCTCTCCCCCATTCCACTGGATGACTATGTTGGCATCGCCGACGCGGAGCTCGTCCATAACGTCACAGGGCATTTTCTCGTAGCTGCCGGCCTTTACTTTGATGATATCGCCGGGCTCTGCATTTTTAATGGTATCTCTCACCTCTTCCCAGAAGTCATCGTTCCTGTCGTCATGAGAGCTTCCATTATCGGCTCTTCCCACCGTATCTGCAAACGGGCCGTACCGCTTTTCCCAGGCGGATATGACCTCGCTGCGGCGGGTCTTTTCCCGTACACTTTGCAGCCCGCAGGAGCGCTCCATATGACCGTTTACAAAAACGATCTCGCCCGTCTGGACATCTTCAACGCAGACGTCACAATCCAACTGATCAAATAGGTTTTGGAAAAAAACTTTGTCAAGGCTGGCTGTCATTGTACTTTCCCACCAATTCCCGCTGTACAGCGATACTGTTTGCTTCATCATTACATAATGCGTGTTATGTATCGGTAATCGCGAATATGGAAACCGCCGGCTTTAAAACCAGCGGTTCAATTTCAAAAACAAACGTGAAAAAACAGCTGCCCGTTCCTCAAGTCTTTTAAAAATCGGCCGGCCGGCTTTTTTGGTTTGGAAAAACGGCGGCGCCGACAAAATACAGATAAAACATAGGCAGCAAAGTATAAACAGGTTGGTTTCCCTTTCCAAAAAGCAGCGACAGGAACCCACCTGCTTCGGCATAAATCTTGAACTTCCGCCCGGATAGGTATATAATAAAGGAGAAATTTGGCTTTATGTATATAGAAGGCGCTACATAATACGCATTATGTGGCGTTTTCTTTTTTACAGCAGCAGATGCATTTTGGAAAGCGCGCGGGTATGCTTTTCCGGGCAGGTAAAGGTGTAAATGCGGGTCGTCTCAACGCTGGCATGTCCCAAAATATCCGCCAGACGGACGATGTCCTTTTCGAGCCGGTAAAATGTCAGCGCAAAAAGGTGGCGTAGGTTGTGCGGGAACACCTTCTCCGGCGCCGCCCCTGCCGCACCGCACAGCTGTTTCATCTGAGCCCAGATGTTGGAACGGTTCATGGGCCTTCCGCCCCGGGAAAGGAAAACCGGCCCGGTGCAGATCCCCCTCTTTCCGCAGTACTGCAGCAGCCGGCGGCAGAGCTCTTTGGGCAGGACGATCGTACGGACCCTGCCTTTGTTTGTGATCTGCGCGTTTCCGGCTTTCAGGCTTTCCACCGTGATAAACCGGTGTTCGCTCACCCGGATACCCGTGCTGCAGATCGTCTGGATCAGCAGAGCCAGGCGGTCGCCGTGCCGAAGCTGCGCCGCCTTGATCAGGCGGGCATATTCCTGACGGCTCAGTTCCTTTTCCCTATCCCGGAAGGTGCTGCACTGCATCCGGAACAGTTTGACCCGGCACTTCCCCCGCCCGATAAATTGAAGAAAGCTTCTCAAGGCAGCCAGCATGCTGTTGGCACTGGAAATTCGGTACCGTTCCCCAAGCCTTTGTTTGTAAGCCATGACCGCTTCTTTGCTCACCGTTTTGTCTGCGGGAAGAAACTCAAAAAAAGCCTGTACATCCCGAATATATTTTTTGATCGTCTCAGGGCTGTGCTCTTCCCTGACCAGATGATCCCTGTAGCTGTCAATTTGCTGTTTGTTCAGTGCGTTTTCCTTCATACGTTTCTCTCTCCATTTCCATATCGTTTACCCCTATTATGCCCGGGGATATCGCAATTTCAGAGAGAGTATTCAAAGTTCTCCAGTCACAAAACGGACCTTCTATTTACAATCAACAAGAAATATTATGCCGCCCCGTTACAGCAAGCGCAATACGCAATCTGTTAATATATGCATAATAATGTCGAGAATTTTTTGTCCTAAAACCGATATCCGAACGGCCATGCGGGCCGTCCCGGCCCGGGGCCTTAAGGCCCTGGGCGCCCACCCACGGATTGGGGGATACGCGTAAAAAATAGCCGCAGGCTATTTTTTTATTTCTCTGCCGCCGGAGCCTCGTCCGTTTAAACAGTTCTTTTCAGAGCGTCCGGGAAGCCCTGTTTTTGAGAAAAGCACCCTAAAACGGTTGATATCCTCCCGTAATTCTTTTATACTGAGCCTGAGAGGAGGCGTTACGATGGATTTTTCCGCTTACTTTCCCGTTTGGAATAAATTGACCACTGCGCAGCAGCGGCTTTTACAAAACAGCGCCGTCTTTCGAAGGACGGAGAGGGGGGCCGTTCTCCATGGCGGAGACGAGGACTGTACCGGGCTCCTGCTGATCGCCTCAGGGCAGCTGCGCGCGTATATCCTGTCGGACGAGGGGCGGGAGATCACCCTATATCGCCTGTTTGAGCGGGATATGTGCCTTTTTTCCGCCTCCTGCATGATGAACAGCATCCAGTTCGAGGTCATTATCGAGGCCGAAAAGGATACCGGACTTTGGGTCATCCCCGCAGAGATATACAAAAAGCTGATGGAGCAGTCCCCCGCGGTATCCGGCTACACCAACGAGCTGATGGCCTCCCGCTTTTCCGACGTAATGTGGCTGATGGAGCAGATCTTGTGGAAGAGCTTTGACAAGCGCCTGGCGGCCTTTCTTTTGGAGGAAACGGCTCTGGAGGGAAGCTCGGTGTTAAAAACCACCCATGAGGCGGTCGGGAACCACCTGGGCAACCCCCGGGAGGTCGTGACCAGGATGCTGCGCTATTTTCAAAGCGAAGGGGCCGTAAAGCTCAGCCGGGGCGCTATCGAGATCCTTGACCCGCAGAAGCTAAAAAAAATATCCGAATGACCAAAAGAAGGGGCGCCGCTTTCGCGGCGCCCCTTCTTTTAACTTCAGCATTGCCTTTCCAGGCCGGCTTTTGGCACGGCCCGGACATTCCTTACAGCATGGCAAGGATCTGATCCTTGGGCCTTGCCCCCATGGTGCGGTTTGTGATCTTTCCGTCCTTCAGCACCATCAGCGTCGGGATACTCAGGATCTGGAACTGCTCCGCCAGCTCCCGTTCCTCATCCACATTCACCTTTACCACCTTGATGTCGGAACGCTCCCGGGCGATCTCCTCCACAAGGGGGACCACCCGGCGGCAGGGGCCGCACCAGGGGGCCCAAAAATCCAGCAGGACAGGTTTATCAGAACGCATTACCTCACGGTCAAAATTCTCTCGGGTTCCATTTACAGCAGACATTTTTAAGTTCCCCTTTCATTTCTTACTGTATCCCTACTATAACAGTTTTGCAGACGCTTTTCTGTGATCTTGTCACAATGGCGTTTTTTCATTTTTCCCCCGGCTTGCCGCGCTCCGCTCCTTGGCCTTGCAGATAAGCTGCGTCATCGTGCCCATGGGGCAGTAGATGCACCAGCTGCGGGGCTTATACAAAACCATGGTAAAAAGCCCCAGTACGGTGGAGGTGAGCATCACGCTGTAAAACCCAAATGCAAACTGGGCGACGCCGGGGTGCAGCAGCGTACCGTGATAGGCCCAGTGCCACGGCAGTTTAAAGGTCCACAGCAGCGTCACTACCTGTTTTAAACCGGAGACCCCAGCAAATACCAGGTAAGTGTTCCACAGCATCAGAAAAAACATGACAAAAAAGAAGGCCAAAAAACCATATCGAAAGGCGCTGCTCTTCATCCACCCAGGAATATCCCGTTTTCGGGACAGGCCAAAACGCCCGCCCAAAAGGCCGAACAGCTGCCCCCTGCCGCAGTAGCGGTTGCAGTAGCCTTTGGCCCCCCTGGAAATGGAAATGGCAAGCGGAAGAAAAAAGCACAGCAGGCCCAGCCACGCAAACAGAATGTTGAAAAAGCCCAGTATCAGATAGGCAAGAGATAAAATCCACAGATAATCGTACCATTTCTTTTTCATTCCGCTGCCTCCCGAATTTCAATCACCGACGCGGGGCATTCCGCGGCACACCTGCCGCAGCCCACACACCTTTCTGCGTTTACAGCCGCTCGAACTCCACGATAGATCTCGATGGCCCCCAGCGGACAAACCTTCACACAACACCCACAGGCGACGCAGTGGCTCCCGTCCACCACCGCCCTGCGGAAAACTCTGTTTTTCTTCTGCATATTGGAGCCTCCTAAAAAATGTTTCTTATATGATAGCATATTTGAAGCACCTTTTCCGTGATGTTGTCACAGGAGGCGCAGAAAGGCTGCCCTTGACCGACGCGGCAAAGGCGCATAAAAACGACGGCGGGCAGCTTCCGCTGTCCGCCGCCATCTGCCGCTTAGGGCCATGCCGACATATAAAGTTTGTCAAAAGAGCGGGGCGGCAGGCGCCTGTCATCCTTCCCGCGGGTGGATGCGAAGCCCTGCGGAAAACCTCAAAGCGCCCGGCCGCCGCCTCTTCGTTTACCGGGGAATGCGTATAAGCCTTGCCTGGCGAAGGGCGGCCAGCGCCAGCCGGAGCACCAGGTAAAGCACCGCCGCCTCCAAGGGCAGCAGCAAGGCGTTTTTCAGCGCCCGGGCGGGCAGGATGACAAAAAAGCCCTTTCCGTAAAGCAGGGAACTCCACAGGGTGTTAAGCCCCATATTGACGGCCAGGTTCAAAAGCCCCTTGGAGAGAACTGCCCGGAGGACCGTGATCTTTCCCCGGTAGAGGAACAGGCCGTACACCGTCCCGCCCAAAAAGGCGGAGAGGGTAAAGCCCGGAAAATACGGGCCGGTGGGCTTGAGCAGATACCCGATCACATCTCCCAAAGCCGCCGCGGCGCCGCCCGCCGCTGGGCCATAGAGCATACCCGTGAGGGCCACAGCCAAAAAGGACGTGCCCACCTTCAGCGTTTGGGTGACCTCCACAGTACCCACAAAGCTGAGGGCCACATTGAGGGCCGTCAGCATGGCGAGCCCCACAAGAGACCGCACGTTTTTCAGCTCGCCGAATGATTCGGCATACATTTTTGCAATTTTTGACATAGAGCTATGCTTCCTCCTTTTTTTGTTCCAACAACCGATGCAAATCTTCTTGCTGTACAAATTTCGAAGGCAGGCCTAGTCTACTTGTAACAGCGGGATGCGGCCAATAAACCGCAAGCCGGTCATCCGGCTTTTCGTCCCGGCAGCAACTCCCCGTCTGCCGGACACTTGACGAATATTGGCCTACTCTGTCTGCTTTGCAAAGGCGGCGGCGCCGCTCCCCCGGGGGCGCCCGCTTCCGCATCCAAATGTATTATTCCGCATTGATATCCTTCCAGCCCTCGCCCAGGATCTCCCCGGCCTCGGTGACGATAACAAACGCGTTGGGGTCTACTTCTTTCACGATCTTTTTCAGCTTAAAAAATTCCGTTTTGCGCACTACCGTCATAATGACGTCCTTATTATCCCGGGTATAGGCTCCCTTGCCGTCCAAAATGGTGGCGCTGCGCTCCAGCCGCTCCATCAGTTCCTGGGTGATCACATCGTTATGCGGAGAAATGATATAGACAAGCTTTCCGTTCTCCATCCCGTAGAGCACCGAATCCATCACCTGGGCGGAGGCGAACATGGCAATCAGCCCGAACAGCGCCGTCTCGATATTCTGGTAGACGATAGCCGCCGCCGTGAGGACGATGGCGTCTAAAATAAACAGCATTCGGCCAATGGGGATAAACGGCGCCCGGCGCTGGATGAGCCGTCCGAGAATATCGGTGCCCCCGGTGGTGGAGCCGCGCATGAACACAATGCCCAGCCCGATCCCCATCAGCACGCCGCCGAACAGGCCAGCAACCAGCACATTCCCCGTATAAACCGGGATGTACACGCAGATATAGTCCAGCACAAAGGACATGATCACAACGGATTTCATGGTCTTGATGGTAAACTGTTTTCCCAAAAACAGAAAGCCTAAAACGATCAGCGGGATGTTGATGAGAAAGTTCACCATACCAATAGGCGCGCCGCAGACATAGTTGACAATGGTGGCGATACCGCTGACCCCGCCCGGCGCGATGTGGTTGGGGGCTGTAAAGGAAAGGATGCCCATACCGTAAAGCAAAGATCCGATAAAATCATAGCCGCAGTCCAGCAGAAATTCCCCCACACGGGCTTTTGTCAGCTTTTTCATAGTGTGCCTCCTGTCCTGGAATCAAAAGTTTTTTCCGTTTTGGGCCCTTCCCCCGCCGCTAAAGCCAGCCTAAAAAGCTCCTCGGCCCGGGGGGCCTCCCCATTTAAGTAAAGATAACCAAACAGCGCCTCCACGCCGGTGGCCTTGCGGTACGCCATCAGGTCCGCGTGCTTCGGCACGCTGGCTGAGCTTGCGTTGCGCCCGCGCTTCATCACTTCCAGCTCCCGCTCGGAGAGGACCGGAGCCAAACAGTCGTAGACCGTGGCCTGATAGGAAGCCCGAACCATTTCCACACTCTGCTGATGCAGCTTTTTTGCGGGCATGCTGCCGTGAGCAGTTACCACGTGGCTCCGCACCAGCAGCTCGTACACCCCGTCGCCCAAAAAAGCCAAAGTCAGCGGGCTCAAAAGCCGCGCCTCCATCTTATTCTGAAGCAGATTTTCCGTCTCGATCACCTATTTCACATAGTCAAATTCAAAGTTCAGGATGCTGACCGTATCCCCCTCCTGAACGCCCATCTCTTCCAGGCGGGCGATCACGCCGGATTCCACCAGCACCCGGTGCATATACTGCAGCGACTCGTAGTCCTCCGGGTCCACCAGGCCCAGCACCGGCACCAGCCAGTCTGCCTCCACAATATACACGCCGTCCTCCACGTGGATCTCGAACTCATTGCGGTTCTCCCGGGAGAACTCCCGCACCGGAACAGGGTCCGGCTCATACTGGCGGATGGGGGGCAGCTCCGCCAGACGGCGGCTCACCGCGCGGATGAGCTCGTCCACTCCCTGCCGGGTAGCGCCGGAGATGGGGTAAAACTCCAGCCCCTCCCCCTCCACAAAGCTGCGGAACGCAGAGATCTGCTCCTCGGAGGCCAGGTCGCACTTGCTTCCCGCCACGATCTGCGGCCGGGCGGCAAGCTCCTTGTCAAAGCCGGCCAGCTCCCGGTTGATGGTTTTAAAATCTTCCACCGGGTCGCGCCCCTCTATTCCCGAGACATCCACCACATGGACGTTCAGGCGGCAGCGCTCCACATGGCGCAGGAACTCGTGCCCCAGCCCCACGCCCTCGGTGGCGCCCTCGATGAGCCCGGGAATATCCGCCATGACAAAGGTACGCCCTTCATCCACCCGCACCACGCCTAATACCGGCGTCAGGGTGGTAAAATGATAGTTGGCGATCTCCGGTCGGGCAGCGCTCACCACGGAAAGCAGGGTGGATTTTCCCACATTCGGGAAACCTACCAGCCCCACGTCCGCCAGCAGCTTCAGCTCCAGCGTCACCTCCAGCTCCTCGCCGGGAAGGCCCGGTTTGGCAAACCGGGGGATCTGCCGGGTGGGGGTGGCAAAATGGGTATTGCCCCAGCCGCCCTTTCCGCCGCGGGCCACCACCACCGGCTCATCGGTGGAAAGATCTGCCAGCAGCCTGCCGCTGTTTGCCTCCTTGACCAGAGTCCCCATGGGGACGCGGATGATCAGATCCGGCGCGTTTTTTCCGCTGCAGCGCTTGGCCTTCCCGGGCTCGCCGTTCTGGGCCGTATATCTCTTTTTATAGCGGAAATCCAGCAGGGTGGAGAGGTTTGTATCCGCCACAAAAACAATATTGCCGCCCCGCCCGCCGTCTCCGCCGTCCGGGCCGCCTGCGGCAACGTATTTTTCCCGGTGAAAGGAGACCGAACCGTTTCCGCCGTTTCCTGCCTTGATCCTGATTTTTGCAACGTCTACAAACATGTTTTCCTCCTGCGGCTTCCCGCAAATACCGGGCCCAAAGGCCCATTATAAATCTGAGTTTCAGTATAACACAACCACCTGACAAGTACAAGTTTTCCCCGCTTGTCCGCGGGGATACCCGCAACAAAAAGAATGCGGCGTACAGGGAAAAAGCCACAAAAAAATCCCGAGTATGCACTCGGGATTTTTAAGCGCAGTCGTCAGAAGCGGTCAGGCATTGTAGATGCTGACTTTCTTCTTATCCTTGCCCAGGCGCTCAAAACGGACAATGCCGTCGGTCAGAGCAAACAGGGTGTCGTCAGAGCCCTTGCCCACGTTCTCACCGGGGTGGATGTGGGTGCCTCTCTGGCGGACCAAGATGTTGCCGGCCAGCACGAACTGACCGTCGGCGCGTTTGACGCCAAGGCGCTTGGCCTCGGAATCACGGCCGTTCTTGGTGGAGCCAACGCCCTTTTTGTGGGCGAAAAACTGCATGTTAAGCTTAAGCATTCTGTTACACCTCCGAAATATGGATCAAAATCGTTTTGGGGTACTCGTCCGAGAGAAGGGTCAGATGAAGATGCAGGGCTTCCAAAAGCCGAAAGCCGTTTTCATCCTCCCCGCACACGGCGATGGAGATCTGGTTTTCCCCGGCCCGGACCTCTGCCAACACGCCGAAAACTTCGGTCATGGCATTGGCCGTATACTGAACCGCGGAGGTAACGGCGGCACAGACAATGTCCCTGCCAAAATCGTCATACCCCGCGTGGCCGGACACCCGGCAGGACACAAGCCTGCCCGCTCCCCTGCCGAAAGAAACGGAAATCATCGCAGCTTACGCGTTGATGGCCAGAACCTCAACCTTGGTGTAAGGCTGTCTGTGGCCCATTTTTCTCTTGGAGTTCTTCTTGGGCTTGTAGGTCATAACGGTGATCTTCTTGCCCTTGCCGTTTTTGACCACTTTGGCGGTAACAGTAACGCCATCGACATAGGGAGCGCCAACGGTAAGGCCGTCATCCTTCCCCACAGCGATCACTTTGTCAAAAGTGATGACATCTTCGGCTTCCACCGGCAGTTTTTCGATGAAAACAACGTCGCCGTTTTCCACGCGGTACTGTTTTCCACCGGTTTCCAGAATTGCGTACATAGCAGGCACCTGCCTCTTCCTATAGTCTCGCTGCCGTTCAGGCGGCACCTGAAAAAAGGCGCACTTATAGCCCGGGGCATGCGGCAAGAATTATGATATCATACCTGGCACGGCTTGTCAATCTTTTTTGCCGGAAGCCCCGCCGCAGGACGCATGTTTCCCGGTTTCGGCGGCAAACGCCCTGGCCGCAGACAGGGTATTTTTCATCAGCATGGTGATGGTCATGGGCCCCACCCCTCCGGGGACCGGGGTGATATAGCCCGCCACAGGCTCCACCGCGTCGTAGTCCACGTCCCCGCAGAGCTTTTTGTCCGCGGTGCGGTTGATGCCCACATCGATGACCGCCGCGCCCGGCTTTACCATATCGGCGGTGATGAATTTTGCCCTTCCCACGGCAGCCACCAGGATATCCGCCCGACGGCAGACCTCGGGGAGGTTTTTTGTGCGGGAATGGCAGAGGGTCACTGTGCCGTTTTCATGCAGCAGCAGCATGGCCATGGGTTTTCCCACAATATTGCTGCGCCCTACCACCACGCACTCCCTCCCCTCCACCGGCACCCCGGCGGCATGGAGCAGCTCCATCACCCCGGCGGGAGTGCAGGGCAGGAAACGGTAATCGCCGGTCATGATATGGCCCACGTTCTCCGCGTGGAACGCATCTACGTCCTTGTCCGGGCGGATTGCCCGGATGACCCGGTTCTCGTCGATATGGGCGGGCAGCGGCAGCTGCACCAAAATCCCATGGATACGGCCGTCCTCATTGAGGCGCTTTACCAGGGAGAGCAGCTCTTCTTCCGTGGTCTCCTCCGGGAGGTCATACCCCTCGGAGTAAAATCCCAGCTCCTCACAGGCCTTCTTTTTGTTTCTCACGTACACCTGGGAAGCGGGGTCGCTCCCAACGATCACCACGGCAAGGCCCGGGACAACGCCCGTCTCCCGGGTAAACTCCTCCGTCTCGGCCTTGAGCCTTGCCCGCACGGCGGCGGACACTGCTTTTCCGTCTATTCTCACTGCCATAATGTCAGGGCCTCCCGTCTTTTACTGCTCTGTTTTAGAGGCGTCCTCCGCCCCGGCTTCCTCCGCGTTTCCGTCCCCGGGGACTTCCCCTGCAGCCTCTTTGGAGGGGTCTTTTACTTCCGTTTCCGCCTCTTCAGACGCCCCGGCGGCCTTATCCCCCTGCTCCTCTGCGGCTTTCTCCTCCAGGCCTTCCCCTTTGCCGGCCTTTGCCTTCTTCTGGTAGAAGGTCCCCTGGCGGATCTGCTCCGCCTCCTCGGTATGGACATAGAGCTTCCTGTACTCCGGGTCATTGCTGCGGCGGATCCTGGAGCGGATCATAAACAGCAGCACCAGCGCCGTCAGGCAGGTAATCACCGCCACGAACTGGGAGATGCGCAGGTTGCCCAGCATCAGGCTGTCGGTGCGCAGCCCCTCCACCACGGCCCGCTCCGCGCCGTACCACGCCGCGTAAGCCAGGATCAGCTCGCCGTCAAAACGGCGGCGGCTGGTGAGCCACATAAGGAAGAAAAACCCAAGGATACACCAGGTGGACTCATAGAAAAAGGTGGGGTGGACACCCACATTTTCCCCCAGGGCCGAAAGAGTCTCCTCCGGCAGGGAAGCAAGGTAGCTCTGCATCTTGGTCATTCCGGCCCCGCCCTCATAGGTGCTCACCATGCGCCAAGGCAGGTTTGTAGCGGAGCCAAAGGCTTCGCCGTTTACAAAGTTGCCCCAGCGCCCGATGCCCTGGGCCAGCATCAGCCCCGCGGCACAGAGGTCGCACATGGGAAGAAACTTTACCCGGCGCAGACGGCAGAACAGCCAGCCGCCCAGCAGCGCCCCGATCACACCGCCGTAGATGGCGATCCCACCGTTCCAGATTTTAAAAACGTCTATCGGGTTATTTTTGTACATGTCCCAGGAAAACACCACATAGTAAATGCGGGCCCCGATCATGCCGGTGACCACCGAACCCAGCAGCACGTCGATGACGCGGTCGCTGTCCAGGCCAAACTCCTTTACCCGGCGCATGGTATACACCACCGCCAGCAGAAAGCCCACGGCGATGATGACCCCGTACCAATAGATCGGTTTGCCAAAGAGGGTGAACGCCACTCTGTCAATGGAAAATTCCAGCCCCAGGCCGGGAAAACTGATGATCTCGTTCATGGAAAGCTCCTCCCGTTTTGTCTTGGGGCACAGCCGGCTCTGCCCGCGTCCCCGCTTGCTTTTTTCTCCGCCGCGGCGGTCATTCCTCCGGGTACACGACGGAAAGCGCGCTGTATTCCCGGTCAAACTGCTCCCGCAGCCGCTTTTCCAGGTCTTCTTTCTTCATATCCGCTATGACGTCCAGCAGGTCATACAGCTCCATATCGGAAAGCCAGGTGTTCATCAAAGCCTGGGCCACGGAATCCACCCGACCCAGCATCCGCACATAGCGCCCCCAGGCGGCCTTTCGGTTGCGCTGGAAGGCTTCCTCATCGATCCCCTCCCGGGCCATTCGCTCGATCTCATCGCAGATCTCCCCGCACACCCGGTCCGGGTCCCGCGACTCGCCGGAATACATCGTGGCGATATAATCCCTTCCCGAGAGCGTCTCACAGCCGAAGGTGGAGTTGATAAGCCCCTCGTCGTAAAGCCGCCGGTAAAGGGGCGAGGCCTCCCCGGCAATGATCTCGCCGAGCACCTCGTCCAGAATGGAATCCACTGCGTTTTGGCGCTTATCCCCCGGCTTTTCCTTAAAGCCCAGGCAGAACATGGGCGCCGCGATGGGGAAGCGCTGCTCCACCCGCTTTTTGGAGACCTCCCGGGGCTCCTCCACGGCCAAACGCTCCACCTCCAGCACCGGGGCGGGCTTCAGCACCCGGTCGGCCACCTCCAGGACGTCTTCTGGCCGGAAGTTCCCCGCCACGGTGAGCACCATGTTGTGCAGGTTATAGAAAGCGCCGTACACCTTGTGCAGGCTCTCCGCCGTGATCTCGGCGATGGAATCCGTCGTGCCCGCGATGTCGATCCTGAGGGGGTGGCGGACATACAGCGCATCCAAAAGGTTGAACATCACCCTCCAGTCAGCGCTGTCGTCGTACATACGAATCTCCTGTCCGATGATCCCCTGTTCCTTGTCCACCGTCTCCTTGGTAAAATAGGGGTCGGTAACAAAGCCCATAAGGATCTCGAGAGACTCTTTGAAATGGTCCGCGCAGGAGAAGAGATAGCAGGTCTTGTCAAAAGAGGTAAAGGCGTTGGCGCTGGCCCCGGTGCGGGCGTAGTCGGCAAAGGCGTCCCCCTTCTCGCTCTCAAACATCTTGTGTTCCAAAAAGTGCGCCGTGCCGTCGGGAATGCGGAAATATTCCTTTTCCCCCACCAGCCGAAACGCCGAATCCACCGATCCGTACTCGGTGCTGAACATGGCGTAGGAGGAGTTAAACTGGGGCATGGGGCATAAAAGCAGCGTCAGCCCGGAGGGATGCCGGATGCGGAAATAGCTCTCCCCCACCCGTTCACTGCGGATCTCCGTCTTATTCATGTTCTTCCTCCTTTCCGGCCAGGAAATAAACCGTATCCAGGCGCAGCCCTGCCGCCGCGTCCATGATCTCCCGCCGGGTGATCTCCCGGATCTGCGCCGCATTTTCCATGGGCGTCCGCCCGGAACCCGCCAGAAGCTGGGTCAGGTACCAGTTTTCCATGCCGCCCAGAGTGTCGGTGGTGGACTTAAGCCCGTTCACCAGATACAAAACGGTGTTTTCAAACTCCTCGTCGGTAAACTCCCCGTTCTTCACCGCCTCCAGCTGATGGAGGATCTCCTCCTCGGCCTTCTCGCGGTTTTCAAACTCCACCCCGCTGTCTACCAGGATGCTCCCGGAGGCGCGGTCGTAGCGGGAAGCACAGTAGTAGCACAGGTGCAGGCGCTCCCTCACGTGGACAAACAGCCGGGAAAAAGGCGTCCCGCCCCACAGGGCGGACATCATTTTCATGGCGTTTAATTCTCTTTCCGTCCTCAGCTCCCCGGTGCGGAAGCCGAGCACCAGCTTGCCCTGCTTGACGTCCATATGCTCGGTGCGCCAGCGCGGCTCCCGGAGGGGTGCCGACACCGGCGCCGGCCGGTACGGCATGGGCTGGCGCTCCACCGCCTCAAAGCGGCGGCGGAAGATCTCCGCTGCCGCCCCGCTGCTGCCGGAGCCGATAAACATGATCTCCACCGGGCAGGTACGCAGCATCTGCCGCCACGCCTGCGCCGCGGAGGCCGGGGTGATGGCCAGGGCATCCTCCTCCCGGCCGTATTTTTTTACGGCGAAAGGCTCCCCCTCAAACAGGAGGGAAGCGCACTGGGAAACGGCGTAATCCCTCTTGTCGTTTACCTCCGCCTGAATGGTATCGACAAGGTTTGTGATCTCCAGCCGGGTGTCCACGGCGGAAAAAGCCCCGTCCTCCAAATAAGGGTCCAGCAGCATATCGCAGATCAGCTCACAGCACTCCCGCACCATGGGCTCCCCTTTTAAGGTAAAGCGGTCGTCCAGGCCCTGGATGGACAGGTTGACGATCTGATATCCGCCGTATTTCCGCACGTCGCCGTCCAAAGAGGCGCCGTACAGCTCGCAGAGCCGCTCGTTCAGCCGGGTAAAATCCGGGCAGGAGGCAAAGCGCCGGCGCAGGATAAAGGGCACGATGGCGTTTACCGCCGCGGTCTCCCAGCTCAGCGGAATTAAAATATTGCAGGATATCCGGTTGGATTTAAACTTTGCATCCGTCACCGTGCTCAGGGCTACCCCGCGGCACAGCTCCTGCCGGTGCAGTTCTTCGCTCATGGTCTCATCTCTCCCAATACAGAATATCTGCCGTCCGGACACCCGGGCAGGCAAAACGCCCCTCAAAAACGGGGCGCCGCGGCCTCCCGAGCCCTTTTTGCCCGGGACGCTTTCAAAGTTAAACGCATAAAACGGCGGCCGCCCCTGGCTTTGCAGCGGCACGCACGCAGAAGTATCCGGGCCGCGGCGGCTGTATAAAGCCCGGCCCGCGCGCCGCCCCGGCCGCAAATTTTCACAGCCGCTTTCGGATATTATAGCACGATTCAGCTTTCAAAGCCATACGGCGGCTCCCGGTAAACTTGAATATTCTGTAAACTCCCCCGCGCCGTCCGGGGGGCGTTCGGGCGCTTGCCGCCGGGGCAGTCCATCGGCGGCCGTTTTTTGTCCGGGGGCTGCCGCAGGGGCACTTCGTTTTTTGTCTCCTTCTCCTTTTTCCCTTCTGCCATTCCCTTTCCCTCTTTTCCGCTGTATAGGGCTATTGTGGGCCAAAAGCCAAAGCTCCATTCGGGAAGGAACTGTGCTTCGTCATTTTCAAAAAGCAAGGTGCGGGCCGGAGGCACACGATACCTCCGGCCCGCACCCTGCTTTTTCCGCCCCTGTTTTTCGGTTTTCGCCACAGTCCCTCCTGCCGGGAAAGCCATATGCCGTTTTGCGATTTCTTATTTCCCCCTTCTCTCTTTTTTGTGTTTTAAGCTTTCTTGCGGGCAAACCAAAGAACATTTTATTTTTCATAAGCGGTTTTACTGATATTATTTGCTTATTCGCAAGTTTTTTTGCAAAAAGGCAGGCCCTTTCCGGGGAAAGGGCCTGCGCTGACGGTGTATAGACAGAAAAATGTCAATAGAGGTCATTCCGCTTTTTGCGGTGTCCGCGGTAGAGGTTCAGCCCGACGGAAAACAGGATGGCCACCACCAGAAAAATCGGGATCGTCCAGCGGGAAAACTGCTGGTCGTCCGACAGAAGCTCAGTCCAGAGGCGGTCCAGCAGCTGGTTGGTACTGGCCGGAAGGTAGATAAAGGCCTCGGTGTTGTCCAGCAGCTCCTGGGAAGGGTAGCGGATCGGGTCGCTGCGGGTCTCCTCGTCCATCAGCTCCAGCGCCGCCAGGCTGGGGGTGGAGTAGCCGATGTAATCGATGTTGCCCAGAGAGATCTCCGGCTCGCAGAGGAAGTTGATGTAGGCCTCGGCGGCTTCCTTCTGTTTGGAGGAAGCGGGAATACAGAGGCTGTCAATAAAGCGGTTGGTGCCCTCCTCCGGCACGGAAAAGGCGAGGTCGGGGTTTTCCTCTATCATGGTCACCGCATCCCCGGCATAGTAGGGGGCCAGAGCGGCTTCCTCCCCTTCCATTTTGTCGTAGATTTCGTCCATCACGTAGGCCTGCACCAGGGCCTTCTGCTCCTTGAGGCTCTCGAAGGCCTCCCCGATCTCCCCCTCATCGGTGGTGTTCATGGAATAGCCCAGCCGCTTGAGGGCGATGGCGGAGGCATCCCGAGGGTTTGAAAACATCAGGATGTCGCCCAGATACCTTTCATCCCAGAGGATGTCCCAGGTGGTGACCTCCTCCGGGTCCACATACTGGGTATTGTAGATGATGCCCACAGTCCCCCAGGTATAGGGGACAGAGTAAGCCCCCTCCGGGTCAAAATCGGTGTAGACATACTGTTCGTCCAGGTGTGCGATGTTGGGGATATTGTCCCGGTTCAGGGGAGAGAGCATCTTCTCCTCGATCATCCGCGCCACCATGTAGTCGGAGGGGACGATGATATCGTAACCGGCTCCGCCGCTTTTCAGCTTGGCGTACAGCTCCTCGTTGGTGGCAAAGGTATTGTAGAGCACCTTGATCCCGGTGAGCTCTTCAAACAGCCCGTTAACGTCGATGCTCTCTCCGTCCGAGCCGTCGGCGATATACTCACCCCAGTTGTAAACGCTGAGGGTGATCCCCTGCCCCTGAAAGCGCGCGTAATAACCAGGGTCTTCCACCAGGTCGGCGGCGCTCTCTTCCGCCGAGGTGGGAAGGGAAAAGCACAAAACGGCAAGTGCTGCCAGGGCCAGGGCCGCAAACTGCCGCAGCAGCATCCGCCCGCAGGCGGGCAGGTCCCCGCATCGGCCGTCCATCAGGGCGATCATCCGGTCCATATGGGTGTTTCTCATGCGGCAGCACCCCCTCTTCTGCGCCCGGCTCTCTCCGCCCGGGCTCCGTGGAAGTTTACCGCCAACAGCACCATCAGCACCACGCCGAAAATAATGGTGGAAAGGGCGTTGATCTCCGGGCTCACCTTCCGCCGTGTCATGGAATAGATGGTGATGGGAAGGGTCTGGGAGGTGGGGCCGCTGACAAAGTAGCTGATGACAAAATCGTCGATGGAATAGGTAAAAGCCATGAGGAACCCGGCCAGAACGCCGGGCATGATCTCCGGCAGCACCACCTTAAAGAAGGCCGAAAGAGGGCTGCAGCCCAGGTCCAGCGCCGCCTCGTAGACAAACTGATCCATCTGCCGGAGCTTGGGCAGGACATTTAGCACCACATAGGACACGTTAAACGCGATATGGGCCAGGATCAGGGTGGTGTAGCCAAACTCAAAGCTGAGCCCCAGGGAGCCAAGGCCCCCTTTGAACATCACAAAGAGCAGCATCAGCGAGACGCCGGTGACGATCTCCGGGTTGATGATCGGGAGGTTGTTGAGGTTCATCACCAGGGCCCTGGGGCCCTTTTTCAGGCTGTTGATGCCAACGGCGGCCGCCGTGCCCAGCACGGTGGCGATCACCGAGGAGACCACCGCCACAATAAGGGTGTTCACCAAAGACTGCAGGATGATCTCATTGGCAAAGAGCTTGCGGTACCAGTCCAGGGTAAAACCGGTGAAGTTGGAGCGGCTTTTGGACTGATTGAAGGAAAAGAAGATCAGCACGCCGATGGGGGCGTAGAGAAAAAACATCACGACCCAGACATAGGTCCTGGAAAGCCATTTCAATGAAGAACACACTCCTTTCAAGCGGGCAGAGGCCCGTCAAACCAGCATTCCCTCCCGCTCCTCGTCGCCGCCAAACTGGTTGGTCAGGCTCATGCAGAGCAGGATGATCACCATCAGCACCAGGGAGATCGCCGAGCCCAGATGGGGATTGTAGGCGTTTCCCAAAAACTGCAGGTCGATCAGGTCGCCGATCAGGAGGTTGCCGCCGCCGCCCAGCATCCGGGAGATGATAAAGGTGGAGACAGCCGGGACAAACACCATGGTGATACCGGTGCTGATGCCCGGGACGCTGAGGGGCAGCACCACCCTGGCCGCCACCTTCAGCGGGTTGGCGCCCAGATCCTGGGCCGCTTCGATCACACGGTCGTCAATTTTCACCATGATGGTATAGAGAGGCAGGATCATGAAGGGCAGGTAGTTGTACACCATGCCCAGCACCACCGCCCCGGAGGTGTTGATCATGTCGAAAGGGCCTATGCCGAAGAGGCCGAAAAAGCGGTTGATCAGCCCGTTTTTCTCCAAAATCGTCATCCAGGCATAGGTGCGCAGCAAAAAGTTCATCCACATGGGCAGCATGATGAGCATGACCATGGTGCGCTGCTTTGCCCCACTCTGACGGGACATGATATAGGCCAGCGGGTAGGCGACCACCAGGCAGATGGCGGTGGCGATGGCTGCAAGCCACACGGAGCGCACCAGCACATTGGTGTACTCCCCTACCCGGGAGATATGTTCCATGGTAAAAGCGCCGCTTTCGTCGGTAAAGGCAAACACCGCCACCATAGCCAGAGGCGCCACGGTAAACAGCGCCATCCAGACATAATAGGGCACGGCGGCAAAGGCGGAATATTTCGATCTCATCGGCTTATTCCTCCATCTTTTTCATGATGTGGATGTCCTCCGGCCCGATCACCATCCCGATGGCGGAGCCCACGGCTTCGCTCTGGGTGGAGTGGATCAGCCAGCGGCTCCCGCAGGCGGAGACCTCCATTTCAAAATGTACGCCCTTGAAGGTCACGTTTTCCACAATGCCGGTGATATGCCCCGCAATGGTGGGCACTACTTTGATATCCTCCGGGCGCACCACCACGTCCACCTGCTCCATAGGCGCAAAACCGGAATCGACACATTCAAACTCCCGCCCGGCAAACTCCACCAGGAAATCCTTCTTCATAATACCCGGGACAATGTTGCTCTCCCCGATAAAATCCGCCACGAAGGCATTCTGCGGCTCGTTGTAAATATCCTCCGGGGTGCCGATCTGCTGGATATCCCCGTCCTTCATCACCACCACGGTATCGCTCATGGTGAGCGCCTCCTCCTGGTCGTGGGTCACATAGATAAAGGTGATCCCCAAACTCTGCTGGATCTTTTTCAGCTCGATCTGCATCTCCTTGCGCAGCTTGAGGTCCAGCGCGCCCAGCGGCTCGTCCAGCAGCAGCACCTTGGGGTGGTTCACCAGAGCCCTGGCGATAGCCACCCGCTGCTGCTGCCCGCCGGAAAGCTGGTTGACGCCGCGCTTTTCAAAGCCTTTGAGGCCCACAAGTTCCAGCATTTCCAGTACCCGGGGGCGGATCTCCTTCTCCGGAAGCTTCTGGATCTTGAGGCCGAAGGCCACATTTTCGAATACATTTAAATGCGGGAAAAGGGCGTAGCGCTGAAACACGGTGTTCACCTGGCGCTTATAAGGCGGAAGGTCGTTGATGCGCTTTCCCTCAAAAAAAACGTCCCCTTCTTTGGGCGCCACAAAGCCTCCGATAATTCGGAGAGTGGTTGTTTTTCCACAACCGGACGGCCCCAAAAAGGTGACGAATTCCTTGTCGTGTATGTCCAGGTCAAGCCCTTCCAATACACGTTCGCCGTCAAACTCGACGACGATGTCGCGAAGACTGATGATGGTGCTCTGGCTCATGAATGCATCCCCCTTTGCGGATTTTGAAGTCTCACAAGTAAAATTCGGCCAGAAGAAGCATAAGCTGTGCACTTTCGCGCCCCTTCTGAGTGTCCGTCTGCGGTGCACGGACCGGGAATTTACCGCGCAGTATAAAACCTTGTCGACCCACCTGGCGTTTACGCCGCTTCCCGCAAAAGGCTTTGATCTAATCGTAACTTTCAGAATGAGGCATCCCGGTACAGTTCGTTATTAGGCGGCGCCATGGACAGGTGTTGATTCATTTTTTGCCGGGCTCCCCCGGCCGTGGCTGCACAGATGCACGGCCCTTCCGGGACACCCCGGAAAGACAACGGTATTACTATAGCATAAGCGCACCTAATGTCAATATTTTTTTCGCAATTTTCCTTAAATTCTGACGTTTTCATGAGTTTTATCCGTAATTTCCTTCTTTATCGTGCAAAATGCTTATACTTTCTCTAAAATTCTCTGTTTTCCTCTGAAATTCTTTTGTCAGTCCCGCTTTCACTTTTTTATAAAAACGCAGGGGCGGCGTGTCTCAAAAAGAAACACGCCGCCCCTGCCCAAAGGCGTCCAGGCCCGCTTCGTCGCCCGGCGTCATTCCGGATTTTTCAGTTCGCTCAGCAGCCGGTTTTTGATCTCCGTTCCCGTCTCCATCAGACGGAAAAGCTCTTCCCGGTCGCCGTCCCGAAGGGCTTTTTTATAATCGATCAGCTTTTCGATCAGCAGATCCAGCTGGTCGCAGAGCTTATCCCGGTTGCGCTCAAAAAGCTCCCCCCACATGCTGCAGTTGAGGCGGGAGACCCGCGTCAGGTCCTGAAAGCTGCCGCCGGTAAAGCCGCTGAACCGGGTGGCAAGGGGGTTTTGGATGTAAGCGCTGGAGAGGATGTGGGCCAGCTGAGAGGTGTAGGCGATGATCTCGTCGTGGGTGTCCGGGTCAGACCGGACCACCCGGCCGAAGCCAAGCGCATAGAAAAAGCCCTCCAGGGCCTCAACCGCCTTCCCGTCCTCTTCCCCGTCCAGGGCAAGCACCACGCTGGCCCCCCGGTACAGGGTGGGAAGGGCGCTGTCAAAACCGCTGGTCTCCCGCCCCGCCATGGGGTGCGCGCTGATAAAATGCACGCCCCGTCCCCGGCACAGGGGAGCCAGGCGGGCGCAGACAAAACGCTTGATCCCGCACAGGTCGGTTACCACCGCGCCGGGGCGCACCTGGCCGATGTGCTCTTCCAGATACTCCGCCGCCGCGCCGGGGTACAAGGCCAAAAAGATCAGGCCGCACTCCGAAAGGTCTCCGTCCCCGCAGTCCGCCGCGCCGGAGGAAAGCGCCTTTTCCACCGCCTTCGGGTCTTTATCCCAGACGAGCACCCGGCACCCGGTACATTCCTTGACCGCCATGGCGAGGGAGCCTCCGATGAGCCCCATTCCCACAATTCCGATGGTGTTAAACCGTTTATCCATGCTGTATGCGCTCCGTTTCCCGCGGCGCCCGCGTTCTTTTTTGCCGTTTTATTGTATACCAAAGCTCCTGCTTTGCCAAGGGAAAGGCTCAAAAAAACTCTTATACAGGGCGCAAAAGGGGTTTAACCCGGCGCCGTTTATGTGTTACACTATAGAAAAGGGAAAGATGCCGCCGGATCCGCGGGTCTAAAACCATATCGGGAGGAATGCCGCCGTGTACGAACTTATCCAGGCCGGGCCCCGCACCTATTACATCGACTGCCCCGCCAAGATCGGCGTCTATCGTTTTTCCGAAAACGGCGTCTGCCTTATCGACGCGGGAAACGACAAGGACACCGGACGGAAAATTCAAAAGATCTTGGGACAGAACGGCTGGACCGCAAAGCTCATCCTCTGCACCCATTCCCACGCCGACCACATCGGCGGCTGCCGCATCCTGCAGGAGCGCTTAAACTGCCCTGTCTATGCGCCGGGAGCGGAGGCGGATTTTACCTGCCATCCATTTTTGGAGCCTTCTTTTTTGTACGGCGGGTTTCCGTTTCGGGAGCTGCGGAATAAATTTCTGATGGCAAGGGAGAGCTCTGCCCTCCCCCTCACCCCGGAAGTTTTACCGGAGGGGATGGAGATGGCGCGTCTGGACGGGCATTCCTTTGCCATGGCGGCTTTCCGGACCCCGGACGACGTTTGGTTTTTGGCCGACAGCCTTTCCAGCGAGGCGGTGCTTCAAAAATACCATATCGGCTTTTTATACGATGTGGAGGGATATCTCACCTCCCTCGACCGGGTGGAGCAGCTAAAGGGGCGCCTCTTTATCCCCTCCCACGCCGCACCCACAGAGGACATCCGTCCGCTTGCAAAGCTCAACCGCGCCAAGGTGATGGAGGTTCTGGCGCTCCTGCGGGAGGTCTGCTCCCGGCCCATCGCCTTTGACGATATTTTGAAGGCGGTTTTTGACCATTATGGCCTGATGATGGACCTCACTCAATACGTGCTGGTGGGAAGTACTGTCCGCTCCTGTCTGTCCTGCCTGCGGGACCGGGGAGAGCTGGAACCCTGCATCAAAGAAAACCGCCTGATGTGGCGGCCGGCCTCTGTATAAACATCCAAATTTCAGGGAGGGATCTGTCATGAAAGTTCTTTTGCTCAACGGAAGCCCCCGCGCCCGGGGATGCACCTATACCGCCCTTGCCGAGGTGGAAAGACAGCTTGTTCTGGAAGGGATCGAAACGGAGCTCATCCACGTCTGTGCCCGTCCCGTCCGGGGCTGCATCGGCTGCGGGCGGTGCGCCGTCAACCAGCACCGCTGCGTTTTTGGAGATGACCCTGTCAACACCGTGCTGGATAAGCTGGAGGACGCGGATGGCCTGGTTCTGGGCTCTCCGGTGTATTACGCCTCGGCCAACGGCTCTTTCAGCGCCTTTTTGGACCGCCTCTTTTACGCCGGGACCGGTTTTTCCCACAAGGTAGGGGCTGCCGTGGTCTCCGCCCGGCGGGCCGGCACCACCGCCGCTCTGGACCAGCTGAACAAATACTTTTCCATCTCCGGCATGCCCATGGCCCCCTCCCAGTACTGGAACATGGTGCACGGCAGCTCTCCGGAGGACGTACAGAAGGATGAAGAGGGCCTTCAGATCATGCGCACCCTGGGGAAAAACATGGCCTGGATGCTCAAATGCATCGAGGCAGGCCGCGCCGCCGGGGTGCCTCTGCCGGAGGAAGAACCCCGCTTACGCACCAATTTTATCCGCTGAAGCCCCGCTCCGTCCTTTTCAGATGCCGCCCCGCCGCGCCCGGGGGCGGCGTTTTTTCTGCCCGGAAAAAGGCTTTTTCCCCCCTCGGCCAAAGCCCGCTTATTAATTTCATAGTTCTTGACTTTTAAACAGCGCCTTTTTATCCTTGAAACAGAGGATGCCCCATCTCCTGGCCGCAGATTGCTTTTCATGACCCCCGGTCAAAAAGGGCGGGCCGCAGGGTCTGAAACAATCTGCGGCCATTTTGATTGCTCTGCAATAAAAACTGCCTATTCTTGGCCCCGGCCGGGCGGACCGGCCGGATGGCCTAAAATAGCCTGCGCCAAACTTTACAAAGGGCGAAAACAGACCGTGAAACGGGCTGCTGACAACAAACGGCGGTATACTCCTGGAGAGGGCAGCATACCGCCTGTTTTGTTGTCTGGGGAATCCAAAGGGGCTTGCCCCTTGGCACACGACTTTGCGAAGCAAGGTGTAGTGTGTTATACGCTCTGTCAGCGTTGCCGTGAAAATGCCGTTGACTGGCTCGGCTGGCTTTGCTATCTCCCAGACGAGGAATTGTTGAAAGATGTTATAATGAAATCCAATATCTTTGTATTATTCCACTTTTACTTAAACCTACTGTATCAGAAATTTCGTTCTCCAACATCCCACCATTTTTAATAATCGTTCTTTGTGAAGCTACATTTCCTTTATCGCAGGTTAATAAAACCTTACTTTCTCCGAAGTCGCGACAAATGGGCAAAACCAGTTTTAGCATTTCAGACGCGTACCCTTTTTGCCTTTCTGATGGACGAATACTATATCCAATATTGCCCCCATAATTTTTAAGAAAATCCGATAATGGGTGACGAAAATCAATCATTCCGACAAGAAATTTGTCACTTTGTCTTACCGCTAAAAACACTTCTGATGGAACATATCCAGTTTTATACTTTTTTCTTAATCTTCCTTCAAAATCAATCCATTCATCAAATGAATAGACATCTTCAAGTCCTGCACAACCGTCAAAGCTATCCCCATTTTGTGACATTTCTTCTTTGTATGACATTACTTGTTCTGCATAAAGTTTACATGGCCTAACTAACATCAATCCACACATTACTTTTTACCTCGCAATTTCTCG